>JAHIFH010000054.1 GCA_018900995.1 Patescibacteria group bacterium | reverse complement strand
TAATAAGGAGAAATGTATAAAACCTCGAGTTTTTCTGAAAGAGTGAGATTGGGAGAAGTCATGAGTTTGAAAAACATCTTCTTAATACAATTACTATGTCCTTCAGCCCACCTCATTCTTTGCCTGATGAGCCTTTTAAGAGTAGAAACACATTCCGCTGGTCCTTGGATATAGGGGGTATAGATAACTTTGTAGCCCTGAGCGTATAGTCGAAGGGTGAGCTCGAAATCCTCAGTAATACTTGTTCCCCAGCCTATCTTTTTGAGGACATCAGCTCTAATCATATAAACCGACCCCGAGATTTGTTTGAGCATCCCCATAATCTCTCTTCCTGGTCTCTCAATCACATATGAACCAGCATATTCAGTTCTCACTCCCCGAGTAATCCAGTTCTCTGATTTGTTGAGAACATGCCATTGGTAACCACCAACCACAGCAACATTGCTCTTAATATAGTCTTCTGAATTATTATTGTTATTGTTGGCTTTGAAGTATTTTATAAATAGTTCTAAGGTATCAGGGTAAGGAATAAAGTCAGCATCAAAAACAACCACAAATTCAGTCTTGGGGTTTGTATGCTTTAGAGCATAAGCTAAAGCTCCTCCTTTAAATCCTTCTCTAGTTGGTCGGTGAAGAACTTTAATCTTGGGGCCTTCAGGATGAGTTTGATTATGTTCTTTTGCATATCTTTGCACAATTTCTATTGTCTTATCAGTACTATCATCGCAAACAACTATCTCGTAGTTAGGATAATCCATTGAGGTACAAGCTTCTAGAATTCTTTCTGCCACCTTTTTCTCGTTGTAAAAAGGCAGATGGATAGAAACAAAGGGATATCTCTTGAGCTTGATATGTTCTAATGAAGGTTGTAATCCACCGGCTGGAACTACCCCGTTTCTCCCATTACCATTTCCATTTCCCATGCCAAAGATTCTTGCCAGCCATCCCGAACTTGTCGAAGGACCATTCTTCTGATTATTATTATTTAATCTCCCATCGCGTTGAACGCGACCATTCAAACCAACAGCATAACCCCCTCCTTCTTCTAATGGTTGACGGGAGAAAGATAAAACGATGGCTAAAATCAAATAGTATTTCATCGAATAAGCAAAGAAAATTGAACCAACTGAGAGAGCAATAGTAGCAAAGAAAAGTCCAATTCGAGCAGAAACCGGGACTCCGGCAGCAATCGTTGCCATGTATCCAGCAAATCCAAGAACAACCGTAGTGGCAAAAGTGGTGAAGAAGGTGGCGGTAGCAAATCTGACAATCTTGGCTCGAGTCTCGACTGGCAAGATGATAAAGCGAGTGCCAATCTCTTCCAGGGCTGAGATGAGCCTGATGACGGGAGTGATTTGCGCCCGCGCATAAGCTACTCGCTGCTCATAGGTGTTCAAACTATATCTTTCCAATATTTTCTGTACCCCGTGATAGCCAACAATTGGCTTGCCGGCAATCTTAGGTAAAACTTGTGCAATTCTCTCAACGCCAAGCTGAGGATAATGAGCAACAATATCTAAAACTGCTTTTTCATAAAGCTCTGGTGTTTGCCGAGGGTAACGCCTGACCTTTGGTTTTTTCTCCCTCATTGCCTTTAAGCGTTGATCTTCGGGAACCTCTTGATAGCGCTTTAACCATTTATAAAAAGTGGGGCGAGAGATGTGATAACTTTGGCAAACTTGGGCAATTGAATCCTTATATTTAACTACTCTTTCAACCGCTGCTAGCCGCTGCTGAGGAGTAAGTCTAGGCTCTCTTTTATATTTTCTTATTTCTCTTTTGGGACGAACTTTTCGAGGAGTAACGCCGGGTTTTCTCTTAGGCTTAATTTCTCCCTCTTCCCTATAGCGCTTTAGCCATCGATAGAAAAGGGTTCGTGATATACCAAAATCACGGCAAACTTGGGCAATAGATTTGCCTTCAATTATAACCTGTTTAATTAAATCAAGCCTTTGCTCAGGAGAGAGTTTTGGTGGCAGCCTGCCCTCCTTATGTAAACACTTATTCTAGATTTACTAAATAATTTTAGCTTTGATATTTTATGTTAACATCAATTGGATATACTATGTCAAGACCCATTTTACCAACAAACTAGGTCAGATCTAACAAATAAGTTCATAGCTATCAGTATTAAATATTTCAAATTAGTTCAAACAATATCAAATGTACCTATCTTAGTATTTTTTCCTTAAACTTTTTCAAAATTATGTAAAGCTATTAACAACCACATTTACTCTCTGGGTTCTTTTTCTTGGTTATTAAAAGTTATGATTTTTTAATCTTTTAACTTTTGATTTTTCGGAGAAATGCCTCCCCGACTTGGCATTAAATAAAACTTGACTTATCACAATTAATCATTAAGCCGATAAATTCGATCACCATCTTTTTGATAGACCTTCTGAAAATTCCCTTGTTCAAATTTCTCTGGATAGGTAAAGTCGTGATAAAACTCTTTGGAAGTTTCGTCATGAACCACCAAATAATTAACCCCTAACTCCCTAAGCCATTCTTCTGATAACTCAACTTTTGTCCCCTCTCTAATTTCCCAAGCCGCTTTGTCCCAAGTTGGATGAACCGCGACTTGGTCAACTCCACCGCGGACTTGAGGAATGTCAAAAAAAGCATTTAACCAAAAAACTGTTGTCCCGGAAAAAAAAACTTTTTCGCCAGGTTTTATTATTTCTGTTAATTTTTCTCCAATCCGATATTCAACTGACTGATTAATTTCTTTTTGGAAAGTGTCTATTACGTTGTTCTTAACTAAAAGCAACCAACTAGCAATTAATAAGCTGATTAAAACCAGAGACATTAAGATTCGTCTCGTCTTTTCCTTGATTTTTGACAAAACTAAGCTAAGCCCCATACCCATCCCCATTTGCAATTCAATGCCATAAGCGCTCCAGTCCAACCAGAAATCCGGATCAGCCATAAATCTGGCTAAAGTCAGAAAACCAAAGATAAATAACCAAAAAAAGCAAAAATCTCGGAAAAGATTTCTCTTTTTGAAAAAACGGATGGAAAAAACGGCTAAAAAGATTGCCAAGGCCACAGACAACAACCGAGGTAAAGAAATAGCCACTGACAAAAAGGTTTTACCCGCCAGTGAAGGAGCCGTCAACAAAGTCAACCAATAACCCGGCGTATACCAAATAGTCGCCAGCAATAAGCAATAAACAATAAGCAATAAGCTATTTTTCAGTTTCTCCTCCACTCTTTTCCAACCCGTTTTAGCTAAAAAAGTAACTGTCATAGCAAAAGCTAACGAGGGAATAATCGTTGTGTCCAATAAAATTAGACCAGTAATTGAAAAAGTCAAATAAATGGCAGTCTTCCGTTGCCATTGCTGAAGAAATCTTAAATAAAGAATTAAAATATATGGCAAAAGGGAAAGGGCAATTAAATAGACTCCATCGGAAAAACGAAAAAGAAGTGGAATAACTGGTCCAAAAAAATAAAAAACAGTTGCCAAAAGGGCGCTAAACCGACCACCGTTCATTTCTCTAACCAATAGATAAACCCCTGTTGCCCCGAAAGGAAAAGTTATGCAAATCAGTCCTAAAAGAATCTCAAATAAATTGAGTCCTGGTAAAAGGCGGTGAATAACAATGAGAAAGATAGGCAAAATTGGGCCCGTTAAATAACGAAAAGGAGTGGTCCCTAAATACCAATAGGGATAATTAGCAAAAATTGCTCGCCAACCCTGGCTTTCTATAAATCTAGCTAAGGCTGCTTGAACAGGGATAAATGAGGTCTGAGCAGGATACATCGTTTTAGACTAGTGTAAACATCAATTATTAATTTAATTAAGGGAAATAGCCTCAATTATTATAATGTTAACATTGATTGGATATACAATGTCAAGTCCCAATCTTCTTTGTCCGAGGCTAAATTAAATTAACTTTCAACTGAAAAATCACTAAATATATCAAACTATCTAGCCTCAGGGGCAAACTAGACAAAATTACGAAACTTGACAATTTTTTCCTCTTGACAAAGTCAGCTCAGTTAATTATGATGAAAATTGCTGTATTAAAAGTTAAGCAACCATATGCAAGACGACAAAAAGTGGTATACCATCTCTGAAGCAGCTAAATATTTAGGAGTTTCGCCTGATACCTTACGCCGTTGGGAGAAAGCTGGCAAGATTTCTGCCCCAAAGAGAACAGCTGGCGGAGCTAGGCGCTATTCCAAAGAGTTACTTGATGAGATTCTTGGTGAAGGAAAAGAAGAAAAAATTAGCCAGCCAAAGAAAAAAGCTCAAGCTCCGGCTAAAAAAACATCATTTTTAATTGGCTTAATTGTTCTCATCATCACCCTAGCTATCCTCTTGCCAATTCTTTTCTTTCTTTTTTAAGCTATTCGAAGGAAGCCAGTTGAACGAAGCTCGCCAGTAGACCCTGTAAAAAAATCATCTCGTACTCTTCCCTCACAATTGGGTCTTTGGTCTTCTCGAAAGTAGTTCCGCTGTTTCTTGATCTATTTTATTTCGAGCGCTAGTGAGAAACAAGGTACTCCTTATTTCAAGCCTGCGAGAAACAAGCTCTGCCTATTCAGTTCCTACAGAATATACAATTTTGTATATTATCCTAGAACTGACTTTGGGGAAAAATTGTTTTTTGTCAAGCCCGCCAAAAATTCCTTCAGAATATTTAGGCGGGCGCAGACCCGCCAGAAGGCGCTCTTCAAGCCGTGTTCGAATAGAACCCAAAAGGCTTGAAGTAAGCCTAGGTGGGTCAAGCCTCAACCTCTCTTTCTTCTAACACATAAGAATAGGCAAACCACCAAAAGAACATAAGCCAGATTAGGGTCATAAACATGGCAAAGTAGTCGTGCAAGACAACGTCCTCTTGACCTTTATTTTAATTCATTTTATAATGGTTTCAGTTACTCGATGATTTTGTAAAGAAAATGAAATATCTTGAAATAGTTCGGGCTTTTAGTAATAAAGGGATAAATCTTTTTAGCACAAAGGATTTTGAGCAAATCACTGGTCTTACCCAAAAAAGTGCTTGGGCGGCCCTGGGTAGGTATTGCAAGAAAGGTTTAATAGAAAGCCCCAGAAGAGGCCTGTTTTATTTCGCTGATAATCCTCCCTATGATTACCTATTGGCTAACAAGCTTTATGCCCCCTCATATGTCTCTTTTGAAACTGCTCTGGCGTACTATTCTATTATCCCAGAGGTTGTCTACAGCATAACCTCGGCGACAACCAAAATTACTCGAAAATTTATACACCAAGGAAAAAGTTTTAAATACTTAAAGCTAAAAACAGTTTCTTTCACTGGTTATTTTAAAAAAGAGGATTACCTGATAGCTGATCCTGAGAAGGCTTTGGTTGATTATCTTTATTTTGTAGCATTGGGCAAGAAAAAAGCCAACGAAAGATTAAATATGGCGAAACTTAATATAAACAAGGTCAGAGAATATGCTAGCTTGTTTGAAAACAAAAAGCTAAATCAATTAGTGAATCAACGATGGTAAAAAAAGAAGAACTTGAAAGTTTGGTCACAAAAAGCCAAACAACAAAAATAAATGTTTATCGTGAGTATTGTCAGCATCTGTTTCTATCTTTTTTGTACCAACAAAAAGATGCGGAGAAAATGCTATTTAAAGGCGGAACAGCTTTAAAAATTGCTTACAAAAGCCCAAGATATTCAGAAGATTTGGATTTTAGTTTATTCGATATCCCTTTACGTGCAATTGAAAATCTTTTGTTAACTGTTATTGACAAGCTGGAAAAAGTCAATCTCTCCTACGACATATTAGAATCAAAAGAAACAACAGGAGGGTATCTGGCAAAATTGGCAATCAATCTTTATGAAGAGAATATAAACATTTTAATTCAGGGCTCCAGAAGAAAAAAGAATAGTAAAGGCGCTGACATTCAACTAATACACAACGACTTTATTCCTCCATACACAGTTCTATTGCTTTCTAAGAGGCAGTTGGTTGAAGAAAAAATTCAAGCGGCGGCAACTCGAAGCAGGCCCAGGGATTTTTTTGATGTTTATTATCTGCTAAGAAGTGGCAACGTGCCTGTCTCTTTTATATCTAAATTGCAAAAGTTGCCTCAAATTATCGAAAAAAAGAAAGTAGATTTTGCTCAACTATCTGAGTTCTTACCAAGCAGTATGTTCTCCTTGGTAAAAAACTTTGAGAACGTCTTCACCTCTGAAATAGACAAGTTTAGATAAGAACCTCCCGAAATTTCGGGAGAACCTTGTTTCTCGCCAAAGGCTCGAAGATAAGAACCTTGCCTTTTTCTTCCAACACAAAAGCATAGCTAAACCCCTGCCCGCTCTAAAAAAATTACCTTCTCACTTTACTCCGGACAATCCTCTGATTTCCTAAACCCTGCTTTCTTAGCCTCTTCCTCTGAACAAAACCACTGATCTCCCCCTCTCTCATTAACCACAATCTTCTCATAGTTATAACAATCTGAGAGGTGATAAACCTTCGTTCCCCGATCCCGCCGGACATTGCCCTTAATCAAACAACCTTCTTTCATACATAAAGAAGACCAAATGCCTCGCTTAGCTTGCCTAGCTGAATCTTCAGCAGCTAACAAAGCCGCTCCGAAGCTTGGATTCTCTCCGCTGGCAGCTCTGGCCAAGCCCTCCTCAACCAAAACTTTATCAACAAACACCTCATCAACCTTGACAAATCCTATTTGACGCCCAAAATTATCTTCCTCAATCACTTCAACTGTCACTTCTTTACCCAAAACCAGCTCCTCTAATCTTTCTTTTGTCTTCGTACCTAGACAACCCTCAGGATACTCTGGAGCCTCAGCCCCAGCCAGCCGAACCCTCACTTCTCCTTCTAAATCAAAAGTATCCCCATCAATCACTCTCACTACCCTTCCTGCTAACTTTTCCTCGCCTAAACCCCCTAAACCTCCTAAAACTCCTAATTCCCTTAAAACCAAAAGAAAATTCAAAAACAAAGAAACTATCAATATTGGTAAAACTATCCGTTTGTCCACCAGTTTGTTAGTCATAATTCAACTATACCATAAAAGGGGGTGCTTTTTGCTGCCCCAACCAAATTCTGCTATACTGATTTTATTATGCCCAAGAAGCGGCCCAAGAAACTGCCTAAAAAACCAAAAGCAAAAGTCTACATCGACGGCGCTAATATGTTCTATGCTCAAAAGAAGTTGGGCTGGATGTTCGATTGGAAGAAAGTGTACCAACATTTAAAGAAAGAGTATGAGATCGAAGAAATCCGATTTTATTTTGCCTCGAAAAAGAGAGACAGAAAAACAAAAAAGTTTCTTCTCGCCCTTAAGAAATTAGGCTTTACGCCTGTAACAAAAGCTCTTAAAAGAATCCAAGTCGAAAATGACAAATGGGCGTATAAGGCTAACTTTGATGTTGAAATGACAGCCGATATACTTTTAGATGAGGAAGAATATGATGTTTTTATTTTGTTTTCTGGCGATAGCGACTTTGAGTACCTGGTGAAAATTTTAAAAAAACTCGGAAAGCGAGTCTTCATCTATGCTTCCCGGAAAACGCTTTCTTGGGAATTAAAATTAGTAGCGACACGCTACTTCTTTTTAGAAGATATTAAAAGAAAGATATACCGAAAGAAGTGGGGACTTGACAAATAACTAAAGCTATGGTATAAAGGAACCATCTAACAGAACCACCCCGAAAGGGGTGGGTTTTTTATGCCTAAATTTACTCTCATTCGCGAAGCAATCAATCTGCGTTTCTCAGCGTCTTCCTATCCGCGTCTATCCGCGGCTTTCGTCTCCAAGACGAAGGCATAAGAAAACCACCAGAAGAAAAAAAGCCAGAGGATTAGAATAAAGGCCGAGAAATAATCGTGGGCAACTGTTGCCGGAATAGCGTTTATATAAACAATCAGAATCGCCACTAAACTAATCCTTAAGATATTAATTAAAAATGTTCCTAAAATCCCTATTGCCAAACACTCAAGTTTAGAAAATTTTGTATATGGTCCTTGAAGTCCAGTCAGAAGAGTTACCCCTAAAACCAAAATCGACTGCCAACCAATACAATTCCAAGTCATTCCAGCATAAATACCATTAACCGTCATCCCGTTTTGATGAGCCAGATAATTAATTCCCAAAGGCAAAACTAGAACCCCAACCATCTTGACTTCCAAAGGAACAATCCTTTCCTGAACCCACATATAAAGCCTAAAGCGTTCAACTAAATGGGTCAGAGCCTCGTTAAAAGTCACCAAAAATGGCAAAAGTTCGTTTTTCTTTCATGGCAAATTAACCTGGGCTATTTTTGAGGCAGTTTCAAATGCTAATTTCCTTTCTTGAAACCACTTAACCATCTTGGGTAGGAAAATAATCAACGGAATCAAGAAAATCACCTTCTCCGGTATCTGCAAACTGGAAACCTGAATAACAAGCCAGGAAGTGGAAATATCTTCATTGTTAGCGCTTGGCGTCCGAAGCGTTGCCTCAAAAAGATAAGTAAATGTTCCAGCCGCCCAATTTGTGGAAGTATAGTAATTATCAAAATCCTGTTGAGTATAAGTGGTATTGTCCAAGGAAATTTCTGTATCATAGATGTTAGTAGTAGGAAAAATACTAGTAGCTGTCCGCTGTCTGTCATAGGCAGTACTGGTAGTGGAAACAGTACTATCGCTCACCGCTGCTCCTCCTGCTATCGCCAGTCTGGCATAGGCGGTAGTTCCTGTCTGGGCAAGAGATTTTTTGGTATTAATATACTGATGCACCGTCTCTAAAGCAGTTATTCCGTTCCCTCCAGCGTCTTGGGTCAAAATTATCTTGGCATTGGCAATATAGGCAGTGGCTGAAGCACTTGAGGTATAAATCCGAACTACATAATCAGTTCCATCGCTTAAAGTAATAGAGGAGGCTGTTCGCGCTCGTGTCCAGGTAGTACTATTAACCGAAACCTCGCTTCCGGTAACATAAGTTCCACCCGTGGTATAAAGACGAGCATAGGCAGTTTCGGAAACCTGCGGAGCATAAGTAACCGTAATTCTTATATGGTCAACATAGCCGGTGTAAGTAGCGGGAGCGCCTGTTTTGTTGTTTATAAAAGAAATTGCCACCCCAAACCCAGTACTTTGAATATCGCTTACAGCCCAAGTTGCTCCCCAAAGGTCTGTTGTGCCACCGTAGGTTCTATAAGTATTATCATCAGTTGTTGGCCAATCTGTGGCGGACGCGTGGTCTGTTCCTGTAACCGTTCCTCCTTTAACAATCTTCACCGAGTAATCGTCCAAAAGAATATTTGAAACATAGCCATTTATTTCCACTTTGATTCCCTTAATTGTCGCATCAGAAGGAATACCGGAAAAGCTAAAATTTGTCGCTTTATTATAGTAACTTATTTCTCCTTTGGCTAAACTCACGCCATCGTATACGCCATTGTTTGTAAAGGAGTCTGTATAACTCTCCCAAGCTATGGTACCAACAGTAGTATCCTGGACCCCGGTTCCTGGATTATTTGGTCCGGTGTCAGTTGGCGTACCCTCATAACTGCTTGATTTTAAGCTTGCTTCAAAGTTTACGACTGGTGAGGGGCTCCAAACGCTAGAAGTATAGCGATAGATTTTTTTGTCAGTCAGATCGGCAATCGAGGCAAGAACATTGGTAGTGTTTTCATTATTCCCTACCTCAATCTGTGTTTCGGTATCATCAATCATCGTCGGGTCGGTTTGGACGATAATTAGCCGAGCAGTTTTGATTGCGGTTGTGCTCCAAAGACAACCAGGGCCTGCTCCGGTACTTTGAGTTAATGTGGCAACAGCGCTTCCACCTACCACATAAAGATATGCATAAGAATAGGTATAATAGTCGGGTGCTTTATAGGAACAAAGATACCTTATCCTCACGGTATAGTCGGTTCCATCAGTTAGGGTAACGGCGGTTCTCTGTCTTTGGTAAACCGCCCCCTTAAAAACAGCTTCGAAGTAGACGGTTGCTCCAGTATAACTTCCAGCCGTCCACCGAACTATACCTAGACTGTTATCCGTCGGTACGGGACCGCCTGACGTTGAATACTCTTGATCAATGATATTTATCTGCTGCTCGATGGTGGGTTGGGTTTGGGCAAAGGCAGGCCTGTTTGGAGCAAAGAAGGAAAGATAATTTAAAAGTAGCACTCCAACCATAAGAAGTGCTAAAATACCTTTACTAGTCCATTTCCAGCGTCTTCGGCGACGGATTTGGAAATTATTAAATTGATTATTAGCTGTGGCTAGGGCGAGATACGGACTCAGCGCTAATCGGCCTGCATCCGCGCTCATCCGCGCTACCGGCGCGAGGCGTCCAGGTAAAATTCCGGAAATCCATCTATAAAATCTGCCTCGGGTAAAGATATCAGTAATTAAGCCTGTCTTAGGGGTTCGAAACCAAGGTCCTTCTTGGGATTCTAAAAAGCCTTTAACCGAGGCATAGGCTTGGAAAGGAACTAAAAGATAAGATAAAACAACAAAAGAAAGAATTCCAGAGTAGTCCTTTTTCTCCGCTT
>JAHIFH010000053.1 GCA_018900995.1 Patescibacteria group bacterium | reverse complement strand
TTCAAATTCCCACCGCTTATCATCAAGCCCAATGATTATTTTTTTATTGTCTGAAGTATTAATGTGTAGTTTCAATTTTAATCCTCCTTTTATTCTCATCTAGATATTCAAAATAGATATCAATTCGTCTCTTAGGTAAAAATCTCTTTAATTCTATCCGCCCATTCGATGACCACTATGGCGCCTGGGTCAGCAAAGATCTCTTCTAACCCTAAACCTTTAGCCTCAGTTACCTCATTTATCCGATATAAATCAACGTGATAAAAAGTGACCGGTGACCGGTGACCAGCGACCGGATACTGGCGAATAAATACAAAAGTTGGAGAAATAACTCTTTTCTTAATGCCTAAACCCCGAGCTAAGCCCTGAATAAAAGTCGTTTTTCCACTCCCCAATTCACCGTAAAGAGCCAAAATGTCGCCTAGTTTTAAGTCAGCTGAAATTTTTTCGCCCAGTTTTTGAGTTTCTCGGGGGCTGTGGGTAAGAACTTCCATATCAACAAACCACCAACTAAAATTCCGAGCAGATTGACAACCAAATCTTTTATCTGAAAAGTTCGGGTGGGCACCAATGATTGATGGCATTCATCAGAAACTGAGTAAAGAAAAGCGATGGCTATTGCCCAAAAGTAATTTTTCTTTCTCCGAATAGCGTTAATTGCTCGAAAAAGAAAGACAAAAAGGATGGCATAGATAAAAAAGTGAAGAGTGCTTCTAATTACCTCGTCCCAAAAAGGATTTTCTGCTGCTCTTAATTTAGGAATTGAAGAAAGATAAAAAATTAAACCACACCAGGCAACCACTGGTCCCCAAAGAACAATAATTTCTCGGGATTTTTTCATCTTAATTGAGTATACCATATCCAGACACCAGAGGAGACAAGAAAGACTAATCCTAAACCTAAAAATAGCTTGGAAATAAACTTAGTTCTTGAGCTCTCGGTTGCCTCTTGACTTTTCCCTTCTTCGGTTGCCTCCCAAGGATAAAAACCAGCTGGAGAAACTTCTTCGCCTAAAATCTTGCCTAATAAAGTGGCACCAGTGACCTCAATTGGTTTTGGACTAGGAGTTGGCGATGGAGATGGGGCTGATGACGAAGTTGGAGATGATGACGGGCTAGGACTAGGATCAGAAGGGGAAGAAGGCAAAATACACTTGTTTTCTAATTCTGGAGTTATCTCACTGCAAACACCCCATTCTCCACCGTCCGGCATTCGTCCAAAAGAAATACCATCTCCCGGATTAGTAGAGTAATCGTACTCATCAACAATTGTTCCTTGATTGTTTATTAAATAAACTGTATCACTCGACTTGTTAAGCCGACTGCCGACTTCAAAAAGCCAAAAACCATAGGCGCTCATAGTCGCCTCTTTTATCTTAACCATATCAGTCTTTGTTCCCTCGTCATCAAGAATCCAGTCATTCAAGTTGATATCTTGATTGGTTGTGTTATAAAGCTCGACCCAATCTGGTCCTTCTGTGGGATTAGGCAAAAGTTCATTTATCACCACTTGGGCAAAAATTTTCTGTGGATTAAACAAAAAAATCGCCATTAAGGCGATTAAGTAAATAGTTAATTTGTGGCGGGCAGGCATTAGCCTAATAAATCACATGCAAGTAAAGAGTGTCAAGGTCAGAGTCATCATGGTCAACTCGAACATAGGTTAAATTACAACCACCCTCATAAACTCCTTGATATAACTTACCTGCCTTAACTGCTTTAATCTCTAAAGAATCGCTAACGATATCAATACCATTATGAAAATCATAAACTCTCCCTACCCAAGTATGTTCAACTGCCCAGGTACGCCCATAACCCTGAGTAAATTTCAATGGCGGGTTAAGAGGCCAATTCCAACTGCCACCAGGATTAAAGGGGTCACCATCACCACTGCCACACGAAGAACCAGAACAATTCTCATAACCTATTCCTCCATTTAGATAACTAAAAGGATTATGAGTATCACTGTTTTGAGCGACCATGAAGTGAAGATGAGTACCGCTGGAGTTACAAGATACACCCTCAATAAGAGTAGCTATTTTTTGTCCCTCAGAAACAGAACCTACTTCCACCTCTTTTCCTTGTCCAGCAAGAATCCCCTGAATAGCAATCAACTCCGCCCTGGCTCTGGAAATCAGTTGTTGATAACGCTTCTCGTCATTCTTGGTGGCAGCTAGCAATCTCTCTTTGTCCGCCTTTTGTTGAGCCAAAAGGGCTTTTTGTGATTCAAGTTTATTCTTGGCTACTTCTAACTCTGCTTGTTTTTCCTCTTTCACTGTCCTTTGGTCGGCATAGTTGGTCCGGACTGTTTCCATCTGGACCATTAACTTTCGGTCATGGAGCTGCATAACCCGTAAATATTTATAACGACCAACGAAGTCAGAAAAATTATTAGAAGAAAGCAATAAAGCCAGAGAATCAATTCTGCCTTTTTTATAAGTTTCTGCAATCCGTTTGACAAGAATCTGGGAAAGCTGGTCAAGAGAAATATCTAAATGCCCGATTTTGGTGGTGAGGGTGGAGATCTCTTTTTCTAACTCACTAATCTCGTTAACTGTTTGATAAATCTGAGCAGTGGTGATAGCAATGCTGGCATTAAACTTCTCTAGCTCTGATTTCAGGGTGGTTATTTGTTGTTGCTTTTGGCTGACAATTTTTTTCCAGAGGGCTTGACACTCTTCGAGATGTTCTCGTCCAGTTTCAAGGTCTCGCTGACATTCCTCGTCAGTAATCGCCAGAATAACTTGCGAAAAGAAAAATAACAAGATTATTAATAAGGAAAGGAAAAAAAGGCATTTCTTTTGGAAGGAAATCATCTTACTCCAGATATCTTCTAACAGCAATGAAGCTTCCGAGTATGCCGATGAAGATTCCCAAGAGAATTTCTCCCCCCAAAACAGCGAGCATGAACAAAATCGGCACGGGCAAAACAGGGATGCCAACCAAGAAATCAACTAAGAAGGGAGTGGCATAAAGTAAAAACAAATAAGAGACTCCCCAAGCAATAAAGGCTCCTACAACTCCATAGAAAATTCCTTCAAAGATAAAAGGGGCTCTAATAAAACCTCTTGAAGCCCCTATTAAGCCCATAATTTCCACCTCTTCTCGTCGCAAAGCCACTTTCATCCCAATAATCACTAAAATGGTTAACAAGGCGGCTGAACTAAAAACAATTGCCAAAACAGCTCCAATTCGGCGAATATTAGTTGTCCACTTATGAAGGGTTTCAGCTACGTCCTGCTGGAAAATGACTTCTTCCACCCCTGGCTCTTGGCGAAGAATTTCAGCAATCTCACCCAAATAAGTAATATTGGTGGTCGAAATTTCCAAAGAAGCAGGTAAAATATTAGCCGTCACCATCTCTAAAAGTAGAGGGTCGTCTTTGTTTTGCTCTCGATAAATGGCTAAAGCTTCTTCTTTAGAAACGTACTTTATCTCTTTGGTTTTTCCTGTCTCTGCCAATTTGGCTTTTAACAAATCAATTTGTCCGGGAGTGACTTGGTCTTCAAAAAAAGCAGTTACCTGAGGACGAGTTTCAAAATAACTAAGAATAGCTTGGGAGCCGGCAGCCAGAAGAGTAAAAGCGGTAATGACAAAGAAAGTCAAAGTCATAATCAAAACTGCCGCCAAAGACTGATAAGGCGTCCGCCGAATATGAGTCCAAGTTGTTTTTAGTAATTGCTTCATCTAACTTTGTACTTCCCTTTCTTTTTATCAGAAATTAATTTGCCTTTATCAAGTTCAATCACCCGCTCTTTCATTGAATTAACAATTTCAAAATTATGAGTCGCCATAATCACTGTTTTACCCATCTTGTTCACTTTTTGTAATAATCTAATTATCTGCCAAGCAGTGGCTAAATCCAAATTCCCGGTTGGTTCGTCAGCAATAATAATATCCGGTTGGCCAATTACTGCTCTTGCTAACCCAGCTCGCTGCAACTCCCCGCCTGCAAGTTGAGATGGAAAGAGATTAGTCCTTTCTTCTAAACCAACAAGTTTAAGAATTTTGGGAATTTCTTTATTAATCTCCTCTTCGCCTTTGCCCAAAACTCTTAAAGCCAAGGCGACGTTCTCCAAAACTGTTCTGTCAGTGAGAAGTTTAAAGTCTTGAAAAACTACTCCTATATTTCGCCGCAATTTAGGTATATCTTTTTTCTTCATCTCAGTTAAATCATGTTCACCAACTTTGATTTCTCCTGTGGTTGGTAAATATTCTCTAAGAATCAACTTAACAATCGTTGTCTTGCCGGCACCCGATGGTCCGGTAATAAAAACAAACTCCCCTGGCTTAATTTCAAAAGAGGCTCCCTCCAGAGCCACAATCTCGCCAAATTTTTTAGTGACCTTATCAAATTTAATCATCACTTAGACACCCTTAGGACAAGAATCAAGCACTTTCACTCGACCAACGTCCATTAACCAACCCGCTTGCTGACCGGCAAATGTCTCTCCCCAAATCTGAACACATTTACCTCGAAACTGATTAAGGTCGAGAACTGAACTGGTGATATAGGCAGTTTGACTTTCTCCTCCGGAGCGAATCAATTTATGTGAACCTTCGGTTACAGTTTCACTATCATTAATCTCGATTCGGCCTTGAGCTGAATCCGGAAAAAGTTCTTCGTCTTTAATTCCTACTTCTTTAGGTCCCTGAACCATTTGCGCCCCACCAAGCAATTCAGTTACCTTTTCTGATGTTGTGACCCCTCGATTAGCTAAGAAATAACCACTTACTGCTCCCGCCAGAATAATGGCAATAATCACTAAAGCCGGAGCTGCTGTCCCTTTAAAATCAAATGCCTTCCTTGTACTAGGCATTTTTCTTAATAAACTTTCATCTTGCTCTGTTTTCACTTCTACTTGCTGTAATGGTTCTTCTACCATCATCACCTCCTTCCGCCACACTCACTATAGCATAGTTTTAATAGCTGCCTCAACAAATCCATCAAGATTGCCGTCAAGGATTGAATCAACATCATTGGTTTCATATTTGGTCCGTAAGTCCTTAACCATCTTATAGGGATGAAGCACATAGGAACGAATTTGAGTTCCCCAGGCAGCTTTAGTTTTCCCGCCCTTTAATTTTTCTATTTCTTCTTTAGCCCGAGCGTCAGCGATGGCCCAAAGTTTGGCACGGAGAATTTCCATGGCTGTCTGACGGTTTT
>JAHIFH010000052.1 GCA_018900995.1 Patescibacteria group bacterium | reverse complement strand
TTTTTCTTTATACTCCTCTTTCCTTTCATCAACCGCCTTAGTCAGAAGGTCAAAAAGCCCTTCAATCTCCTTTTTCGCTCGCTTGCGCCAGTTTTCAGTGGAAAGAGCATAGATGGTCAACGTTTCCACTCCTAGCTCTAAACAGTGTTCCACAATTTTCACCAAAGCCTTAACTCCTGCCTCATGACCCTTCATAGGAGGGAGACCTCTTTTGGCAGCCCAGCGACGGTTTCCATCCATAATAATGCCAATGTGCTTGGGAATCCGCTTTTTATCAAGTCTGATTTTGGAAGTCTTTCTAGCCATGCTGAGCTATTGTATCACTCCTAGCTTTCTCGCTCAATCATGAAATCCGCCATTTTAGATAAGGTATCCTGATGTTCTAGATTGGTGGTAATTTGGGGAATATATTTTTTCCCTCTTTCAACCAATCTTCTAGCCATTTTTTGCGAGTAATCCAGGGCGCCTGTTTTTTGGGTGATTTCTCTTACTCGCTTAAGTTCTTTTTTTGTTAATTTCCTATTTCCATAAGCGTATTTAATAAAATCCTTATCTTCACCCTTTGCCGACTCCAAAGCTTTTAAGTGAAGAATAGTATTTTTATTTTCTTTGACGTCACTCCCAATCGGTTTACCCAGGGTTTTTTCATCAGCAAAAAGACCAAGTTCGTCATCCCTTAGTTGAAAAGCAATTCCCACCGGTAGTCCATATTTTTCTATCTTTTTTATCTCTTTTTCACTTGCTCCAGCAAACAAGGCACCGTATTGTAAAGGTCCGGTAATAGTGTAATTGGCGGTTTTATAATGATGAATCTGAAAAATGTCTTTCTCACTCAATTGTTGGCTGGCTTCATAAGTGAGGTCAAGTGCTTGACCAAAAGCAGTCATTAAAATCTGTTTATCAAAACACTTTAGTACTCTAGTTTTAATCTCATCACTGAAATCAGAATCAACTAGAAGAAGGTGAGAGAGAATCATCCCAATATCACCCATGTCAATCGCCATCGAAAGCCCATAGTGACTCCCTTCTCTTTTGAAATTCCTTTTTTGATGAATATCTTCATATTGAAGGTGGATAGTTGGTTCTCCCCTTCTAAGAATATCTTTATCCATAATGTCATCGTGGATTAAAAGAAAAGAATGAGCTATTTCTACCATTAATGAGGTTTTTAAAATGGCTTTTTCATTTCCACCGCCAAAGCACTCATATCCTAGCTTGGTCAGAGCACCACGAATATTTTTTCCACCCATGAAGTTTCGATAAATCCTTGTCATCTCAACAGTGATGGGGGAAATTTTACTAGCTTCTTTTTCTTGACCCTTAAAGAAAGAGTTTAAGATGGGCTCTGTTTTTTTAATGTAATCCTTAAGATAAACCTTGGCTTGCATGTGGTTGAGTATAACCAAAATCTACCAAGCTTGCAAAGATTTGACAGGGGAAGCTTGATATTGATAGACTGGATTTGATGTCTTTTAATATTGGTGAGGCTCTATTTGAGAAACATCTTGGCTTGACCACCTCAATGACCTTGGGTGATATTATTTCTAATATTCTTCCCAATATTTATATCCTGGCAGGGGTGATTCTTTTCTTTCTTTTAGTTGGCGGGGGATTAATGTTCATTGTTAGTGCTGGGCAAGAAAATCCAGAAGGAGCTGGTCAAGGCAAAAAGGCTATCACTGCCGCTTTAATTGGCTTCTTGATAATTTTTGCCAGTTATTGGATAATTCAAATTATAGAGACTGTAACGGGAGTCAATATTTTTGAGCCCGGAGGATTCTAAAAATGGATAATATCTTTGGAAAAATCACAAACCCTTTAGAAAGAATTAACCCTCAAGGATACGGGGGTATCAAGGCTGGAGGGCTCATTTATTTCCTGAACAACATTATCCGCCTTTTAATTGTTGTTGGCGGGCTTTTTGCTTTCTTCAATCTCGTCTTGGCAGGATATGGATTCTTAAGCGCTGGTGATGACCCGAAAAAAATGGCGGCTGCCTGGGCAAAAATCTGGCAATCAATGATGGGGCTTTTATTTATTGTTGGCTCATTTGTTCTGGCAGCCATATTTGGTTATCTTTTATTTGGCGATCCAACCGCGATTTTAAATCCAAAGCTTTACGGACCGGGAACTTAAATTTTTATGGAAAAGCAATTATTAGCCCAAATCAATCTTGGCCAACTTGGGGGTGAGGACGGTTTTGGTCCTTGGGGTTGGCTGGGGGGCGCTGAAGATATCGGCACAGCCGCAGGAATCTTCACTCAAATTATCTCCAATATTATTGGGATAATGACTGTCGTCGCTGGCATCTGGTTCTTCTTCATGTTAATCATCGGCGCTTATGGCTACCTCACGGCTGGCGGTGATTCAAAAAAAATCGAAGAAGCCACTAAAAAAATTACTGGTGCCTTAACTGGATTAATAGTCATTGTTTTGGCCTATGCTTTAGTCTCTCTTATTGGTAGTCTTTTAGGAATTGATATTCTTAATCCCCAAGATGTTATCGAGTTATTAGGACCATAAAATCAAAGCATGATGATAGAAAATCTTTTAGCCCAAGCGCCAGAAGGAATTTACAACCCTGCTCTAGATCCATTGATTGGTAGGGGTGAAGGAGTTAATATTCTCAATCTTTTCTTGGGAAACATCATTAGTATCTTGCTGATTGTTGGGGTTATTGTTGCTTTTATCTTCATTGTTATCGGCGCCATTCAATGGATGACGGCTGGCAACGACAAAGCCCAAATGGAATCAGCCAGAGGTAAAGTTGTCAGTGCCGTTATTGGTTTAGTCATTCTCTTTGCAGTTTTTGCTATAATGAAAATAATTGGTGCTTTCTTTGGCATCGAAGAATTAAAGAATTTATTTTTTGATATCTCGCCATACTTAATTTCTGATTAGGAAAGGGGGTGAAAATGAAAAGGTTAAAAGAGCTAACAAGCTATTTAATGTTTGCTCCCGTTTTGTTGGCTAATGACGTAATTAAAATTGAACCAGGAGAGGGATTTACAGGGTTAGAGAATATCACAGTTCCAGCTATTATCTCGACTGCCGTTAAATTGCTTTTAGTTATTGCTGCCCTTATATCCTTTATATTCTTAGTACTCGGTGGAATCAGGTGGATTACTTCTGGTGGAGACAAAGACGGAACAGCTAAAGCTCAAGGGACAATTACTGCCGCTTTGATTGGACTGGTAATCGTTTTTGCCGCCTGGGCAATCATTCGCTTGTTACAAACATTCTTTGGTATTGGACCAATTTTCGAATTCAAAATCCCGGTTATTCAGTAACCAAAGGATGGGTAAAAGCACTTTAAATAATTAAAGTGCCGCTTGGTTACGTTGTTTTTGAGTTAAATCACTCAATCACCTACTCTTGACGGTAGGTGTTTGCTATTGTAAAGTGAAAAATAATGGTCGGAGATGTCCATGAGATTAAAGATTTAGTTGATATTGTTGAAAATATTTTTAATCTTGTTATTCGCCTCGCCGGTATTCTTGCTTTTATTATGCTTCTTATTGGTGGATTCAGATATTTAACTTCAGGTGGCGATGCTAAAGCAGCGGAATCAGCCAGAAAAACGATTACTTACGCGATTCTCGGGTTAGTCTTGATTATTGCTGCTTGGTTTATCCTCAAATTTATCGCTGAATTTACTGGCTTGGGAGAACAGCTACTTAAGTTCGAAATTAGCCAATAATGAAAAAACTCCTGCCCACCTCAGTTTTCTTTTTCCTTTTAGTCTCTTGCTCTTTTTCCCCTTCTCTTTCTCTTGCCCAAAATCAAACCAGTACTGTTACGGCTAGATTAGCCTATGAAGGTCAATTTATCAATTGCGAAGAAGAAGCATATCTAATTAGATGTCTTACTCCTGAATGTGATGACTATTCAGAGATTTACTGGGATGAACCACACGGCAATGAGCAGGGATACTATTATTTTGTCTTTTACAATATCCCCTATGGTGAGTATGCTGTCCATATAAAGGGGTGCGACCACGCTAAAGGAAAAACTCTTTTGACTACGGGAGAAACCAGAATTATTGTTGATCAACCCGACGAGCTTGAAGATGTTGTTGTGGTAGAGACTGAACCATGTTCATGTGAACCATCCCCTCCTCCAGTAGGACCTCCAGATTTACCTCCCGACTATTTTCCGTCTGGCTCTCTTCAATGTAGACCTGACCTTATTGGCGACAGAGACTCTCGTCCTTATCGCAATCTTGATTGTGACCTTTGCAATATCACCGGGCTATTTTGTCCTTCTTGCGCCACTAGTTCTACTGTTTTCGACACAGTCTCTTGGGAATGGCGAGATAAAGACGTAGAGTGTGAAGGCAACGTCTGGGTTACTAGAAAGTGGCCTGAACCGCCACCCGGAACAATAGTAATCAATCCCTCAGATACCAAAATCCCTTTTGTGGGTAAAAAAAGAGAGGAAATAACTGGCAGAGTAGATAAGGTTCATGAGGATGAAAAATTATATCTAGCTGATTATTTTGAGGGCACTCATGAATACTATCGCCGTTATCCTTTGGCTATTTCTTTTCCAATAATAGGAGATGTTGATCTCCTTCATGGCGTCAATTCAAATTTGAGGATTAACTACCAAGGTGTTTTCCGGAAATTAGCGCCAATGGTTTATCAAGACAAGCTAAAAGAGCAAATGATTGAAAGAGCCCAAGCCACACAAGCAGAAAACATTCACGAAGGAGGAGTCCACAATTATGAGCTTAACTATGTTCGCCGAATATGCTGGCATGCTCCTTTTTGGCTAGATGTGCTTGCTCTAATCGCAGATAAAATCGTTGAACATGCTAAAGTTTCTTTTAATCTTGACCCCTTGGCAATTACTCATTACTGTCTTTATGGCTACAACACAACCACTGATCATAATTTAATTAGGGCTGTTAAAGGAATTCTTGATGAGTGGAATAGCTCTACTCTTGTCAGTTTATTTCCCTTCCTGAAAATTCCTTATTTTTATCAGCTCGAACTTGCCCAACAAATGTTAACTCTAGAGGGTAACTATCCGCCTGACCCTAGTGAAGAGGATTATGCTGAAAAATGGAAAGATTGGAAGTTTAAAGACCTAGAAGAAAAAGAGTTTTCTGACGCAGGTAAACTTTGGGAAGTCGTTCCCATGTTCTCTCGTGAAGACACACCAGGAATGATTATTCCTTATCTTGGTTCCAAGCCCCTTGATACATTTGAGATTACTAACCCAGAAAACCAAGTAGAAAAAGTCCCTCATGTTGCTCGGCTTTATGAATCTACTCAAGAAGTACAAAAGATGTTAGTGCCATTTTATAAAGAAGATTTGCAATTTTCTCAAAACAAATCAGAACCAATCATTGCCAGTCCCGCTGAGGAAAAAGCCCAGGAAGAAAAAATTCTTCTGGCTCAAGGGCCAAGTGCGGGTTGTATTCCCGCTGGCTGTAAAGTGCTTTACCCAACTCCCGACTGCAGTTGTTTAGCTGATAATTCCTGTATGGGAGAACACTCACAAATAGGCTATTGTGGCTATCATATGTGGGGGGGTTGTATTTGTGGCTACACAGACTGTAGTCCAGTACCACCTGGTGAGGTTTGTTGTCTACCGTTCTGCTCTGGTGTTGGACCTCCTGTTCCACCCGGTCCTACTTGTGGACTACCCGATGCTTTAGCCGTTAATCAATGCGAGATGGAAGCTATTACTGACACTAATGAAAATGATGACCTTTGTTGTAACCCAATAAACATTGAAATGACGGCAGTTGACATGTTTATTAATGAAAATTACACCGAGTGTTCCGATTATACTTGTGGTCCAACTGGAACTAGTCTTTGCCCTGATGATCCTTGTCTAAATAAAGAAACGCGCGAGGTAAATCGCGAAATTGGCATCACTCTTCTTCACCCCTATCTTACTGATATCTGGGAGCAAACCGGCCTAGCGGAAACTGCTGGGTTATTTAACATTTTCCGCCCAGCTAAAATCACTGAGTTTAGGGAAATTGACGCCAGTAGCGAAATCGTATATACCCAATCAGGGTTTGACTCAATTGCACCCTCAATTGGCAAATTCTATTTTAACTATCTAGGCGGAGTTCAATTAGCTAAAGAGTGGGTAACTAGAGCCCTGATGCCCTGGAAAGAGTAAAGTTGAAATTACTTTAAGGGAGTGTTATTGTTAAATCAATGCTGCCTAAACTTTTAACTAAAAGAAAAATTGCTTTAATTATTCTTATCTTAGCCCTGTTTCTTCCTCTCTTTGCCCAGCCAATTCGGGCTTTTTCTTCTGGTCCTAATAGCACTTACCCCTTCCAATTCTATAACGCGGTTTTTGAAACTGAAGAAATGAACTTGCAAAGTTTTGTCTACGAAACCATGAGGGCAACTATTATGTCAATCGTCACCCTTATTGTTGGTGACCCTAGTGAATATGAAGGCCAAGAAGACTGTTATTTTGAAAAAATTTCATGTTGGTATAAGTGTAAAATTGAAGATCCCAAATCTGACTGTCCTCAATGTGAGGAAGATTGCCCCGAGCCTATAGGGATGGGGTCTCCAAGCAACGGCGCTGTTTTTCAACTGGCTAATTTCATCAGTCTGATTTATGCCAACCCGCCCGCTTCGGGGGTTGAATATCTAGCCGACGTTGGTCGAAGATTAAATCTGGTTCAACCTGCTTATGCCCAAGAGGCGGTCGGCTGGGGAAAGTTCCAGTATGCTCTGCCTATTTGGAAAGCCTTTCGGGACGTTACTTATGTTTTCTTTGTTTTAATTCTTGTCTTCATGGGTTTCGCTATTATGTTTAGGGTTAAAATTAACCCTCAAACAGTAATTACCATCCAATCAGCTCTACCCAGGGTGATTTTGGCTCTGATTTTAATCACCTTCTCTTATGCCATCGTGGGATTTCTGATTGACTTAATGTATGTGCTAATTAATCTTACTATATTCCTTTTTTCTAATATTCAATTAGGCTTCCCAGACTGGCTTGAAACACTTATAAAAGGACCCCTCCCCGACCAACCTACCACAAGTGACTTTACACTTTTTTATACTATGCTTATAGTCGGAATCGCTCCCCTGGCTCTTATACTTTTGATTATCCTAATCCTAGGTGTTGTTGGCATCCTTGGTCTTGCTAGCAGTGTCACTATTATCGGGCCCGGAATAGGGGCAATTGCCCTAATTATTGCTGTGGTTCTCGTTATCCTTCTTTTAATTGCTCTCTTGCGAGTTTGTTGGGCGCTTTTGAAGGCGTATATTAACGTCCTTATTGCTCTAATTTTTGCTCCTTTTCAACTTCTGGTAGGTGCCTTACCGGGTAGCAACGCAGTGGGCAGTTGGTTTAGAAATCTAATCGCTAATTTAGCTGTTTGGCCCGCTGTTTTTGTTATGACCTTCCTGGCTGGTTTTATAACACTGTCAGGATTAGCAGGAGTAACTGAAACTGGTCCAACTGGCAATCTTATCCTTCTACCTATCGTTGGGCTTGGTATTTTGCTGATGACTCCCAAAGTCTCAGATATGATTAAAGCCTTCTTTGCCGGCAAGCCATTTGAATATGGCACAGCGATTGGTGAAGCAATGGGACCAATTACTGGAGTTGCTGGCTATGGCTTGGGGCTCGCTCAAGAAGCTGGTAGAACATACGTTACTGAGCGCGTTTACCCACGTCTTGGATTGGGGAGAGGGGGAGGACAACCAACAGATCAGGAACTACCCCCAAGCTCTGCTCCAAGGGAACGTTCCGCTTGAAGACAGAGCGGCCGTCCCAGGCCTAGATAACCCTCTTAGTAATCTTGGTTCTCACCCCTACCATCGCTGCTTCGTGTTCAATATTAAGCCTCCAGCCTTTCTTGAGATTTTCCTTAATCCAACTCAACTGGGGTTGGCTTATGAAAGACACTCTCTCGCCCGCTCTTTCGCCCTCCTCGATAGTAAAAGTCCAAAGCAAATTATCTTCAACCCCTTTTAGAGCAATACCATCCCAATGTAAATCTGTTGCTGCTTTAGGACGAGAAAAAACTGCATAGAAAGCACCTAAGAGAAATTCTGTTTTTAGTCGCGTTATTTCATAGGGGTCGGCGGTATCAAACGGGGCTACCCAACTTTCAATGGCATCAGAACTAAAGTCCTCAGGCTTCCATGTCGTTTGGAGTAATAAATCCTTAGCTTTAAGAATCCTAGGAACTACCGCCCCTATATAAAACATATATGACCCTTCTGGGAGGTTATGAAAATTTAGCCTCTCAGGAGTGAGTCGTCTCAGTTTATCAACCTTAGGCTCTCCCCTTTCGTCGGCTGGGGCCCGATTTAATTCAAGCATAGTAGTAATTCTCCTTTTAGCATCGGGGTCTTCACTCAGACTCCTTAAATCCAAATCTGGAGTAACAATATATTTGTCTCTAATATCTTGGGCTGATCTGAAAAAAGAAGTCCCAAAACCCTCTATTCTAGTAATAGTAATATCCGGCCCTCGATCTCTCACCCGGACTGCCCTCTTGGTTCGGTATTTTCTAAGATAGATTGCTTCAGCTAAAGGATCAAGCCCCTGAATGTCTGAATTCCAAACAGAGGTTTCTCTAGTGGCAATTGCAAGTCTCTCGGCTAATTGTAAAGATTTCTTAGCTACTGCCTCCCTATCAACTCCAGGTTCTTCAGGAATTGTTTCCACCAAACGCCTTTGGATTTCCCTCATTAGTCCAGCCTTAATCGGTGCCGGCATTCTTTCTCCCAAATACCTCACTTTTTCTCTTTTCTCTGGAATTTCTAATTTTTCAGTAGCCGCTTTTTGTAAAAGACTCCAAGCTTCTCTAATTTTAAAACCATGAATCTTTTCTCCCTCCTCGCTAAACAAAAAGTGGAAATCTTCTGCTTCAAGAGCATATCTTTGAGATTCGGGTTCCAAAAAAACATTAAAAAGATAAGCTATCGCCTCTTCAGTTCTTCCTGGAATGGCGGCGGCAATGGCAGCACAGTGTTGAAGCCTTAGTCTAGCTCTCGCCTCTCTTCTTAACTCTTCATCAAGCCTTTCGCTCTCTACCCAAGTCATTATTCTCTGAGCAAACTCTGGATTTCTCCCATAAAGCATTCTTCCTGGCACCGGAGCCACCGGAAGATCATTAGCTTCGATCAATTCTAAAAGAGCATGGAGTCGGACCCTTTGTTTTTCCTTCTCCTCAGGTAATTCCTCTTCACCTATTGCTCTTTTCTGAGCCTCTAGGGCTTCTTCCTGAGCCACTGCTCCTCTCTCAGTTGCTTCTCTTATACTCTTCAATTCTTCCACTCCACCCACCATTACCCTCTCAGATTTCTTCAGTTGCCTAACATTATAGCCAATTAATTTCTCGGCTATCTCCTTCTCCTTCTCGGTCAATGATCCTTCTGTAATCAAGTCTCTTAAAGTTTTATTTCTATTAAGTATTTCCTGCCGGAACTCTGGAGATTGATGTTCTTCGACATGAGTCTCCTTAGTATATCGAAGAGCGCTTTTAAGTGGCTCTGATTCCAGCCCACTAATAGCCTCATCAATTTCCTCGACCCTCCGCACTCCAAGCATCCCTTTAAGTGACTGTCTAATAGGTCCCAATTTAAACCTAACGCCTTTTTCTTCGCCAAACATTTCCGGCATTACTGTCGGCTCTCCATGATGACGATGAGTTCCTTTTTCTTTCATTTCCTCTGGCAGATCTTCGAGCATATCCCAAATTATACTACACCACTTTAATTAATTAAACAAAGGGAGGAAGGCACAAGATAGTAGAAGAACAAAAAAGGGGAACATCTGTGAAGAACCCTCTTAGGTTTCCGAAGACTAAACCATAAATTTAATCTCTACTAATTTCATCTTTTAATTCTCGAATTATTGTCTGTTTAAACGCTTCTAAAGTAAGGGTCTCATCTAGATGTCTCTCATCAAGCAAGACCATAAAATCAATCGCATCACCCACGTACTCATACCCTCCCTCTGGATAGGCTCTACTTACATGTCGTTCACGAGATTCTGCATGTAGAATCTCTTTATGGATGTAGATTTCTTCCACATTTTCTGGCTTGATCCCGAGCCCTCTATTTCTTTTAACCAGCTCATTTTGCTCCTTCTAAAAAACTGCCCCTTACGGGCAGTTCGATACTTATAGACTATTTGATTCATTGTACCACACCAATACAAATTATGCTCTATTTTGCCTCTACTTTGACCTATTTTGAGCTGGTTGAACTAGGAAAAATCTATGTTTACAATAGAAAGGTAATATGGAACAACATCCAGTACCACAACACATTTCTTCTTACCAGTTTCGCTTAGTAGGAGATATGACGATTAGGCAGTTCGGGATGTTAGCCGGTGGTTGTATTGCTGGCTTAATTTTTTATGCTACTCCCCTTGCCCCTTATATCAAATGGCCTCTGATTGTTTTTTCGATTACCCTTGGTGCTGCCTTAGCCTTTGTTCCACTTCAAGAAAGACCCTTAGACAAATGGATTGTTGCCTTTATCAAGGCAATTTTCTCACCCACTCAATTCGCTTGGAAAAAACAACCCAAAGAGCTAGAGATTTTTAAAATCGCCCCCCAGAGAAAGTTTTTCCGAAAAGCCCCGGCGCCGCCAGCGGATCGAAAACAACTAACGGAATATCTCGCCACCTTGCCAGCGGAACCTAAAAGCCCGCTTGACCAGCAAGAGGAAAGCTTTATTAAAAAAACAGTTAATATGTTCCAGTTAGCCAAAATGCCATCGCCTCAGCCCGCGGTCAGCATCCCGCCCTCTTGGGCCCCACCAGTTCAGCCAATTCCTCAGGCGCCAAGACCAGCTCCCCAACCTAAGGTAGTTCAACCTATTAAAGTAAAGCCCGCTCCTCCTAAGAAAGAAGAGGTAGTTTTACCGGAAAAACCAGGTCGTCCCAAGAAACCTCAAGTTGAAGCTAAGTTTGAACCTGGTTTGCCTTTTCCCGCCCCGCCTTCCCAGCCCAATACCCTTGTCGGCATGGTTCTTGACCAAGAAGGTAAAATTATTGAGGGAGCAATTATTGAAATCAGGGACAGCCAAGACATTCCGGTCAGGGCTTTAAAAACCAATAAATTAGGTCAATTCCGGAGCGTTACTCCGCTAGATAATGGCCAATACGAAATTGAGATTGAAAAAGAGGGTTATCAATTTGATATCCTTAAAATAAAGTTAAAAGGCGAGGTAGTTGAACCATTAGCAATCCGCGCCAAAGGAAAAACCAGTGAACCTGCCCAAAACATTTGACCCAACTAAAATACCTATTCGGGCTTCTACCCAAGAACATTTGGATATCGAGGATATCCAGGACGGAATTATCATTCTTAGAGACGGTAGCTGTTGCTTAGTTATTGCTACCACAGCCATCAACTTTGGCTTACTCTCAGAAAAAGAGCAAGAAGCAACTATTTATGCCTATGCCGGTCTTTTAAACTCCCTTACTTTCTCCATTCAAGTTGTTCTTCGCTCCCAAAGAAAGGATATTTCTGGCTATGTTAAGTTAGTTAAACGGGCTGAAGAAAAAGAAACCAAAAAAGAAATTAAGATCCAAATTCAGAAGTATCGTCAATTTATTGAAGAAACCGTGGCTAAAAATGAAGTCCTTGACAAAAAATTCTATATCGTCATTCCCATGAGTGCTTTAGAGTTAGGAGTTAAGCAGGCGCTAACTTCTACTTTTGCGCTAAAGAAACTGCCCTTTGACAAGGACTATATTTTACAAAAGGCAAAAACCAATCTTTATCCCAAACGAGACCATGTCTTGCGTCAAGTGGCTCGTCTGGGGCTTAAGGGAAAACAGCTTAATACTCAAGAGCTCATCCAGCTTTTCTTTAATATTTACAACCCCGAGGTCAAAGGGCAACAGCTCACCACCACGGAACAGTACCAAAGACCAATGGTGGAGCCAGCCATGGCTAAGGTAAAAGAAGGCGTTCCGCCCAGCCAACCACTACCGATCCCAATCAGCGAAACAGAAACCCCAAAAATAGAACCCGAAAAGCTGACTCAACCTCTAGGAGAAATTGAGGTAGAAACCAAACCAGTTAAAGAAGAATCAATTCAAAATCAAATTAATGGTTTAATCAAAAAAGCAGTAAACAGATAAGAACCTTCCGCCTAAGGCGGAAGAACCTTGTTTTTTGTAAACTCAAAATGAAGATACCATTTGTCAGTAAAATCAAAGACTCTTTACCAAAAGTTAGTCCTTCTTTGGCGAAAAAGACATCCGCTCCTTCTCCCCAGGTAACGGCTGGTCAAGATGTTGCTAAGCTAGTAGTTGACCCCATCGCCCAACTTAGCCAGGGAATGGTCTCAATCCAAGACGTGATTGCTCCTGGCGCCCTTGAAGTTGATTTTGACCATCTCAAAATTGGTAACAAATTTTTCCGGACTCTTTTTGTTGCTGGCTATCCTCGCTTTGTTACTGCTAACTGGCTAGCGCCCTTGATTAATTTTGACCATTCTCTTGATGTTGCCATGTACGTTTATCCAGTTGAAGGTAAATCGATTCTTGACGAATTGCGCCGCAAAATCGCTGAGATGGAAGCAGAAATTCAAACTGATATCCAGCGAGGAAAAATTGTTGACCCTTCCACCCAAGCCAAACTCGAAGACGCCCGCACTCTCCAAGAACAATTAGTTAAAGGTGCCGAGCGCTTTTTCCAATTTGGCCTTTACATTACTATTCCGGCTGATTCTCTAGAAGAACTCAACCAGACCTCTAAAGAAGTAGTATCTACTCTCGGTTCACTTTTGATTGTAACCAAACACGCTACTCTCCAAATGGAAGATGGTTTCAAAGCCACCATTCCTACCATGGTTGACCGACTGATGATTACTCGCAACATGGATACTACCTCTTTAGCCACTACTTTTCCTTTTACTTCCTCGGAACTAACGGCTAACGAAGGGATTATGTATGGTATTAATGAGCACAACGATTCTTTAATTATTTTTGACCGCTTTACTTTAGAAAACGCTAACTCCGTGATCTTCGGTAAATCAGGTGGGGGTAAATCTTATATGGTCAAACTTGAAACCCTGCGCTCTTTATTGTTTGGCACGGAAGTCCTTATCATTGACCCAGAAAAAGAATATGAAGCTTTAACTAGGGTCGTCGATGGTGAATACATTACTTTTGGTTTTGATTCTCCCTCCAAAATTAACCCCTTTGATTTATCTGCTGTTTACGAAGAAGGTGAGAATGAATTGGGATTAAAAATTCTTTCTTTACACTCCTTGTTTAAAGTGATTATGGGTAAGCTTTCGCCTACTGAAGAAGCAGTTTTAGATCGAGCTTTAATCTTAACTTACAAAATGAAAGGAATTACCCCTGACCCAGCCACTCAGAAAAAAGAACCGCCCTTAATGGAAGACTTATACAAAGCTTTGCGAGGGATGGAAGAGCCAGAAGCCTCTTCTTTGGCAGACCGGATTGAAAAGTTCGTTAAAGGTTCTTTTGCCGGTATTTTTGACCAACGCTCCAACGTCGATATCAAAAATAAATTCACTGTTTTTTCTATCAGAGACCTTGAGGATGCTCTTCGACCTATTGCCATGTTTATCATTCTTGATTACATTTGGACCAAAATTAAAAAAGAAATGAAAAAAAGAATCTTGGTAGTTGACGAGGCTTGGTACTTAATGCAATATCCGGACTCAGCTAATTTCCTTTATTCTATTGCTAAGCGGGCAAGGAAATATTATCTTGGCTTAACCACTATTACCCAAGATGTTGAAGACTTTCTTGTTTCAGAGCACGGCAAAGCCATTGTCCAAAACTCTTCGATCCAGGTCTTAATGAAAATGTCACCCGCGGCAATTGATAAAGTATCCGAGGTTTTTTATCTTTCTGAAGGGGAAAAACATCTTCTTTTAAGCGCGGATATTGGCGAAGGACTTTTCTTTGCTGGTCCTAATCATGTGGCTATTCGGGTTGTGGCTTCACCGGATGAGCACCGCTTAATTACTTCTAAACCTGAAGAATTATTGAAAATAAAAGCCGAGGAAGAGGCAAAAGCCAAGAAAACCGAGCTACCACCACTATAATCTGCTATCATTAAATTGCGATGGACCCAAACCTCAAAAAAACTTGTTTAGAGCTTTCAGAACTGATTGATTATCTCCAACTACCAGAATCAGAGTGGCCTTTAGAGGAGATCACCCGAGAAGAAGCTAAGGTTAGAATTGCCAATTTTCTTGGTTTAGACCCTAAAGATCCTCAACTTTTGGAAAGAGCGAGGGAAAAGATTAATAAAATCCTTGCTGGAGAATTAGAGGTGGAAAGTGTTCCTAAGAACTTAGATGAATTAGTTAAAGAATACGAAGAACACCTGGAAGAACTAGCAAAACAAAGAGAAACATTTTTAAAACGAACCTATCCCACTCTTAGTGAGCAAATTAGAAATGCTCTTCAAACAAAATATGCTAATGATTTACTTGAACAACTAAAAGAAAGTGAAAAACAATTACCTGAAGAAGAAAGAATCCTTACTCAAAATCCAAGAAGGGCGAAAGAAGTCAGTCGACAAATGGCTGATCTATTTGCCCCTAATCTACCTCAAACTGCCAGAATTGAAGCGTTCTCAGAAGAAGAATACCGAGAAGTCCTTAAAAAAGCCCAGCCAAAAATTAAACAGATTCTTGAGCGAGTAGGAGTTACTCAACCTGAAAAAACTATCCAAATTTTTATTGACCAAGCGGCAAAAAAAGATTTACCTCTCGCTCAGGAAGTGGCAGCTACGCCTCGTTCTTTTACAAAAGAAGCACCGCCTCCTCGCAAGAAGATTTCCCCAGAGGACCTTGTTCTTCCTAAAAAAGTTGCTGATAGATTAGCAGAAGAACCTGAAAGTGTTGCTTTTGCTCCCGTTTATACTGCTCTCCAACCCCAAGCAGCCGCTGCTTTAGCTCAAAAGAAAGTAATCTTTGCTCCGATGGTAATGGTTTTCAGAGCTGCTAGTGAGCCTACTCCTGAATGGCGAGAAATGATTGAAAAAGGAATTTTTTTTGAAGATATTGAAGCAACGATTAAGAGATACAAAGAAGCCGGTTTGCCAGAAGACCACCCTATTATTCAAAGCCTGGAAGATAAAAAAACCAGATTTCTTGAGCAACAAAAAAGGGAAATTATTAAAGATGGAAAAGTTATCTACAAAGATAAGCTGGCTGCCAAAATCTTAAGGCGTTATTATCTTCACGCTAAACAAATTGGAGGTCTTGAACCGATTGATAAAGAAACTGGTTTTCCTCTTCAATCATCCCCAGCTCCTTTATGGTCCAAAAGAGAAGGTTACTCTTGGCAACTCCGTCAGTTTCTTGATGCCACTGGTTCAGCCACTCGACTTTATGAAACAGTAGATGTTATTCCAGGAAGAAAGGTAATTCGATTCACTCTGCCTAGTAAGATTGTGAGAAAAATTACCTTTGGTCGATTTGAATCATTTGGAGCCATCAGAACAACAGTTTATCAAAAGACTCTTGGCCGAGCTGTTAGTTATGTTGGTAGAAAACTAGCTGAGACTGCTATCGGCAAAGCAGTTAAAGAAGGATTTAAGAAAGCGGCTACTTGGCTGGCTACTCGAGCTGGAGTACAAACAGCAGTAACAGCGGCAGGTGTAGCAGCAGCCCCAGAAACAGCGGGTGTTAGTTTACTAGTAGCAGCTGCTATTAATCTCGCTATTGAAGCCGGGGGAAAGATACTTGGCAAAATTTGGGACACGATTAAATCGATTATTAGAGACCCAGGTAAAGCTTTGGCGTTAATCACTGGGGGCATCGCTCTTGCTGTTCTTTTACCGGCGCCTTTTGTTATTATTGCTGTTTTCCCTATTGTCCTTGGTGCTCTGGGTTTAGTCAGCTGGGGCGCCGCCAGCGCTGGGGCAATTGCCGGTGGTTTTGCGGCTAATGTGGTTGCTTTCTTCACTGCTGTAGCCACTCTTCCCATAACCGCCCCCATCGCTTTGTTTATAGTGGGAATAATTAGCACCATCGCGGCAATCACTTTCTTTATTGTCATGACTACTGCTGGTGCTTTTATTCTCCCGGTTGGTCCAACGGAAATAATACCAGAGGTACCCCCGCCACCAGCGCCACCTGTTGTCCCTCCACCACCAGGTCTTACTTTCCGTTGGCCAATTGATGCTCCAGAATTTTGCTCTTCAAATTTTGGTTATCGTCCCAAACCCAATGCGCCAATCCCATGCTGTCAATATCACACTGGTATAGATATCGTTGATCCAGGTTTACCTAACTCTTGTGGTGTTTGGGTTTACGCTACCGCTAAAGGTGTGGTCACTAAGGTTGGCAACACGGGCTTCACTGGTTATGGAAAATATATAATTATCAAGCATAATGGTTTTTACAGTCTTTATGCTCATCTCGAAGCTTGGAGTATCCACGAAGGCGATGAGGTTGACCAAACAACTGCGATTGGCAGAATTGGCTCAACC
>JAHIFH010000066.1 GCA_018900995.1 Patescibacteria group bacterium | reverse complement strand
ATTCCTGAACAATTTCCCCAAACAGCCAAATTTTATAATACTTTATTTTCCGGCCAGCTTGGCTTTGAACAAATCCAAGAGTTCCATTCCTATCCTCAACTTCAAATTGGTCCGCCAGCTGGCGGATGGGCTCTGGAATTTCCTGATGAGCAGGCAGAAGAAACATGGTCAGTCTTTGACCATCCTGTAATTAGAGTGTTTAAGAAAAAATGAAATATTTAATTTTTGCAATAATTATTATAGCTGCAGTTTTTCGTTTTTATGGCCTTAACTGGGATCAAGGGTTTCATCTGCATCCTGATGAACGAATGATCACCATGGTAGCGGAAAAAATTTCTCTTTCAGATTTAAATCCTCATTTTTTCTCATATGGCAGTTTTCCTCTTTATCTCTTAAAAGGCGCAGGCGCTTTGGCAGGCATTTTTAATCCGGAATTTTCCCGCTACACCAGTTTAAACCTAGTGGGCAGAGTCTTATCGGCCTTATTTGACATGGGAACTTTAGCTCTTCTTTATCTTCTGGCTAAAAAGTTATTTAAGAAAAAAGTGGCTCTTTTAGCTTCATTTTTTTATGCTACCGCGGTTTTGCCTATCCAGCTTTCCCATTTTTATGCCGTTGATACTCTCCTGACTTTTTTTATCATAGCTACTCTTTACTTTTTGATTCAATACCTTCAAAAGCTTAATTCTTTCTTCTTAATTCTTACTGCTTTCTCTTTAGGTTTAGCCTTGGCCACCAAAATCAGTGCCCTGCTTTTCGCCGTACCAATTATGTTGAGCCTTGTCTTTACAACCAAACCTTGGACTTTAAACCAAATCAAAAAACTGGCTGTTGGCGGTAGTCTATTAGCTGTCAGCACCCTTACTATTTTCTTTATTTTTGAACCATTTGCTTTCTTGGATTTTCCCAATTTCTGGCAACAAACCCTAGCCCAGCAGCAAATGACAAGAAGCGCTTTTACTTTCCCTTATACCCTGCAGTATGTAGGCAAAATTCCTTATTTTTATGAGCTAAAAAACATTTTCCTTTGGGGCATAGGTCCAATCCTTGCAACCCTGGCATTTATTGGAGTTATTTTTGTGACATCTGCTCTTTTTATTAAAAGAGATTCCCACGTCGCTTCGCTCCTCGGAATGACGTCATTGCGAGCGCAGCGAAGCAATCTCTTTATACCACTCTCCTTTTTCTGGTTTTACTTTCTAGTTGTTGGCTCTTTTGCCATTGGTTTTATGAGATATATGCTTCCCCTTTATCCTCTCCTTTGCCTCTTCGCCGCCATTTTTTTGATGAATGCCTTATCTTTTATAAAATCCCGTTTCCAAAAATTCCAACCCTTACTACTTACTGTTTACTACTTACTGCTAGCTTCACTTCTCATTTGGCCTCTTGCCTTTATCTCCATCTACTCCCAACCTAATACCAGAACTACCACCACTAATTGGATTAACAATAATATCCCTGCAGGTTCAGTAATTGCCACCGAACACTGGGATGACGGATTACCACTTGGCACACAAGCAAATTACCAGGTTTTAGCATTGCCTATGTATGATCCTGACACACCCTTAAAATGGCAGCAAATTAATACTATTTTGAGCCAAACCCAATACATTATTATTGCCAGCAACCGCCTTTATACCCCTTTGCAAAAACTCACTGATTGTAAAAAGCTCCCTCCCGGAAAATGTTATCAGCAAACTACAGAGTATTATAAACATTTATTTTCCGGTCAAAATGTCACAAAAGGCGTGCGTTTTTCTAAAGTGGCTGAATTTACTTCTTATCCTCGCTTGGAACTTGGTCCGCCAGCTGGCGGATGGAACTTGGAACTTCGTGATGAAGTTGCCGATGAATCATTTACAGTCTATGACCACCCCAAAGTGATGATTTTTAAGAAAGGGTTGTGGTAAACTAGCAAAAGTTATGAGTAAGGTTTTTATCGACAAAACTAAACCTGAAAGCATTTTACAGGATTACCAAAAATTGCTCCATAGGGCAGATTATCTAAAAACTTTTAAAAGAGGTGTTCCTATTATCATTAAAATTAATCTTTCTTGGACCAGGTTTTATCCGGCCTGTTCCACTCCGCCATGGCAGCTGGAAGGACTTATCAAAACCTTAATTGAAGACGGTATTAAGCCAAAAGATATTATCCCTGTAGAAAATAAAACAGTAGTGACTGATGTTGTCAAAGGTTCGCAAAATAATAAATGGCTGCCGATCTTAAAAAAATACGGCGTTAAAATGCATTATCTGACTAATGAAACTTATACGACCTATAAGCCCAAGACACCCCTTCTTGTCATGAATAATGTTTTTCATAAAATATCCCTGCCCAAAATTATCATCGGTAAAAACATTATTCAACTGCCGACCATGAAGATGCATGTTTTTACCACCACTACCGGCGGGATGAAAAATTATTTTGGAGTGCTTAGAACCTCCAGGCATTATGCTCACCGCAACATTCATGAAACTTTGGTGGATTTGCTCTCTATTCAAAAAGAAATCCACCCGGGCATTTTTGGCCTTATGGATGGAACAACAATAGGCTATGGCTCAGGGCCAAGAGCAATGCAGTGGGCAGTTAAAAACTATCTTTTGGCATCATCCGATTTGGTAGCATTAGATGCAATAGCCGCCAAAATGATGGGCTTTAACCCCCTAAAACTTGATTATTTAAAACTTGCCCAAAATCACAATCTGGGAGTAGCTGATCCAAAAAAAATTAAGGTAGAAGGTGTTGATATTGCCAAAGTCAACTGGCATTACAAAAAAGCCGATACTTTAGCCTCTAGGGGTCAAAAACTGATTTACCGCCACAGCCCCCTCTGGGTAGAAAAACTTCTCTTGCAATCGCCTCTTGTCCCTTGGAGTTACTTTGCTTCTAATTTTTACCATGATATTTATTGGTGGAATCTTTATGGAAGAAACCGGGTGGCAAATTTTATGCAGACCGAATGGGGAAAATTATTCCAAAAATATCCATCATGAATATTGGTTTTGATCTTGACCGAATTTTTATCAACTATCCTCCTTTTGTTCCCGCTCGAGCAATTGATTATTTCCACCAGGATCATAGCAAAAAAAGACTTTTTTACCGTATTCCCAAAACGCCCTTGAGTAAATTTTTCCGCCGCCTTATTCACTGCTCTCCTATGCGCCCCAAAATTGCCAAAAATATCAGATTTATTCAAAATTTTCCTTACCACAATCCCCACAAACCCAACCTTTATCTTATTTCCAGCCGTTATAAAACTCTGGAGGATATTACCCGGAGAAAACTCAAAGAATATAACCTCGTGGAACCCTTTGATGCCATTTACTTAAATATCAAAAATCAACAGCCTCATATTTTTAAAGCAGGCATGTTAAAAAAATTAAAAATCAATCTTTTTGTTGATGATAATCTACTTGTCTTAAAATATTTAAAAAAACACTGCCCCAAAACTCAACTTCTTTGGTATAACCCTTACACCAAAGAAAAAGATGAGGAAATTCCCACAATTACCGGCCTTGAAGAAATTAAACACTTTTTAAAATGAGCGGTGATTTGCTTTACATTCTTTGGTGGTGGCTTATTTGGTTTATCCTGGGACTTGGCTTTCTTCCTCTCACTGTTTTGATTTTCCAGGACTTTTTTGATAAAGGATATATTTTTGCCAAAATTTTAGGGATCCTTTTTTTAAGCTACACAGCCTGGCTTTTGGGAAGCATTAAACTTTTACCCTTTTCCCAATTGAGCTTATTTTTAATCTTGGGCTTATTTCTCTTAATAAACTTTAAGTTGCTTAAACTACCTAAACTACTTAAATTGTCT
>JAHIFH010000051.1 GCA_018900995.1 Patescibacteria group bacterium | reverse complement strand
TGGGGATTTCCTTGGCTTAAGAAAAATAGGTATCTGCTGGTCTTGAGGAAAAAACAATGAATGTTAGTATCATTCTTCCCACCCGCAACCGGGCTCGATTGCTGAAAAAATCGATTGAGAGCATTCTCAAACAGACCTATTTAAACTTTGAGTTGGTTGTTATTGATGATGGCTCAACTGACCAGACACCTGAAGTAGTCAGGTCGTTTAAAGATAAAAGAATTAGGTATTTTCGTCATAAAAAAAGTAGGGGAGCGGCAGCAGCTAGGAATATGGGCATCAAAAAAGCAAAAGGAAAATTGATTGCTTTTAATGACGATGATGATATTTGGGATAAGAAAAAACTGGAAAAACAGGTTAAAGCTTTTGCCAAAGCAAGTCCAGAAGTGGGCGTGGTCTACACTAGAGTGAAAAAAATCAAAGGAAAAGAAATTAAATACTTTCCTGAAGAAGTTGTGGGTGAAAAAGGCAAGAGAGAAGGAAAAATTCAAAAAGAGCTTTTCTTAGAGAATTTCGTTGATTTGCCCACGGCAATGATAAAAAGAGAGTGCTTTAATAAGGTCGGTTTATTTAATGAAAAAATTTCTCGCTATGAAGATTGGGAATTATTTCTAAGAATGAGCAAGCATTTTCACTTTAAATATTTATCCCAGACTTTAGTTAAGTCATTCATCTTACCAACAGGACTGACTAGCAAAAAGGAACTGGCTCTTAAAGATTCAGAAATAATTTTTCAAAAACATAAAAAAGAGATTAAAAAAGACAAAGAAATTCTTGCTGCCTGGCAGTTTCGTTTAGGCGATTTGTATTATCATCAGGGAAAAATGAGAAAAGCAAGAAATTCCTTGCGTCAGGCTTTTAATAATCAACCATCGTTCAAATATTTCCGGGCAATCATTAAGACATTTTTAGGGAAGGGGATTAGCGAGATCTTGATTGGCTGGAAGATCAGGTTAGTGGAAAATTGGCAACTATTAGCCATCTTAGTCTCAGCTTTATTCTTACGCTTGATTAATTTAAATCAATCACTTTGGCTTGATGAAGCAGTTCAAGCAATTACTTCCCAGGGTTCATTTTCCGGAATTTTCCAAGAACTAAGAGGGGATTTCCATCCGCCCTTATACCATGTTTTAATGTGGTTTTGGGTGCATTTGTTTGGCTCAAGCGAGATAATCCTTCGCTTGCCCTCAGTTTTGTTTGGCACTGCCACGGTTTATGTTGCCTGCTTAATTGGAAAAGTGGTTAGTGAACAGTGGTTAGTGGTTAGTAAAAAGCAAAACCAGCCACCAGCCACCAACCACCAACCACTGCCGCTTTTAGCGGCAATATTCATGGCGACGGCGCCATTCCACATTTATTATTCCCAGGAAGCTCGGAATTATGCTTTAACAACTTTTTTGGCTGCCTTGTCAATGTATTACTTCATTAGAGTGGTTAGTGAACAGTGGTTAGTGGTTAGTAAAAAGCAAAACCAGCCACCAACCACCAGCCACCAACCACTAATCGGCTATCTTCTTTCCACCACCCTCCTTCTTTACACTAATTATTTCGGCTTATTTATTCTTTTGGCTCAGGCTTTAGTAGTAGCAATTCGAAGGGAATGGCGACAGTTGCGAATGATATTTTATTGTCTTCTATTATTTGCTCCTGACCTGATTTTGCTAAGAACCCAGCTTTTAACTGGTCACCAAGCTACCGCTTCCCTACCAGAGTGGGGGAGGTTGGTCAATGTTAATTTTCTCAAGGCTTTACCCTTGACATTTATTAAGTTTTCCATCGGTCGGATTACTATTTTTAATAAAAAAATTTATGCCGCTGTAGCCGGAATCTTATTGGCTTTTTATGGAACAATAGTTAGTAAGGGACTGTTCAGTAAGAAAAAACCATTGGTTCTTCTATCGTGGTTGATTGTTCCTATTGGTTGTGCTTGGTTGCTTTCCTTTTTCATTCCTAATTATCAACCCTTTCGCTTGCTTTTGGTTTTGCCAGCTTTTTATCTTCTTTTAACTTGGGGGATTTCTCAAATTAGGACTACCACTATTCGAATCATGGTAGTGATTTTGATTCTTTTGGTTAATCTTGTTTCAGTTAGTGTTTATTACATTAATCCTTATTTCCATCGGGAGGATTGGCAAGGGTTGGTTCAGTTTATTGAATGGCAACCAAAAGAAGAAAAAGTGGCGATTTTACCCTCCTACAATTCCTATTGGCCCTATGAATATTATTCACCCAAGAAGGTCCCGCTGGTCGGTTTGAGCGATGGTTTTCGCATGGTGGAAGAGAGAGATTTGGAGCAGAGGCTGCAACACTACTCAGAGAGTACTAGTTCTTATATACGCTATCTAGTGCCAATGTTT
>JAHIFH010000050.1 GCA_018900995.1 Patescibacteria group bacterium | reverse complement strand
TATTGAGCTGGGTATGGACTCAATTGCTTTAACCGACCATGGGGTTATGTATGGGATTATCAAGTTTTATCTTAAGGCGAAGGAATATGGCATTAAGCCAATTCTTGGTATGGAAGCTTATGTGGCTAATCGCTCTCGCTTTGATAAACAAGCAAAACTAGGGTCCGACCAATTTCACTTGCTTCTACTTGCCAAGAATGAAAAAGGCTATAAGAATTTAATTGAATTAACCACAAAAGCGCATTTAGAAGGCTTTTATTACAAACCAAGAATTGATTTAGAGTTGCTTCAAGAACACGCTGAAGGATTAATTGCCAGCACTGCCTGTATGAAAGGCCAAATTCCCCAGTTGATTCTAAACGGTGATGAAAAAGGAGCCAGAGAAAAAGCAAAAGTTTTTTTAGAGATTTTTGGCAAAGATTTTTATCTTGAGCTGATGAATAACAAAGAGCCGGAGCAGAAAAAGGTAAATCAAGAATTAATTAAATTGTCTCGGAAACTTGGCATTCCTTTAATAGCGACCAATGACGTCCATTATGTTAACAAAGACGATGCTGAAGCCCAAGATGCTCTTCTTGCTGTCCAAACCCAAAAGACGATTGCCGACAAAGACCGCTTGACGATGCTTACCTCACCAACTTATTATCTTCGTTCCCAGGAAGAAATGAGCAAACTTTTCAAAGATGTTCCTGACGCAATTGAAAATACCAGGAAAATTTCCCGAGTTTGTAATGTGGAAATTCCCATTGGTAAATGGATTCTCCCCAATTATCCTCTACCGGCAGGGGAGTCAGCCGAAGAACATTTGAGGAAATTAATTGAAGAGAAAATTCCCGACCGCTATATCAAAGTGACTAAAGAAATAAGAGAAAGGATTGATTATGAGCTTGATGTTATTTGTAAGAAAGGTTTTGCTACCTACTTTTTGATTGTTCAAGATGTTGTCAACTGGGCTAAACAACAAGGAATCCGGGTTGGACCAGGGCGCGGCTCAGCTCCTGGTTCAATAATTTCCTATATTTTAAGAATCACTTCCATTGACCCCCTAAGACACAATATTCCTTTTGAACGGTTTATGAATCCTGATAGACCCAGTCCGCCAGATATTGATATGGATTTTGCTGATGATCGGCGAGATGAGGTTTTGGCTTATTTGGTAGAAAAGTATGGCAAAGACAGGGTTGCCCAAATTATTACCTTTAATGTCATGAAAGCTAAGGAATCGGTCCGGGATATTGGCCGGGTCTTGGGTATGCCTTACTCTGAGCCTGATCAAGTAGCTAAGCTTATTCCCTTCGACATGAAAATTGCCGAAGCGCTTAAGACCGTACCGGAGCTAGATAGCTTATATCGTCAGGAAAAATATAAGAAACTCCTTGACTTAGCTCAAAAAGTTGAAGGTGTTTCTCGTCATGCTTCCACTCATGCTGCGGGAGTGGTGATTAGCGATAAAGAATTAATCAAATATGTTCCTCTTCAAAAAGAAACCAAAGGAGAAAAAATTATCACCCAATATGACATGTATGATTTGGATTTAAATGCCGCTGTTAATGAGGGTGAGGCACTGGGTTTATTAAAAATGGATTTCTTGGGTTTGCGTAATTTGACCATCTTAGAAAAAACTTTGGAATATCTCAAGCAAACTCGAGGCGAGGAAATTGACTTATCTGAAATTGAGCTGGAAGATGCTAATACTTTAAAGATGATTGCTTCGGGAGAAACAACGGGAATTTTTCAGTTAGAAAGCGCCGGTATGCGCCGCCTAGTAAGGAAATTAAAACCCTCAAAATTTTCCGATATCGCCGCTACTGTAGCTCTTTTCAGACCTGGTCCGATGCAATGGATTGATGAATTTATCGCTGCCAAAAACGATCCCCAAAAAATTCACTATCCTCACCCCGACCTCAAATCAATTCTGGCTGAGACTTACGGCATTGCGGTTTACCAAGAGCAGTGCATGCAAATAGCTAACTTGATGGCAGGCTTTACTATGGCTCAGGCAGATAGGCTTCGATTAGCTATTGGGAAGAAGAAAAAGGCAGTGATGACAAGAGAAAAGAATAAATTTATAGAGGGAGCAGTTAAAAATGGCTATAAAAAGGAAACAGCGGAGAAGGTTTTTTCATTAATTGAGAAATTCGCAGGCTACGGTTTTAACAAAGCTCACTCCACTTCTTACGCGATGATTGCTTATCAAACAGCCTATTTAAAGACTCATTACCCAGTTGAGTTTATGGCGGCTCTTTTAACGGCTGAATCAGGTCGTGCCTCCGGACCAGATAAAGATGAGAAAATTACCCAGGCAGTAAAGGAATGTCGGCGGACGGGAATTAAAGTTTTGCGACCGGATATTAATAAGTCAAAAATTGGCTTTACTATTGAAGAAGATTCAAAGTCAATTGAAGGAAAGGCGGTTAGATTTGGTTTATCGGCCATCAAGAATGTGGGTGAAGCAGCAGTGGGTGTTATTCTTTCTGCTCGTGATGTGGGTGGTCCGTTTACTTCTTTGATTGATTTTTGTCAACGGATTGATGCCCAAAAAGTCAATCGCAAGGTTTTGGAGAGTTTAATCAAAGCGGGAGCCATGGATGACTTTGGTAAAAGAGCGGCCATGCTTTCTGGTTTAGAAAAAATTAGGGCTCAGGGAGCTAAGATTCAAAAAGAAAAAATTAACGGGCAGGCAACTCTTTTTGATGGACAAGAATTTTCTGGTGGAGATAATTTAAACCCAACAGACCAATTACCTGATATGGAGGAATTTAATCGCCAGGAATTATTGTCTTTGGAAAAAGAACTTCTTGGCTTTTATTTAACTGAGCATCCCTTAACGCCTGTCTTAGCTTCGCTAAGCCAACAACGCTCCCATCAACTTCGTCAAATTAGCCAGGGAATTGGTGCTGGTCAAAGAGTAAGAATTGGAGGGATTATTACTGACTTGAGAGTAGTTTTAACTAAGGCAACTTCAAGAGAAATGGCTTTTGTAAGAATTGAGGACGAAACCGGCAATTTGGAGATAGTTGTTTTTCCCAAAATTTTTGCGCAAACAAAAAGCATTTGGGCAAGAGACCGCTTGGTTGCCATCAAAGGCAGAACCGATGTTCGGGAAGACAGTCAGACACTGATTGTTGAAAGCGCCACTCTGTTAGAAGAGGCTAAAGAAAAGAAAGACAAGGAAGAAATGCCTTTTGATTTTGAGGTGGAAATTCCTTCCAGAATTTCATCCAGAAAACTGGTTGAACTCAACAAATTATTTAAACAAAATCAAGGCAAGAGCAAGATGGCACTTTCTTTTGTTGATAATCTTGGTCGGGTAAAGCGTATGGTTTTGACTTACGGGGTTAATTACACAGAAAAATTAAAGAAAGAAATTGAGAAGATAATTAAAGAGTAATTTTGGGGCTTGACAAACAATTTTCACAGATGTTACTCTTAAATCCCAGAGGCAACTCTGGATTTTTTACGGCTTAAAATGTGAGATTGATGACCAGAACAATAAGAAAGACAAACACGACAAATATAAATAGTCTAAAACAACCACCAATTCAGGTGGTTTTATTTTTTTATGAGAGAAAGATTTATTAAAATCCCAGGATTAATAGATACCCATGTTCATTTTCGAGATCCAGGAGAGACTCACAAAGAAGATTTTTATACTGGGACTTCTGCTGCTCTTGCAGGGGGAGTGGTTTGCGTAATTGATATGCCGAATAATAAAGAACCAATTACCACCCTTCAAAAATTAAAACAAAAAGAAGAGGTGGTTAAACAAAAAGCTGTTTGTGATTATGGATTTTATTTTGGGACATCCGAAGAAAACTCCCGACACGAAGAGATTGAAGTTTTAAATCGTGTGGTTGGGCTTAAGATGTATCTTAATTTAACCCATGGGGCTCTTTTTGTTTCAAACCTTGAGAAGATAAAGGAGCATTTTGCGTCTTGGCCCAAAAACAAGCCACTTCTAGTTCATGCAGAAGAAGAGAAAGTATCAATGGTTTTAAGTCTTTTGAAGCAGTTTCCTAGGCGGGTTCACTTCTGTCATATCAGCTTAAAAGAAGAAATTGAACAAATTAAAAAAGCCAAAGAATCTGGTTTACCTATAACCTGTGAGGTAACACCACACCATCTATTTTTAACAGAAGAGGATGAAAAAGCTCTTGGTCCGTTTGGTAGGGTTAATCCACCATTGAGGACATCTGCGGATATCGATGCTCTTTGGAAGAATCTAGATGTTATTGACATTATTGTCTCTGACCATGCCCCCCATACTAAGGAAGAAAAGCTTTCTTCTTTGCCACCACCCGGAGTACCTGGAGTTGAAACTACACTCTCTCTCCTTTTGGTTGCTGTTTCCCAGGGAAAATTGAGTCTTGAACGTCTTGTTGACCTAACATCAACTAATCCTGCAAAAATTTTTAATTTAAGCTCTGACCATAAGAGCTGGGTCGAGGTTGATATTACTGAATCTTATCTAATCGAGAACGAAAATCTTAAAACAAAATGCGGTTGGTCACCATTTGAAGGAAAAAGGGTAACTGGTAGAGTTAGGAGAGTTTTTTTGCGAGGACAAAAGGTTTATGAGGATGGAAAAGTTTTAGTGAAACCAAGTTTTGGGAAGAATATATGTCAATAGATGTTGAGCGAAGACCAGAATTAGAAAATTTTCCTGAAAACCCATTTAAGGGGGAACACATTATTTCAGTAGATCAATTTACTCCCGAAAAAATTGATTATCTTTTCGGTGTTACGAGAAAAATGCGAGAGATTGTTGAGACTATCGGCTCAACTGATTCTTTAAAAGGAAAAATCTTAGCTAATCTTTTTTATGAACCAAGTACGAGAACAAGTTCTTCTTTTACAGCAGCGATGGAAAGACTTGGAGGTTCGGTGATCCCTATAAATGAGGTTCGTTATTCATCCGTTGCCAAGGGCGAGAATTTACCCGATACTGTAAGAACCTTAGCTTGCTATGCTGATATTATTGTCTTACGTCATCCGGAGGTTGATTCGGCAAAATTGGCAGCAGAATACTCACCTGTACCGGTAGTTAACGCGGGTGACGGACCAGGAGAGCATCCCACCCAAGCCCTTTTAGATTTATTTACTATTGTTGATAAATTTGGAAGAGTAGAGGGTAAACATATTGTTATGGTTGGTGATTTAAAATATGGTCGGACAGTTCATTCTTTAGCAAAACTTCTTTCAATTCAGGATAGAGTAAAAATAACTTTTGTCTCCCCAAAGGATTTAAAGATGCCCCCAGAGATTCTTTTTAGACTTAGAGAAAAAAGAATAGATTTTCAAGAAGTAGAGGAATTAGAATCCACTATTTCTAGTGCTGATGTTATTTATCTTACTCGGGTTCAAAAAGAAAGATTTGAGAATCAAGAAGAATACGAAAAAGTAAAAAATAAATATGTAGTAACGCCGGAAACTCTTACCTTAGCAAAAAAAGAAATGATTCTTATGCATCCTTTGCCAAGAATTTATGAATTAAGTATGGCAGTCGACAAGGATCCTCGAGCAGTTTATATCAGGGAACAGATGAGAAATGGAATGTATGTTAGAATGGCGCTTTTAGCCGCTGTTTTAGGAAAAGTATGAAGGAGAGATTAATTCCTAGAGACAGAAGTATAATCGTCGCCTGTGACGTAACTGAAATTGAATCGTTAAGAGCATTAGTTGACAAAACGTGCCGAATAGAAGGCATTGGTGGATATAAAGTAGGTGTCGAGTTAATCATTGGCTATGGACTTCCTCAAGTTGTTGAAACAATGAAAAAGGTGACAGATTTGCCAATTATTTACGACCATCAAAAAGGGGGGTTTGACATTCCTGAGCTTGGACAAAAATTTGCCAGAGTATGCAGAAAGTCTGGAGTTGACGCAGTAATTCTTTTCCCTTTTGGTGGCGTAGAAAGTGAAAGAAGCTGGATTAATGCTTGCCAGGATGAGGAGCTGACCGTATTAGTTGGTGCTCATATGACCCAAAGGGATTTTCTAAAAAGTGAGGGTGGATTTATTGATAATTCTGCCCCCGAAAAAATTCTTACTATTGCCGCAAGAGAGGGAGTGAGAGATTTTGTTGTTCCCGGCAATAAAGTTGAATATATCAAAGGTTATAGAAATTTGCTTGTAAAAATATTGGGGAAAGAAGCTTTTACTCTCTATGCTCCAGGTTTTATTACTCAAGAAGGAAAAATTAGTGAAGCAGGTATGGTAGCAGGAAAAAGATGGCATGCAATTGTGGGAAGGGCAATTTATAAGGCTGGTAATATTGAAGAGGCTGCCAAAACATTAGTTAGTGAGATATTAAATGAAGGTAAAGAGAAGCTAGCGCTACGATTGTTCGATATAGGGGCAATTAAATTTGGTAGTTTTAAATTAAAACTTCACGAAGAGAAGTCAGAAGCACCCCTCTCCCCTTTTTATATTGATTTGAGAACTATCCGTTCCTTTCCTCAGGTGATGGATGAAACAGTTGAAGCTTATAAAGGTTTATTAAAAGATCTGGAGTTTGATCTTTTGGCTGATGTTCCCACCGCTGCTACCCCTATTGTTAGTAATCTTGCTTCTCAATTAAATATTCCTATGATTTCTCCAAGAATAAACCGAAAAACTCACGGATCAGGAGCAAAAATTGAAGGGGTTTTTAAAGAAGGACAAAGAGTTGTTTTGGTCAACGATTTAATAACTACAGCTGATAGTAAACTTAAGGCAATTGAGATATTGGAAGAAAGGGGATTAAAAATACAAGATGTAGTCGTTCTCGTTGATCGAGAGCAAGGAGGAAAGGAGCAATTAGAAAAAAGAGGGTATCGTCTTTGGTCAATTTTTGAAATTTCTGACCTTTTAGAGATCTATCATAAATCAGGCAGATTGGAAGAAAGGCAATTTCAAGATGCCATTAATTATTTAATACAATCAGATAGAGCATGATGGGTAAAGAGAGATTTTTGAATTTTCAAGACCCAGAGAAAAATCATGAAAGGGTATTAAAAATTCTCCAGATTGCAGAGAGTTCGCCAAGAATTAGATATTTTTTAAGAAAAATTTTTGCTTATCAGGATCCAAAACTTGAGGTAGACCTATTTGGGTTACACTTTACCAATCCAGTTGGTCTAGCAGCGGGCTTTGATAAAAATTGCCAAGTTCCAAAAGCTCTTGCTTCTTTTGGCTTTGGACATATAGAAGTAGGAACCGTTACACCCCTCTCTCAGGAGGGCAATCCAAGACCAAGAATTTGGAAATTAGTCGAAGATAGAGCAGTAATTAATTGGATGGGAATGCCAAATGTTGGAGTTGAGGAATTTACTAGAAATCTCAATGAGGTGGCGGAACGCGATTTTATCCTAGGAATTAATATCGGCAAAAGCGAAGTAACTTCTCTTGAAGATGCCTCAACAGACTATAAAGTCCTTTTTAAGAAAACCCATTCATATGGAGACTATATAGCTATTAATGTTAGTTCTCCCAATACACCTGAGCTTCGTCGACTCCAAAGGAAAGAGTTTTTGCTTGATTTAATAAAAGAGATTAAAAGAAGTGGTGAGTTGACACCAATTCTCCTGAAAATTGACCCTGATTTATCTTATTCTCAGATTGACGATATCCTTACAATAGCCTTAAATTGTAAAATAGATGGAATCATTGCTACTAACACTACAGTTTCTCGAGAGAATCTTAAAAGCAAAAATAGAAACAAACCTGGGGGATTAAGCGGAGTGCCACTTAGAAACAAGTCAACTGAGATTATTCGATATCTTTATCGGCAGACAAAAGCTTCACTTCCCATTATTGGAGTTGGTGGAATTTTTAATGCTGAGGATGCCCTAGAAAAGATTAAAGCTGGTGCTAGCCTGGTTCAAGTTTATACCGGTTTTGTTTTTGATCCTTTAAAAGGCCCATTTGTTGCCAAGAGTATAAATAAGGAATTATCAAAAGTCTTGGAGACAGAAAAAGCAAGATCGATAGGTGAATTAGTCGGAAGAGAATAAATTTACTTCTTGACGCTTTAAAGAATTTTTTGATAAATTAAATTATGCAACCTAAATTTATCTTTGTTTCTGGTGGGGTAATTTCCGGTTTAGGAAAGGGGATTACTACCGCCTCTATTGCTCTTCTTCTTAAGTCTCGTGGTTTAACTGTTTCCCCAGTCAAATGCGATATGTATTTAAACATCGATGCAGGAACAATGAATCCCCTCGAACATGGAGAAATTTTTGTTACCGATGATGGGACTGAGGCAGACCAAGATTTGGGACATTATGAACGATTTTTAGACCAGGATTTGACTTCAGAAAATTACATTACTGCTGGGCAAATTTATCAGACCGTTTTGGCAAAGGAGAGAGCTTTGGCATACGATGGCAATTGTGTTGATGCTTACCTCCATATTCCCGAGGAAATAATAAAGCGATTTGAGAAATTAGGCAAAGAAGCGGAAGTGGTAGTGATTGAATATGGCGGGACAGTTGGTGAATATCAAAATGTAATGTTTTTTGAAGCAGCGAGGCGAATGAGGATTAAACACGGAGAGAATGTTTTGTTTGTTCATGTTGGCTACTTACCTTTTCCCCCATCAATAGGGGAGATGAAAACCAAGCCGATTCAGCAATCAATTTGGCAATTACATGAACTGGGGTTACAACCAGACGTGATTATTTGTCGTTCGGAAAAACCGATAGACGCTCGGCGAAAGAAAAAAATTGCCCTGGCTGCTGCTCTTGAAGAAAATGATATTTTTTCTAATCCTGACGTTCCTATTATTTATGAGGTGCCGCTTATTTTGGAAAAACAAGGTTTAGATAAAAGGATACTTTCTAAGTTGAATTTAAAGTCCAGAAAGAAAAATTTAAATTTGTGGAAAGAAACAGTCAGTAGAGCAAAGAAAACAAAAGGCGAAGTTAAAATTGCCATGGTGGGTAAATATTACACCTCAGGAGAATTCTCTTTAGAAGATTCTTATATTAGTGTCGTTGAGGCAATTAAACATGCGGCTTGGGCAAATGATGTTGAGCCAAAGATAGTTTGGTTTGACAGTGAAAAAATGGAAATACTGAGTTCACAGAAATTAACTGAGACACTGGAAGGCATAGATGGCATGATTATCCCTCAAGGTTGGGGTAGCCGAGGAGTTGAGGGAAAAATAAAAGCCGTCCAGTTCGCTCGAGAAAATAAAATTCCCTATCTCGGGCTTTGTTTTGGGATGCAAATGGCAGTGATTGAATTTGGCCGGCATGTTTTAGGACTTAAAAGAGCTAACTCAACTGAAGTTAACTCTCGCACTCCTCAT
>JAHIFH010000049.1 GCA_018900995.1 Patescibacteria group bacterium | reverse complement strand
ACGACAGACGAAAAAATTAGAAAAAAGATTTTCAGATATAGTCCTTTTTGTCATCCGGCAGTTATAATTAGAAAGGCGGTGTTGACTGATTCTGGGCTATATAACCATTATTACAATCCTGCTGAAGATTATGAATTGTATTTTAGAATAGGTTTACATGCAAAATTTGCCAATCTAAAAGACAAATTAATTAAGTATAGAGTTGTTTCTGATTCGATGACAGTGGGTGGATTAAGAGCAATGGAATTTAAAACAATTAAGGCAAGAAAAAAGTTCTACGATTTATATCAAGCGTCATTATGGGATAGAGTTTATACCTTTCTGCTTTTTATAACTGTGGTGATGCCAATAATTACTCCAAATCAAAAACTTTGGCTATTTAACAAAATCAGAAAATTTTTGTAGTCAGGAGAAGGCTATGTCCAAGAACGAAAAAATTCTTGTAACTGGTGGAGCTGGTTACGTAGGTTCTATTTTGGTTCCTAGGCTTCTGAATGAGGGGTTTAAGGTTCGCGTAGTTGACTTCTTAATGTTTGGTGGCGAGAGTCTGCTTGGAGTTTGGGGGAAAAAGAACTTTGACTTTATTAAGGGTGATTTGAGAGAGAAAAGACTAGTTGAGAAATCTCTTGAGGGGATTCACGCAGTGGTTCATTTGGCAGCTTTAGTAGGCCAGGAAGCTTGTAATTTTCAACCAAAGGTAACCCAAGCGATAAATTACGAAGTTACTAGGATGCTTGCTGATGCTTGTCGAAAGAAGAGAATCGAGCGATTTATTTTTGCCTCAACTTGTAGTAATTATGGGATTCATCGAGCTGGATTAGCCCAAGAAGATACCCCATTGGATATCACCTCTTTATATGCTGAAACGAAGGTTGCCTGTGAAAAATATCTCCAAAAAACAAAAACAGCAAATTTTCATCCTTGTATTCTTCGTTTGGCAATGAAATTTGGACTTTCCCCCAAAATGAGATTTAATTTGATTGTTAATGATTTTGCTCGAGAAGCGGTATTGAAAAATAGAGTGTTAGTTTATGGTCCTCAATGCTGGCGGGCATTTACTCATGTCCAAGACGCGGCTGATGTTTATCTTACTTGCCTGAAAGCACCTTTAGATAAAATTTCGGGAGAAGTGTTTAACGTCGGGACCCAAAATTACCAAAAAAGGCAATTGCTTAAGTTAGTCAAAAAATACATCCCCGATGTCAAAGTTGAGACCATCGAGGAGAAAAAAGACCTTCGTGACTATCGGGTTGATTTTACCAAGATTAAAAAAGTTTTAGGTTTTAAACCCAAGAAGACAGTCGAAGAAGGATTTCTAGAAATAAAAGATGCTTTAGAGAAGAAGATATTTACTGATCCCTATGATCCAAAATATGAAATTTGGTATAATCCGAGCATGATGAAGGTCTTTAAAAGGAGATAGAGATGAAAAGAATTAATCAGATGGAGCCTTGGGTGGGCGAAGAAGAAAAGCGAGAACTGATCGCTTGTATCGACTCGGGTTGGATTACTGAAGCAGAAAGGACTTATAAATTTGAAAAGATGGTAGCCGACTTTGTGGGGAGCCGTTATGGGTTGGCAGCAAATAATGGAACGGTAAGTCTAACGATTGCTTTAATGGCATTAGGGATAGGAAGAGACGATGAAGTGATTATCCCAGATATGACTATGGTGGCTACTCCAAATGCAGTTCTTCTTGCGGGGGCCACCCCAATTTTAGTAGATATTAAAAGAGATAATCTTTGTCTTGATTTAGAAGAAGTTATGAAAAAAATTTCTAAAAAAACAAAGGCAATTATGCCGGTAGCGATGAATGCACGGCCTCCAGATATGGATGGAATTGAAAGGATCTCTAGAGAATATAATCTTTTTATTGTTGAAGATTCTGCTCAAGCTTTGGGATCGTATTATAAAGGGAAACACCTGGGAACCTTTGGAGAAATTGGAAGCTTTTCATTCTCTACCCCTAAGATTATTACTACCGGACAAGGAGGGGTTGTAGTTACAGATAGTAAAAGATTAAGAGATAAGATGTATCGGATCAAAGATTTCGGCCGAATTGATCGCAAGACTCAAAAACACGATACTATTGGCTGGAACTTTAAGTTTTCTGATATCCAAGCAGCTGTAGGAATCGCTCAGATGAAAAAGCTTGAAAAGAGAATTAAATGGAAGAGAAAGATGTACCGGATTTATCAAGAAGAGCTTAGGGATGTTGAGGAAATTAAGATGTTGCCAACCGATTTAACTCAGACTACACCGTGGTTTGTAGATATTTTTGTTGATAACCCGAAAATGCTTAAAGAATATCTAAATAGCAAGCAGATTGGAACGCGTGAGTTTTACCCTGCAATTCACTCTTTAAAGCCTTATAGAGGTAGGGGGGGATTTCCGGTTTCAACTTGGGCTTCAAAGCACGGACTCTGGCTTCCCTCCTCCCTGTTTTTAACCAAGAGAGATATCAAAAGAGTGTGTAAAGAAATTAAAAATTTTTTCAAAAAGAAAAAATGAAAAGAACAGATAAGGATATTAAAAGAATTTTAAAAGGAAGAACAGTTCTGGTGACCGGGGCTAATGGCTTTGTTGGCTCACATTTAACTGACAAACTGGTTGAGTTTGGTGCTGATGTTCATGTATTGCTCAGACCATCTTCTTCGGGGGTCTATCATAATTTAGCCCATATCCAAAAAAAAATTACCATTCACCGGGCCGATATCGCTGATAAAGAAGCGGTGAGAAGGGTGTTGATGAAAATTAAGAAAGAAGGTTCCTCAAAACCAGTAATTTTCCATCTAGCTGCCCAGGCTCATGTAGGCGAATCTTGGTGGCGACCCTATGAAACTCTTAGCTCAAACGCGATAGGCACTTTAAATGTTCTCCAGACGATCTGTGATATTAAATTAAAGGTGAGAAAAATTAGTTTTGCTGGTAGTTCAGAAGAATATGGTAATGTTGATCCTCATTTGAAGAAACTTTATCGTTTTGATAAGAGTGGGGGTTTAATTTTGGATGAATTTACTCCGCTCAATCCTCAAAGCATTTACGCCACCTCCAAGGTGGCCGGTGATTTTTTATTTCGGAATTACCACCGCGCTTATGGGATCCCAACGGGAGTGGCGCGGAAGTTTAATAATTATGGCCCGCGGCAAAATCCCCGGTTTATTACTGGCGTGATTATTACTCAGGCTTTGGAAAGGAAGCTTATTAAGCTTGGTTACTTGGGGGCCAAAAGAGATTTTACTTATGTCAAAGATGGGGTAATGGGCCATATTCATGTTAATTTATTTGGCCGACCAGGGGAGGTTTACTGTTTTGGCTCGGGTAAAACCATAATGATGAAAGACTGGCTTGATTTGATTCTAAAATTAGGGCGGGAGATGGGCTATTGGGGAGAGAAAAAAGTTGTTTATGAAAAATGGCGGGGAAGGTTGGGTAGGAGCGAAGTTGAAGAGCTTCGGGTTGATTATTCAAGATTAAGAAGGTTGACTAGTTGGAAGCCAAGGTATTCTTGGGAAGAGGGTTTGAAAGAGACGATCCAGTGGTATGCAGAAAACCGGGATGATTGGATAGGGAAAGTGGATTGGAGGTGAGGAGGAAAATGAACTTTTTTCAAGATAAAAAAATTTTAGTGACCGGCGGAAAGGGTTTTGTTGGCTCTCATTTAGTTGATGCTTTGGTAGCTAAGGGGGTTAGGAAGGAAAAAATCATTATTCCTGATCGCCGAAAGGATGACTTGAGGGTTTTGAAGAATTGTCTGAAATTAAGTCAAGGCGTTGATTTGGTTTTCCACTTAGCAGCGGATATTGGCGGCGTTGCCTATAGTCAATCTCATCCAGCTACTCAGGCCTACAATTGCTTGATGATGGATTTAAATCTAATAGAGGCCTCTAGAAGGAACGGGGTGGAAAAGATAGTCTTATTGAGCTGTTCACCCGCCTATCCTAAAAACTCGCCAATGCCTCTTAAAGAAGAAAATTTATTTAATGGTCCTCCTGAAGAGTCCCACTTTGGTTTTGGTTGGGCGAAGAGAACAATGGCCATTTTAGCAGAAGCCTACCATCAGGAGTTTGGGATGGATATTAATGTAATAATTGCCAACAACACCTATGGTCCGAGGGATAATTTTGATCCAGGAACCTCTCATGTTATTCCTGCTCTTATTCGGAAGTGTTTTGAAAAGAAGAAATTAGTTGTTTGGGGCGACGGTTCGCCTAGAAGAGATTTTATTTATGTCGGGGACTTGGTTGAAGGGATAGTTTTGGTAGCAGAAAGACTTGACACTCCCCAACCAGTCAATCTTGCCTCTGGAATCGAAATAACTATTAAGGATTTAGTAGAGAAAATTGTCAGATTGACTGGCTTTAAGGGAGAACTTACCTATGGCACTTCCAGGCCAAAAGGGCAGTCTAGAAGAGTTGTGGATATTACCAAAGCAAGGAAGCTGGGGTTTAGACCAAGGTATTCTCTGGAAAGAGGTTTGCGAAAAACAATTAATTGGTATAGGACGACTATTCTCACTAAATGAAACTTAATCTTTATAGTTTATATCACTTTTTAATGTTTGATTTGGGAGGTTTTTTGGTTAAGCACCTAAACGCCAAGAGAAATTCGTTTTATGGCAAAAATGTCCATTTTTTCTTGGGTGGGGGAATTATTAACGAAACAGGCATCAAGAGAAATATCAGAATAGGCAATAATGTTCTTATGAAAGGCTGGTTGATAGCGATCAAAAAAGGGAAAATTAAGATTGGCGATTATACTTTAGTTCATCCTCGGACAGTGATTAAGGCGGCAGGCAATATTGAAATTGGTAAATATTGTAATATTGCCTCGGATGTTTATATTGAAGATCATAATAGTCACTCGACGGATTATCTCAAAAGAAGGCGAGAAACGTTGAAGTGGCGACGAGAGATTGGAAGAGAAATTGTCTATAAGCCTATAAAAATTGGCAATGATGTTTGGATTGGGAGAAGGGTGATGATTTATAAAGGAGTAAAGATTGGTAATGGGGCGATTGTAGCCGCGGGAGCGGTAGTGACTCATGATGTGCCGCCCCACTCAATTGTGGCTGGTAATCCTGCTAGAGTGGTTAAATCTTTAAAAAATTCTCCTGCCCAAGAAAAAGATGATAATAAAAGATAGACTAACTTGGCTTGAAAAAAGCCGGTTTTTGATTATTACCCATTCTCCCTTTGACGCCGGTCCGGCTCAAGAATTCGTTGCTTTCCTTAAAGACAAAGTTTCTCTTCTAGCTTTTATTAATCACCCCTTTTTTTATGCTGAGGAAAAGCATTCCTCAGCGACGCTATACCAAAAAGGCAAAATTGTCAAAAGGCTTGTGGCGCCAAGAATTGGCGGCCCAGACATCTTTTATTATTTCAAGGATTTCTTTTTTACTGTCTTTTTTACTTTAAGATTGGGGAAAAGATTTGATTTTTGCATGGCTGCTGACAACCTCAATACATTCAGTGCTCTTGTTTTACGAAGATTGGGAATAGTTAAAAAAGTTATTTACTCTACGGTGGATTATACTCCCAGACGGTTTGAAAATAGTCTTTTAAACTCGATTTACCATTTAGTTGATAAAATTTGTTGTTATCGGGCTGATCTTATTTGGAATAGCTCGGAGCTTATGGTGGCCGAAAGAGAAAAAATGGGGGTCAGGACTGAAAAGGCAGCAAAACAAATTACTGTTCCTGATGGGAGCCATTTTGAACAAATTGAAAGACCTCCGATTGAAAAAATCGACCGTTTTAGAGTGATTTTTATGGGCCATCTCTTGGAGAATAAGGGAATAATGATATTAATTGAGGCTTTTGTTGAGGTTTGCCGAAAGGTGAAAAAAGCAAGGCTGGTGATCATTGGCGGCGGGGTTTTAAGGAAACGTTTAGAGAAAAGAGTTAAGGAGCTGGGGTTATCCGGGAGAGTCTTCTTTACTGGCTATATTGAAAGCCATGCTGAATTAGAAAGGATCATGGCCAAAGGCGCTGTGGCTGTAGCTCCTTATGTCCCCGACTCAGACAGTTATAGCTTTTATTCTGATGTCGGCAAAGTTAAGGTTTATTTGGCCTGTGGCTTGCCAGTGGTCATTACGCCTGTACCTCAGATTGCTTATGAAATTCAAAAGAAAAAGGCTGGTTTGTTGGTTGATTATGATAAAAAGGCAATCGCTGAAGCTATTATTCGTTTGTTGACTGATGATCGGCTTTATCAGAAGACACGAGTGAATGCAATTAAACTGGTGGCTAATTATACTTGGGATAATGTTTTTCAAGAGGCCTTGATGAAAACTTGGTCAAATATAAGGTAAAAGATCAGTTTAGCGGAAGTGTTCAACCAAAAGATTTTGTCTTATCTCTGCTGTTCTCGATGTAGGCGTGTTTTTCAAGTGAAGGGTAATTTTTTGATATGTAAAGGCTGCGGGCAAAAATATAATCTTATTGGCCACTGCTTACTAAGAGATTCTGAGACATTTGCTAGTGATTATGAATTCTCGCGAGAAAAGTGGGATAATTATTACCGTGGGAATTGTTTGAAGAAACTTGAGGATGAAGAGAATGAATATTTACAAAGACATTTTAATGAGATTTATAAACAGATAAGTGAATATAAACCTATTAAAGAGGTTGTTTATCTAGAGATAGGTTGCGGATCAATGTTTTTTGGTCAAAATATTGCTAAGGATTGTGATTTAGTGATTGGCGTTGATTTCTCCAAAGTTGCCTTAAACACTGCTCATAAGTTATTTAAAAACAAAGGTATTAAGAATTATTTTCTTATTCAAGCTGATGTTCGAGAAATGCCTTTAAGGAGTGATTGTATTGATTTGTTATATGGTGGGGGTGTGATAGAACACTTTAAAGATACTCAAGCTTGTGTGGACGAGCTATATCGTGTTCTAAAGCCTGGCGGGGTTTCATTCAACAGCGTTCCCTACCTGAATATAGGCAGTCTTACTTATCGTCAGATTTGGGGGAATGTCCCCAATGTGCCCATTTTAAAGCAATTGGCGGAGTTTGTTCATATGAAATTATTGAAAGCGAGGCACATGAGATTTGGTTATGAGATGTCATTTTTGGGGTCGACACTAAAAAGAATTCATAAAAAAGCGGGATTTAGAACGATAGTGGTTGATAAATTTGAGGTGAGTTTAGTTTTTAAGTCTGTGCCTAAGTTACTCCGGCCTTTATTTATAAGGTTGGCGAATTCGAGCAGATTGTTTTGGCCAATGGTTAAGATTATTGGTAAAAAATGAAAAAAAGAAAGATTTCCGTTATTCCAAAAATACCTAAAAACTTGATCTATTTATGGTTAACATTTTTGATATTTTTTTTATTCTTTCTTTTTAACTTTAAAAATATAAAAAATGGTTTTGTTAATACCTTTTTATCAGAATATATTGAAGATAACGACGCCTTTTCATTATTTGTGGGCGATCAAAAATTGCTTGAATCTCCTATTTCTGGAGATTATCTCCGAGTTGCAGCTTCAGAAGATAATCCTGCGAATATTGAGCTGCCTTTCAGTCAGCCTGTGAGTTTAAATGGATTTTCTCTCTTTTTTCCTGGAGATCTGCATGCTGTTTCTTCTTATTTAGCAGAAGACTTTGATATCTACTTTAAGGGCGACAAAAATGACTGGGTATTGATAGATAGCGTACAAGGAAACAGAGCTTCTCATTACACGCTTAGAATGGATAAAAATAAGGACGTCAAGTCGTTTAAGTTAGTTATAAATAAGGCTGCGTTTGATAATTCTATAGGGATTGGTGATCTGAAATTTTATGTTAAAAGTCCCACATCATTTCCCCAAGGTGTGGCTAACTTTATTAATGACCATCGCAAGGGTTTTCTCTCCTATTTAGGCTATACATTTATTTTTTATTTTATCCTACTAATTCCGGGTTACGTCTTGCTTCATTTGATAGACAATCGCCTGAAAATAAATTGCCATGTCGAGGATAAAATTGCTTTTTCACCCATTATTTCAATCTTAATTCTGGCGATTCTTAGCCTAGCTTATATTTTTACTGAAATTGGTCAGTTTATAGAAATATACGTTCTAATTTTTGTTATTTCTTTGTTTTTATTTTTGCGTCTAGGGCTGTATAAGGAGTTGAAGAAGGGTATCTTTTTTCTTTTTATTATTACCTCGATTTTGTTAATTGCTAACTTGCTTCAAGCAGAGAGAGACTTCTTGTTTAATTTAGACTACATTGAGAAGTATTTGGATCAACTCAAATTTATCCCTATTAGAGGGGGATACTACGGATATCATATTGATAATACCAGGTCTTGGGGTATTGCGAGGAGTTTTTTACACCATGCCCCGGTTTTCTCTGAGGAAGCAAAAAGTTATCGACTGGGAGAGAGTGGTTTCTCGGTGTTTGATAGAACGCCTTTTTTGTCCGTGGTCACGGTGTCGATCTTAAAGCTTTTTGGAGAAAGTCATTTTATTTATCAAAGATTTTTAAATGTCTTGATGGCTCTTTATTATGGGGCGGCTTATTTAGTTGTAAAATCATTTTTTTCTAAACACACTGCCAAAATAGTTAGTGTTTTAATGTTATTGAGCGTTCATTTAACTTATCATATGCTTAATGTAGAAATTTATTTGAAGTACTTTGCTATGTATCCAATGTTCCTTGCTTTTGCATTGATTAGCGAGAAAAACAGTCCCAAAATGAAGCCTAATAGTTTAATTATTGGTCTGCTTGTTGCTTTATCCTTTTTTATTCACCCTATGGCTTTGATTTTCATGGCTGTTTTGTTTTTTATATATCTTAAACGGGATAGAATTTCCAAGGTGTTTTTGACTAAGTCCGTGGCCACCTTTTTTCCCGCCTTTGTTCTTTTTTGTGGCTGGGCGTTTTTTTCAAATTATATGAAGCAGAAATCAGGCTTAGATTTATCACAGAGCAGAAACATTTATGTTGAAAGACTATCGACCTTTAGTTTGAGTTCTTTCTTAAATAGATTAATTAACCTGATCAATATTTTTATTCCGAATATTCTCTTAAAGGGGATTGACAAAGAGATTGGATTTTTAAGGCAGTGGATCATCTTGTTTCTAAGATTTTCTATAGTTTCTGTTCTGACGCCTGGGATTTTTCTAGCAGGAGTTCTCCGGCTCAAAAGGAAGCATCTTAAGAAATATTGGCAATCTCTTTGGCTGGGGATCGGGCCTATTATTATTCTTCTAATTGTTTTACCTGATTATTCAATTGGCGAATATGCCCTTTCCTATCAGTTTTCGCTTCCATTTCTTTTGGGTTTTATTGTCGAACAATTGAATTTGGTAAGTGTGGGGAAAAGATTGTTGATATTTGTTTCATACCCCCTTTTTATGCTGGTGCCCTTGTATTATTTTTCGGGTGTTTTTATAGGAATAAGATATGCCTCTCTTTCTGTTGGGGTATTATTCGTGGCCATTATTTTAACTTACATTCTTCTAAGTCTTATCTTGTTGAAGTTAGTCTGTAAAATAGAAATATGAAAACAAAGAAAAAAGTTCTTCTTTTCAATTCACCAATAATTAAAGAAAAAATGGATAGATTAGAAATGGGGAATACTTTCCCCAGAATTGGCATTTCCTCGATTGCTGCCCATCTAAGAGAAAGTGGGATTAAGATTAAGGTCTTTGATCCCATCGGAGAATCAAGTAGAAAAATTACTTCAATTGTTAAGCGCTTTGATCCTGATATCGTTGGCATTCCTGCCTATACTTCCGAAATATACGCCGCCAATGAAACCGCCCGCTTTATTAAAAAGATTAATCCTAAAATTTTTACCATTGTTGGTGGTGCCCACCCCTCGGCGCTACCAAAAAGAACCCTAGAGGAATTTTATTTCTTTGATGCCGTTGCTTTTGGCGAGGGAGAGGAGACGGCTTTAGAGTTGGCTCAAGATAAACCTTTAAATAGAATTTTAAGTCTTGCCTACAAAGAAGGTGATAAAATTAAGGTCAACAAACCTCGACCCTTGATTAAAAATTTTGACGATTTACCTTTCCCCGCCTGGGAGCTATTTGATCTGGATAAATATCGCGGTGGCAGTATTGGAACAGGATTTAAAAAATCAGGTAGAAGATTAGAGATTCCTGTTGAAGGAGCTAGGGGCTGTCCTTTTAATTGCAATTTTTGTTTTCGGGTCAGCGGACGGGTGATTCGTTTTAAATCGCCAGAAAAAATTATTGAAGAAATTAGAAGAGCAATTAATAAATTTGGGGCGACTGATATTTTTTTTGTTGAAGGCACTTTTGCCGTTAACAGGCAACAAGCAGAAAAGCTTTGTGACCTTTTAATTGAGACCGGTTTGAATCAACAAATAACTTGGTCCACCGGGGGGCGGGTTGATGTTCTTGGAGAAAGACTGTTAAAAAAGATGAAAAAATCTGGCTGTGTTTTTATTGGCTATGGGGTGGAATCAGGGGATCAAGAGATGTTAGACAAGATGGGTAAACAGACAAAACTAGAACAAATTGTCAGGAGTTTTAACGATTGTAAGAAAATTGGCATCGCCACAGAGGCAAACTTTATTATTGGTCACCCCTTTGAAACTGAAGAAAAAGTTTTAAAAACCATTAAATTTGCCAGAAATTTAAATGCTGACCATGCTAATTTTGCCATCATGGTGCCTTTTCCAGGCACAGAGGTTTACGAGATGGCAAAAAAAGGAATTGGTGGTTTAAAACTCTTGACTTATGATTGGAGGGTTTATGGAAAACAAATAGGGGCTGCTTTAGAATCGGATCAACTGCCGCGAGAAAAATTGATTAAGTTGCAAAACAAAGCCTATTTTCAGTTTTATTCTACTCCTAGACGCCTACCTTTATTTATTAAGAGATTGACACCGGGAAGAATTTTTAGTGCTTTAGGAAGAATTTTTGGTAAATCATGAAATCACACTCACAAACAATTTTGATAACTGGCTGTTCTCGGGGATTAGGCAAGTTCCTGGCTGAATTTTTTGCTGATAAGGATTGGGTTGTCTACGCCGGTATCAGAAGACCTGAAGATATCAAACAATTAAAATTTGTCTGGAAAGAGTCCCATCCTTCAATTTACCCCATTAAGCTAGACATTACTGAGGAAAAAGATTGCCAGAGGGTAGTAAAAAAGATAGTCGCTAACAAAGAGCAGATTGATGTTCTTATTAACAATGCCGCCTATTCATTAACTGGGCCAACAGCTGATTTTACTCCCAAAGAGTATCTTGACATTTTGGATACCAATACCGTGGGGGCATTTCGTCTCATACGAGAGGTAGTTCCCCAAATGCGTTCTCAGGAAAATGGTCGAATCATTAACATTACATCTCTTAATGGCATCATCGCTCTGCCTAATTCAGGACTTTACTGTTCTTCTAAATTTGCTTTAGAAGCGCTTGGTTTTGCCATGCGTTACGAGTTGAAAAAGGACGGTGTATGGGTGACTAATATTGCTCCTGGAGCAATTACTAGTGAGCGAAAATCAGTTAAAAGAAATTCTCATCTCTCGGCGAGAAAAAGATTTTGGCTTATTAACAAACTTATGCCGATGGTTACCCAAGAAAAAGTGGCGAGAGCGGTAGAAAGAGTAATAAAGGATCCAAAACCACCGGTTCGAGTTATTCTTGGTCGAGACACTCAAATTATCACTTTTTTGCAAAGGTTTCTGCCGCAAAGACTTTGGGATTTTTTAATATCGTTTATCTGGCAAAGATGAAAAAGAAAAAATTGCCGACAATTTCCATAGTAACCGCTACTTTTAATTCTGGGAAAATGCTAGGTAGGTGTTTAAGAGCAGTGCGGGAACAAGATTATCCTCAAAATAAAATCGAAATTATTTTGGGTGACGGTGGTTCAACAGATAATACTCTGGAAATTGCGAAAAGGTATAAAGCTAAAGTGATTAATATCCCTCCAAAGAAGCAGCACGCCGAATATAACCGAGGCGTGGCTTTTAATCAGGCTCGAGGAGAATTGGCAATGATTTTGGATCATGATAATTTTCTACCTTACAAAACTTGGTTAAAAGATATGGTTAAACCACTTTTGGAAAACCCAAAAATGGTGGCGACGGAAACTTGCTATTACGATTATAAGAGACATTATAAGTTAATGGATCGCTTTTGTGCTCTTTTTGGCATCAGTGAACCGATTGGCTTTTATCTCGGTAAAGCGGACCGTTTGCCTCAAAATGCCGATACCTGGGTTAATTTGGGCGAAGCGACTGATAAAGGTGATTACTATTTGGTCGAATTTGAGAGTGACCCGCGGAGGGTTCCTAGTATTGGTACAAACGCCTGTCTTATGCGAAGAAAACTGGTGGTTGAAAACGCTGATGTCAGACCCGAATATCATTATCCCATTGACGTTATGGTGGATGTGATTAAAAACGGCTACAATCAATTCGGCTTTGTAAAAAATTCTGTGATTCATCTCACTAACCTTAGTGGCTTTCTGCCCTATATCAAAAGGAGAAAACGGTTTGTCGAAGAATATCATTTTCGCGATCACTCTAAGCGGCGATGGAGTGCTTTTATGAAAGGAGACGAAGGGAAGGTAATAAAATATGTCTTCTATAGCCTTACTCTCGTTAAGCCCACTTGGGATGCTTTTAGAGGATACTCGAAGATTCGTGATATTGCCTGGTTTGTTAATCCCCCAATGTGTTTAGCGACAACCTTGATTTATGGCTATGTCACTATTAAGGATTTTGTGACTAAATTTTTCAAATGAAATATAAAAAGATTCTCATCGCTGGTGGGGCGGGCTTTATTGGTACTAATATTGCCGAGGTGGCTTTAAAAAGAAAACACGGAGTAGTTGTCTTTGATAATTTTGTCCGACCAGGAGTGGAAGAGAATGTTACTCATCTAGAAAAATTTGGAGCAAGGATTATTCGAGGAGATATTAGATTCTCCGATGATTTAGATCGGCTTCCCAAAGTCGATGCGATTATTAATTTAGCTGCCAACCCTGGAATTCCCTGGTCAATGAAATGGCCTGTCTATGACTTTAGTGTCAACGCTTATGGGGCTCTAAACCTTCTAGAACTAGCTCGGAAACGGAAAATCCCTGTCCTTTTTGCCTCAACCAACAAAGTTTACTCTGAGGAAATCAACGAGATTCCAATGGTAGAGAGAAAAACAAGGTACGTTTGGAAAAATAGAAGATTCAAAGGGATTAATGAGGAATTTCCTCTGGATAGCGCGGGGGAATATCCCCATTCTCCTTATGGTTGTTCCAAAGCCGCGGCTGACTTGTATCATCAAGAGTATTTCCATATCTATGGAGTGCCGACAGTAGTCAACCGAATGAGTTGTATTTATGGGCTTTATCAAAAAGGAGTTGAAGATCAGGGTTGGCTTTGGTGGTTTGTTGAGGCGAAAAAAAAGAATTTACCTCTCAATATTTATGGTAATGGCAAACAGGTCAGGGATGCTCTTTTTGGGACTGATCTGGCTGAACTTTACCTTGAGCAGTTAGAAAATATATCAAAACATCAGGGTCAAGTTTACAATGTCGGTGGGGGACCGAAAAATACTGTTTCTCTGATTGAGGTGATTGATTATCTGAATAAAAAGGGAGGTAGGAAGTTGAAATTAAAGTTTTTTGATTGGCGCCCAGCAGATCATAGAATTTATATTAGCGATATCACTAAAGTGACTTCTCGTTCAAACTGGAAACCCACCACTACGGTTTGGCAAGGAATTGATAAGATGTGGGATTCAATGGAATGAAGATTTATAAGCCTCAACTAATTGCCTTCATGAATTCTTATTCTCAAGGGAAGAGTGGTGGCGATATGGTTTTTATTGAGGTGGCTAAAAGGATTAAGGAATATGATAAGATGATTGTCACCTCTCGGCTGGGCAAGGATTTATGTCAAAAAAGTGGATTAAAGGGGAAATATTTAATTACTACGCGGGAACCAGAATTTCGCCATTTGTTTCTCACCTATTTTCAACGAATTCTTAAAGCCTTTTTTTTGAAATTGTCAGCTGGGGAAAAAGATATTCTTCTGAGTACTTCTGATTTTTTGCCTGATGTTTTACCAGCTTTTTGGCGCAAGTTAAAAAGCAAAAAAACGAAATGGGTTCAACATATTTTTCATTTAGTACCTCCTTCAAGAAAAGGACCTTTTTTTGCCCAAAAAATTAGCTTTCTCTTCATTAAGCCCTTGGCTGATTTGATCATTGTTGACAACCGCCAGCTTAAAAACGACCTAATTAAACTAGGCTTTTCTTCTGATAGGGTTTTTGTGAACTCTCCGGGGATAGACCTTCAACGCTTAAAATTAGTCAAGAAAGAAGGGGTTGGCTATGACGGTATCTTCATGGCTCAACTTCGCTCGTCAAAAGGGATTTTTGATTTGGTGAAAATTTGGCAGCGGGTTTGTCAAGCGAAACCAACTCTGAAATTAGGAATAATGGGAAGAGGGATGCCGAGGATGGTTAAGAGAATTAAGTCTTTAATCAAAGCCGAAGGGTTAGAGAAAAATATTAATTTATTAGGTTACCTGGAGGATAAAGAAGCTTTTACTACTATCAAAGCAAGTAGGGTTTTTATTTTTCCCAGTCGCGAGGAGGGCTTCGGCATTGCTCCACTTGAAGCCCAAGCTTGTGGTTTGCCCGTGGTAGCATGGAATTTACCAGTTTATAGGGAGGTCTTTAAAGGAGGCATAGTGAAAGTGAAGACCGGTCAGCTTAAAAAATTTGCTGAAGCAGTGGTAGAATTACTCACAGATAACCGGTTTTACCGAAAGTTAGCGAAAGAGGCAGTCGATAATGCCAATCAATATGATTGGAACAGAGTCGCTAAAAGAGAACTTGAAATAATAAAAAAATGAAAAAACTGAAATTTAGTATCTGTATGCCCACTTATAATGGGTCTCAGTGGATTACCGAGAGTCTCAAAAGTGTTCTTTCTCAGAGTTTTCAGGATTTTGAGATTATTATTAGTGACGATTGCTCCACCGATAATACGATTGAGGTCATTAAAAAACTCAAAGACAAAAGAATCAAAATTCATCAGAATAAAAAGAACTTGGGCTATGGTAAAAATCTCCAGGTTTTAAAAAAACTGGCAAAAAAAGACATTCGTTTTTTAATGGCTCAAGACGATGTTCTGGCAAAAGATGCCTTATTAAAAACTCATAACGCCTTTTTATTAAGCGATGACATTGGTGCTGTTACCCGTCCCTATTATTGGTTCGATGAAAATGATGTTAAAAAGCCAGTGAGAGTGGTGACTCCTTACGATGAAAAAAGAGACGCTGTCATTTCTATTTTCGATGGCAAGAGAGAGGTTCAGAAAATTTTTGAATCGGTAGGCCAGCTTTCTGGATTGGCGTATAGAACTAAATATATGAAGACTGATTTCCATGAAGAAACTTTTCCGGCTCATATTTATCCCTTTGCTTCAATTGCCAAAAAATACAAAGTGGTTTTTCTTAAGGATTATACTGTTGCTGTTCGGATTGCCAGTAGCCAGACGCGGTTTAAACCAAGCATTTATGAGATTTCGCCAACAGAGAGTTGGGTAAAAATGTTTAAGACGGTTTTTCGGGGAAAGAAATATCGAGATGTTCGAAAAGTGGGAATCGAACAGATGACCACTCATTATCTTAGCTTAATCCAGATTAAAAATTATAGTCCGTTTCGGAATTTAATCAGAGAGATTTTTGTTTTCATTAAACTTCGCCCCCTTAGTCTTCTTGATATTAAATTTTGGTTTTGCAGCCTGGGAACTCTTTTAGTTCCCCGGCGTATCTTAATTTGGCTGGTGGACAATTATAAAAATAAAATTCTTTCCAGGAAGTTGAAAAATATCAAAATTGAGATTTAAGGGGAAAATGGAAGGATTAATTAAAAAACTGTATTACAACGAGCTGATTAGTCATCTTTTTCACACTTTGCTTTATTGCTTAAAACAAGAACTCAAAGAGTGCCAGTCGGTTTTGGATCTTGGCTGTGGTCCTGATTCTCCGGTTAAGTATTGTAATCTGGAGTATAGTGTAGGCGTAGATGCCTTCAAACTCTATATCCAGGAGAGTAAAAAAAAGAAAATTCATAATAAATATCTTTTAAAAGATATTACTAAAACTGATTTTAAGCCCAAAAGTTTTGATGCGGTGATAATGATTGATGTCTTAGAACATCTTGAGAAAAAACAAGGAGAAAAACTATTAGAAAAAGCAGAGAAATGGGCTAAGAAAAAAGTGATTGTTTCTGCCCCAGTGGGCTTTCTGCCGCAAGCAAGCATTGATGATAATCCTTTTCAGTCTCATCGTTCGGGATGGGCAGTTGAAGAAATGGAAAAATTAGGCTATAAAGCCCACGGTATGGCGGGATGGAAGTTTTTAAGAAGGGGAAGCACTTTGGAGGAGGGATATCAAGAGGGAGATATTTTTGCCACCATCAGATTCAGTCCCAAAATTTTCTGGCTGATTATTTCCGAGCTGACTCAAGCCATTATTTATTATTTTCCGAAATTGGCTTTTGAAGCATTCTATGTCAAAAATCTTTAAATACGAGACTTTTAATCCCTATATTTTTGCTTTAATCCCAAAAGGCGCAAAAGTTTTGGATGTTGGTTGTGCCACTGGCCTGCTTGGAAAGAAGCTACGGAAGGAAAAAGACCCGGAATTTTTGGCTGGAATTGAAAGCAGTCCTGGAATAGCTCGAGAAGCAAAGAAATTTTATGATCAAGTAGTGGTAGCCGATATTGAAAGTAAAAAGACTTTGTCGTTTAAAAAGGAAGTATTTGATGTGATTGTTTGTGGTGATATTTTAGAACATCTCAAAAATCCCTTATCGGTTTTAAAAAACCTTACTCGATATCTTTCAGAAGAAGGTTTTTTCCTTATCTCAGTGCCCAATGTTGCCTTTGCGTCGATTAGACTTTCTCTTCTTTTTGGTCGGTTTGATTATAATCCTGATGGGGGACTCTTGGATGAAACACATCTTAGATTTTTTACCTACAAAAGCCTTGTTAACCTTTTGAGGAAGGCTGGCTTGAAAATTGTTTTTGTTCGGGGGTATAATCTTGTCCGCCCCAGATTTTTCTTCTTAAAGGTTTTGGGGGCTCTTTTCCCTAATCTTTTTTCAATTCAATTTCTGGCCAAAGCGAGGAAAAAATGAGACAAGAAAAGTGACAGGAATGTTAGATCATAGACGATTGAGAATTTCAGTGGTGATTCCTCTCTACAACGGGGAAACTACTATATTAAAGACACTGAAAAGTTTATTTAATCAAAACACTCAGTTTGACGAGTTAATAGTTGTTAATGATGCTTCAACAGATAGATCTCTTGCTTTGGTTGAGGCTTTTCTTTCCGAAAGACCGGTTAGCCACAAGATTATAAACCATAGCAAAAGTCGCGGTTTATCTGCTTCTTACAATGACGGGATAAAAATATGTAGCGGTGATCTAGTTGTCACACTACATGGGGATGTAGTTTTACGAAAGCATGCCTTAGAGCGTTTAGTTGGGCCTTTTTGGAATAATGATAATGTTGTGGCTTCTTACCATTGTGTAGACCACCCGCGCAATGTTTGGAAGAAGTATAATTTTTGGCAGAAATGTTTCTTCTCTAGGTTAGTCGAGAAGAGATTCTGCGGACTTGATGGTAAGTTCGATTGTTTCAGAAAATCAGCTTTAGAAAAGGTGGGAATGTTCGACGGGAAGACGTTTTTTAGAGCTGGCGAGGATGGTGATATTGTCCACAAATTGCGAAAAAAAGGAAAAATAGTTAAGACAAAAGCTGGCATAATACATATACATACCCTGGACCCTAACTTTAGCTTTAAGAGCATAGTTTACAAGCAAGCCCAATATTCAGCGTCCCAAGGAGCATTATTCAGAAGATATGGTTTTGCTGGTGTTCGGGAGTTTGTAAGTCTCTTTTTTAGAGAATTATTAGTTATTTCTCTTCTGTTTCCCCATATAAGGACTATTTCGATATTTTTAATTATCATCTACTCCTTTTTGTATACGAAGAGCGTTTACCTGAGTGATTACAAAAACCCCAGAATTTTAATACTCCCTTTTCTGAATATTTATTTATTATTTGTTAGTTTTGTCTACTCAATACGAGGTTTTATGTATGGCAAACAAACAATTTAACACGGAGTGTGTTGTGGAAAGAGAAATCGATCGCTGGAATCGCCTTTGGCAACAATTTGGTGAAAATATTTTTTATAAACCAAATATAAAAGTTACTGATGAGATAATTAACCTATTTGGTGGGAAAGTTGCCGGCAAAAAAATTCTGGAAGTTGGAGCCGGTTCAGGTAGTGATTGCATCACTTTGGCAAAATCGGGGGGAGAGTGTTTTGCCTTAGACTTCTCCAAAGAAGCATTAAGAGTTTGTCAGCAATTAGCAAAAAAAGAAAATGTTGAGGTTAAAGGAATCATTGCCGACTGCCGCCAAATTCCAATCAGAGACGATTTCTTCGATCTTGTTTTCTCGGTCGGTTTGGTTGAGCATTTTAAAGATCCCATTCCTGTCCTTAAAGAACAACTAAGAGTGTTGAAAAAAGGTAGATTTTTAATTGTTGATGTTCCTCAGAAATATAATCTCTACACTATTGTTAAACATCTGAAAATAAGACATGATAGCCATCCTTTTGGTTGGGAGACAGAGTATGCTTTAGCCGACCTGAAAAAAATTGCCGGTTTACTAAAAGTCAAGCCAATTCGTTTTTATGGTCGAGGCTCAGCTTTTCTTGGTCGTCTGCCTAATGTGTTTGATTTCTGGTGGAGGAAGGTCTTTGCTAAAATAGAAGAAAGTAAATTAGCCCCCTTTATTTGTCTAAATATTGGCGCTTTCTATCAGAAATGAAAAAATATAAAATAATACAAAAAGAATTTAATTACAGAGAATGGTTGTTTGAGAACGATCGTTACGAAAGGGAGAAGTTAAAAACACTATTAAGTTTAATTCCCAAAACCGGAAAAATACTTGAAGTCGGTTGTGGGTATGGGTTTCTCTCTTTCCTTATGCTTTCTAAGGGGAGAGAGGTTTTTGCTGCCGATATAGTAAAGGGTATTGCCAAAAAACCATTATCTAAAGGAGTTGTCTTTAAAAAAATCTCTAAAGGAAAATTTCCCTTTGAAAATAACACTTTCGATTGTGTTATCTCTACCGATGTTATAGAGCATGTTCTGGATGAATCTAGCTTGGTAGAAGAGTGTTGGCGGGTTCTAAAAAAAGAAGGGGAAATAATTATCGCCACACCTAATATTTATCGCCTTTCTTTTTGGATGAAAACTCTGGTTTTAAAAAAACCGAAGTTTCCCAGCGAAGGCAATTTTGATCCAATTTTTGGAACAGATCAGCATTTAAGAGAGTATGACAAAAAAACTCTTCTCACTCTTTTTGAAAAGAATAGTTGGGGAAATATTAAGATTTTGGGCTATGGTTTAGGAGTGAGAAAGCTCCCTTCATTTTTGGGGCTTATTCCCTCGCCTTTAGATTTTTTTTGCAATTATTTCATCGCCACTGCCGAAAAACATTAACTGTGTGCTAAAAAAATGTTTGAAATAAAAGAAAATCTTGAAGAATATCAATTTGATCCTTCGTCCCATTCCCCTAATGTTAAGATTTTAAATTTAATCAAATCGGGAAAAAAAGTATTAGATGTTGGTTGCGCCTCGGGGTACTTGGCCGCCAGATTAGTGAAAAAGAAATGTCAGGTCTTTGGCATTGAGATCGACAAAAAAGCCGCCCAGAAGGCAAGTAAGCATTGTCAGAAGGTAATCAATGACGATGTTGAGCTGATTGATAAATTGCCTTTCCCCCAAAATTTTTTTGATATTGTCGTCTTAAGTGATATTTTAGAGCATCTTAAAAGACCTGATTTGGTCTTGATTAAATTGAAAAAATATCTTGCCGATGATGGCGTGATTATCGCTTCGATTCCCAATGTTGCCAGAATTGAAATCAGGCTAAAGTTGGCTTTGGGCAGATTTGATTATCAGGAAAGTGGAATCTTGAAGAGAGATCACCTGCGTTTTTTCACTCTCTCCTCAGCCAAAAAAATGTTTCAGGAAGCCGGATTTAAAATCACAAAAATTGAACCTACCGGTTTAGGTTCCCGGGTCAGAATTTTTCCAACCCTATTTGCCTTTCAATTTATCATTGTAGCTCAAATTTGATAATTATAATATGGCAAAGATAAAGAAAAATAAGATACTTCTTTATAACAGTATAAATAGACCAGTTTTTGCTTCCCATTCACATCCAGATCCTATTAATCTTGGTCTCTTGGCCCTTTCTTCCGTTCTTAAAAAAAACGGTTACCAAGTTAAGCTTATTCCCAATATTGATTCTAAAAAAACATTAGAATATTTGAAAAAAGAATTGAAAGGAACTTTGCTAGTTGGGGTTTCTTGCATGACAGGAGACCCAATCAATAATGGTATAAAATTTTCCCGAGCAGTTAAACTGATAGACCCAAAAATACCGATTTGCTGGGGGGGTTTTCATCCTACGCTTGATTACGAAAATACCATCAAGAACGAATTTGTTGATTATGTTATAAGGGGACAGGGAGAAAATGTAATTTTAGAATTAGTAAAGTCTATTGAGAATAATAAAAGTAAATTAAGTGAAATTAAAGGGCTGGTTTATAAAAAAAAGGATAAAATTAAGGTTAATTGTCTTCGAGAAATAGAACCAATAGATAATTTCCCCTTTTTTGATTATGAACTCTACTACGATTGCTATAAAATAGAGCCTGTAGATGAGATAATCTATTGTTCAAGTAGGGGTTGTCCTTTTGAGTGTACCTTTTGTTCTGTTTCAACTTTTTATCACCGCAGGTATCTCTTTTATTCTAAAGAGCGCTTTTTTCAGGATACCGATAAAATTGTAAAAAGGTATAACCCTAAATCAATATTTTTCTGGGATGATAACTTCTTCACTAGCCCCCAAAGAAGCAAAGAATTCTTAAAGAACTATTTAAAAAATGGATATCATTTTAAGTGGTACGCATTTGCTCGATGCGATCTCTTTTCTAAAGAAGACAAGGATTTTCTAAGGCTATTGAAAAAATGTAATTGTGTTAGGCTTTTGTTTGGGGCGGAATCAGGATCAAAAAGAATTTTAAAATACATAAAAAAACACATAGAAATAGAAGATATTATAAATTCTTGCAAAAATGTTTCTAAATATGGCATAGTTCCCGATTATACTTTTATTAGTGGTTTTCCGACAGAAACATTGGATGATCTTGCTAAAACATTAAAGATAATAAAAAAAATAATTAAGATAAATAAAAATTCGGGGGTGAGATTGTTTAGTTTCAATATCTCGCCAGGAATACCAATTCTAGCTGATTGTCTTAAGCTCGGCATAACCTATCCAAAGAGTCTTGAGGAATGGGCAAAATTTGAATATCATAGCTTCATCGCCCCCTGGATTTCTAAAAAACATAGAGAAATGGTGAAAATTTTAGTTTGGATAACCAGTTTTGCGTCCCTTAGCACAGCCCCGACTCATAGAAATTTAATTATCAATATGCTTCTAAAGCTCATCCATAAAGATGCCTATTTCAGATTGACTCGTGATTTTTACTTTTTGGCATTCGAATGGAAGTTGCTATATTTTTTTTACAAAAGACATTATTCTAGAATGGAATAGATGGGCTGGATTTGTTGGCTACATAAATGAGAACAAAAAAGACACTAACTGAAAGGAAACCTAAGACAGCTGTGATTGTCTTAAACTACAATGGCAAACAATTTCTTGATGATTGCTTGTCATCTTTAAAAAAACAAACATTCAGAGATTATCAGGTTTGGGTGCTTGATAATGCTTCTTCAGACGGCAGCGTTGACTATATTAAAAAAAGATATCCCTGGGTGAAGGTGATAGAGAATGAAAGAAACGACGGTACTGCCGAAGGTAGCAATGTAGCTGCGAGAAATACAGATAGTAAGTATATAGTCTTTATGAGTAACGATATCAAAGCTGACAAAAATTGCCTTAAGTATTTAGTCGAAACTTTGGATGAGGATGAAAAGGTTGCTATTTGTAGTAGTAAACTTTTAAGGTTTGAAAAAGATAAAAAAACAGGCAAATATCTAATTGACAATGTTGGTGGAGACTTGGATATTTATGGTTTTGGTTGGCCGAGAGGAGTTCAGAAGACAGGGAAAAAGTGGGATAAGAAAAAAGATGTTGCCTTTTCTTATGGGGGTTCATTTATTATCCGTCGCCAGCTATTTGAAAAAATTGGCGGATATGACCGGAGATATTTTACCCTTGGTGATGACATTGATTTCTCTTGGCGAATACAGCTTCTGGGGTATCGGGTAGTGGTTAATCCCGCCTCTTTCGTTTATCATAAAGTTTCAGCAACGTTAGGGGTTATTTATCAAACCCCACAGAGAAGGTTTTGGAGCGAGAGGAATTGCTTAAGAACTCTTCTTAAAAATTATGAAGCAAAAAATCTTTTTTTAATTTTACCAAGATATTTTGTGATTGAAACGATGGAAATGGGTTTTTTTCTTTTCTTGAAAAGACAACCAAGAGTGGTTTTCGGTCTTATTAAAGCCTTTCTTTGGAATTTAGTTAACCTTCCTGATACACTAAGAGAGCGGGTGAGGATTCAAAAAATGAGAGTAGTTGGGGACAAAGAAATTCTTAAAATGATGCTTAAAAAAAGCCTCAAGTTAGCAACTTATAAATTATTTTTAGAATGAAAAAAGAACACATTATAGCTTTTTTACTTTACTTCTTTGTTGCTATTTTCTTCCTTCGAGGAATTCTTCCCTCACCTGGAGTCCTTATCGGTAGTGATTGGGGTCTTCCCATCAACCCGGCTCAAATGTATCAAGGCTTTCGGGGAGCCTTTTGGACTTGGACGAATGAAGGAGACCTTTTGGGTCGTCATATTATTACTCTGAATGATGCTTTGTTTCGTCTCTTTTTGGGTCTTCTTTCTGTTTTTCAAGTCAGTGGGGAGTGGTTAACAAAAGGCTTGGCTATATTTCTTCTGAGCGCTCCTGGTTTTTCCTTGTATTGTCTTTGCCGCTACTTAAGACGCACGCCCCAAGCATCATTTCTAGCTGGGCTTTTTTATATGACTACCCCTCCTGTTTTTAATTATTTATCTATGGGCTGGATTTATCTCTTGCTTTCATTTGTGCTTTTGCCTCTTGGATTGATTACTTTTGAAAAAACAGTCAAACAAAGAAGTGTTGGCTACGGAGTAGTAACCGCTCTTATTTACTCCTTGGTATTGTTTCAATTGCAAGCATTAAGTTGGTTTGCTATCGTTTTTGTCTTAAGCTCGATTTTTGTCGTCACTTCTCGCGAAACATTAAAGGACTATCTCAAATTTTTAGGTTTTGTTTTTTTACTCACATTTTTGTTTAATTCTTATTGGATTATGCCCCTCCTTTTCGAGCCGTCACTCCAATCTTCCATCTCTTTATACGATTTTGCTCGTTTTGGCATTCGACTTAACTCCTTAGATATGTTGCGTCTTTGGGGTAGTGTATTTAACTTTCAGTTTGAAACAGCCCTCCCCCACAGTTTAGTTGTTTTTACTTTTTTATTACCCATTTTTGCTTACTCAGCCCTTATCTTAAGAAATAAAAATCGTCGTATTCTTTTTTTTGCCATCCTCTCGTTTGTTCCCCTAGGTATTTTTTGGGCAAGGCAACTTCTGCTTTTTATTCCTTACAGCCAGATATTCCGTGATTATTCTCGCAATTTTATTCTCTCTGCCCTTGCCTATTCGGCCTTGTTGGCTTTCACCCTAGACGCGCTTTATGATTGGTTTAAAAAAAACAAGATTGTCAGTTTTATCTTTATTAGTTTATTTATTAGTACCAATATTCTGACTTCATATCCATTTTGGTCGGGTGGTCTGGCAAAAGAAGCAAAATTAGAAAGAGATGTCAGGCTAAAAACGATCCAATTTTCGCCTGAGTACCAAAGGGTAGAGGAGTGGCTTGCCGAAGAGGAAGGCGATTTTAAGGTTCTTTGGTTACCAACAGGAGGAGGAGTTGTTGCTTTTCGGGATAAACCCAAAACTGCCGGCCCTTATGGAGCCATTTGGGATCTATTCGCTGGACTTGCTCGAAAGCCAGGTCAGATTGCTGTTACTGATAGAGAAACCGGATATGGACGTGACTTTGCCGAAGCTATTCAAAGAAATATTTATGCGGATAAGAACCCATATTTGGCCGATATCCTTAGTTTAGCCAATATAAAATATCTTGTTGTTCGCCTTAATGCCTATGACGATCCTAATAAGCCGCCTATGGAAACGATTTATCACAAATTGGAAAATGATGATAAATTTCAAGAAGTTCTGGTTGATGGTTCGGTCGTAGTTTTTGAAAATAAGAAGTTTCTTTCCCATTTTTACCCTTCTCAAAATATCATTTATTCGGATGGGAATATAGAGGGCTTATCTGATGTTGTGAGTTTTGATAATTGGAGTATCAGATCTGCGATTTTCCTTGCGGATAACACTGATGAGATACAGAGAATACTGATGAAGAAGGCGAATGAGTTTTTTATAGAGGCTAAGCTAGAAAATGTAATTAGCGAGAAGAAATTAGCAAAAAATGAGCTGCACCCGGAAAACATTGCTTTTCCTTATGTCCGCTGGAAACCAGGAGGTTTGATTTATTCTTTGGTTTTAAAAAAAGAGCAATTTTATGAATGGAGAGCCAGAGATAACAAAGAGGAGCTTTTGGACAAAAAATTGTTTTATGCTAGCAAAAGAATAAGTGAGATAGAAAAATGGGAAAAAGATATAGATTTGGATAAAACTCTAATAAGATATAAGGAAAAAATGGAGGAGGCGTTAGGTTTGTTAAGAGAAGATAATTGGCAGGATAAAAAGGCTCTTAAGCAAAATATCCTAAACACAGAAACTTCCCTTGGAGCTCATTGGGAAAAGATATCAATGATGGAGTTTGACGAAGAGAGAATAGAGAAAGCCAAGGCTATTTTTAAGGAATTGCAAGACAAGGTCAAACACTTAAAAACAAAATATGATTTTACAGAACGTGCTTATAATTTTGAGATTCCTAAAGAAGGGAGTTATCAGTTGTTAATTAAAAATGAGGAATTTAGTCGGTATTTCCGCGAGACTCAATTAGAATTAGACCTTCTTGGTGAGAAGATAACCATCCCCCTTCCTGCTGAAAAGGATAATTGGATTTCTGGCGGAAGTTTCAGGCTAGAAAAAGGAGAGCAAGAGTTGAAACTAACTAAACCACAGATTTTCAACTTACTTGGCGACAGTAGTTGGCAAGACAACTTGGCGGAGAGTCTTTTTGTGAGAGATAAATTAATTTCTTCCGCCAATCTACAGCAAGCATTTCCTGAGGACTCAATTGTTTACTTTAAGCCAATCGAAAATTATCAAGGAGATATCTCTTACAAAATTTCTTTTGATTATTTTACTGCTTGGGGTGAGGCGGGAATAATTATTATTGAAGACGTTGGTGTCAGAAAAAGAGAATTGCGGTTTTGGGAAAAATTGTCGGCAACTGGTATCGACCTACCTGGTCATTTTGAAAGAGTCATTAAATCCACTTTTGGAGCAGAGAAAGCTGAATTTTATTTTTGGGCCAAACCAGAAGAGGTTAGATATTGGGAAGAAACAGAAGAGGGGGGAGAGTCAAAAATTAATTTTACTAACGTCAAGATCGAGAGGGTATTTGAGCCTACGATTATCTTTCACACTACCCAATATCAGCCATCACCTCAGATGCCCAAAATTACTTTCATAAAAATCAACCCAACAAAATATAAAGTTAAAATTGAGGGAGCAAGAGAGCCTTACACTTTGGTTTTTTCTGAAAGTTTTCATGAAGGTTGGAAAGCGTATGTTAATGATCAGTGGTCAGTGACCGGTGATCAGCAATATGGAAACATTGTGGCGAGTTACTTTGATGGAGAGATAAAAGAAAGAATACATAAAAACATCTTTTTAGATAGAAATACATTTGAGACTTGGAATAAAAAACCAATTCCTGAAGAGCGCCACCTTTTGGTCAATGGCTATGCCAATTCTTGGTATGTTACACCGGAAGATAGTGATGGTAAAGAAAATTACGAACTCGTCATTGAATTTTGGCCCCAACGCATTTTTTATGTTGGCCTGGGAATTTCTTTAGTGGCACTTTTGGGTTGTTTGGGGTATTTAGGATATGATTTTACTAAGAGGAAAGTAGAAAAAAGAAATGAGAAAAATTAGAATTTTTTTGGAGAAATATAAATTTTGGCTACTGCTTTTAGCCGGAATTGGCATTTTATTCAATATATTTGTTTTTACTTCCATTAGCGGTTTAATCATTTTCTTTTTGATTGGTTTATGGATTATAAGTATCTGGCTTTACAATTTTGAAGGAAGAGTTTCTGTTGCTGGTGGTTTAATATTTTTGGCGATGTGTCCATTTTTGTTGATTCTAAAGAAAGAGCTGATTGCTGAAAAAGCCGCTATCTGGGCTTATATGTTTTTAGTAGTCGGCATAGCACAGATGTTTATCGAGTATTTAAAGGAGGAAAGAAAAAGTGCGAAAAAAGAAGAAAGATAGCTTACTAATAATATTAATTTTGGCAGTTTTATTAGTTGTTGGCTTTTTTTATCGAATTTATGGTCTTTCAGCCAATTACCCCTTTTGGATTGATGAGTTTTCTACGGGTCAGTTTGCCGCCGCCATTGTCGAGAGCGGTTATCCTCAAACAGTCACTGGCTATTTTGAAACAAGAAACTTGCTTAATCATTATCTCACTGCCTTTTCAATGAAGTTCTTGGGGGTGAATGAATTTGCTGCTCGTTTTCCTTCGGTAATTTGGGGAACTTTAACGATCCTGGTTGTCTTTCTCGTTTTTTCAAGACTCTTTAATAAAAGAATTGGCTTAGGGGTGGCTATCTTAACCACTTTTTCCGTCATTGAAATTACTTGGTCGCGTCAAGCAAGGAGTTATGCTTTACTTCAGTTGGCTTATTTGATAACCGCCTATTTCCTTTGCCAACTATTTGAGAAGATGAGAAAAGAGAAAGTGGCTTATCGAGATTTAATCATCCCTGCCCTTTTTCTAATCATTTCTCTGCTGGCTCATCTCTGGGCAGCGACACTTGTCCTGGCTGGAGTTGCCTATATTATCTTTTTCGCCAGAAAAGATGTAATCAGGTTTTTAAGACACCTAACTGGTAAACAGAAAATTATTACTGGCTTGATTTTTCTTGTTTTGTTCTGGCTCCTTTGGCAGTCTGGACTGGGCACCATCTTTGAGGCAATAGTTATACAGCGTGAGTTACCCCTGAAAATATATAATAATTTTTGGTATTATCATTCCTTTTTGTGGCGGCAATATTCGCTAGTCTCTTTTTTGGCATTTCTTGGGATTTTACTTGCTCTTTCCACTAAAGAAAAAAAGCACTTCTTTTTAGTGACCGTTTTGGCAACTCACCTGGTAGCGGTTATTTTCTTTTTCTCTTGGCTTGATGTTCGCTATCTTTATCCTATTTTTCCAATATTTTTCTTTGCTTATTTAGTTTATTTTCTTGATAATGTCAGTCGTTGGTGGTTGCGGAAATCGTCAAGACTTCAAGTAGTTCTCCTTTTCTTTTTTGTTTGTTTGTTGGTTATTAATGGTCACAAGTTTACTTTTAAACCACGCTTATTTTATTCGCCGAATGCCGATATGAAACAAATTCCTCTGGTTGATTACCATCTTGCCTATGATTTAATAAAAAAACAAAATGCACAGTCTGACCAGCCAGTCGTGGTGATTGATACCTGGGGAGATAAAATTGTTTGGTATTTAGGCAGAGATTACCCTAATGCTTTTTGGATTCGCCAAGCCGAGCGGCTTAGTTATAGAGTAGAAAGAGGGGAAAAAAGAGAGAACACTTTGAGCTTTGGGGCAATTACAGACAAAAATGACCTCCTCCAGGTTATCAGAACTAATCCCAAGGGTTTTGTTTTTATCGATGGGCATGAGATTCCTTTTTTGCCTAAAGATGCTTTGGAGCATATCGAGAATAATCTTCAACTGGAGATCGAATTCAGTCGTTTTTCTCTTGATCCCGACCCATACGATACTTGGCCAGCCTGGCTTTATTCTTGGGGGAATTGATTAGTGACGAAATCGCTAAAGTGGTAAAATTGAGGGGATGGTTCGCAAAATTGCCAAAAACACTCTTTTTCTCTCCCTTTCCCAAATAATTGCTCGGGGGATTGGTTTTTTTTATTTTATTTTTCTGGCGCGGGTTTTAGGAGTTGAGACTTTTGGGATTTATAATTTTACTCTGGCTTTTATTTACAACTTTGTTCCCGTAGCTGACTTTGGTATTGAGAGATTAGTTCTTCGAGATATCTCTAGGAAACCAGAAAAAACTCAATTCTATTTTTCTCGGCTTTTACCTTTGCGATTTCTTTTGGCGATTTTTGCCTATTTTGCCGCTTTATTTTTAGGGATTATTCTCGGCCAGCCGTTAAAACAAATTTTTTATTTAGCTATTTTTGGTCTCTCCTTAATTCCTTACAGCCTGACTTATCTAATTGCCAGTTTCCAAAATGCTCAGGAGAAAATGGAATATATGGCGATGGCCAATGTCGGTACGATTAGCTTGACTGCCTTTTTGGGAATAACTTTTGTTTTCGCCCAACTTTCTTTGATTTGGATTTTACTTGCCTATGTTTTGGGGCAGTTAATTATTGCTCTTATTTTTTTGGTCAAATCATCATCTTGGCATCTTCCTCTTAACTGGGTTGTCGACAGAGGATTTTGGCGAAAAGCTCTTAGCCAATCCTGGGTTTTTGCTGCCTTAACAATTTTAGCTGTTTTTTATTTGCGCCTTTCTCTTGTTTTGGTTGGTATTTTAAAAGGGGCTTATTTTACTGGTCTTTATGGGAGTGCTTTTAAATTTATTGAAGCAATGATTTTAATTCCTCAGTCTTTGGCTTTAGCCCTCTTTCCTCTTTCTTCAAGACTGTTTGTTAATGATAAAAAAAATCTAGCAGCCGTTTATAAAAGAGGCTTAGGAGTTTTATTTCTGTTTTCTCTGCCTTTCTCTTTGGTTTTGGTATTTTTTGCCAAATGGATTGTCAGTTTTTCCTATGGTCAAGATTATTTACCGGCGGCGCCTGTGCTTTCTGTTTTAGGGGTCGCTTTAGTTTTATTTTTTGTTAATGCTTTGCCTGCCAATATCATTCTCAATTCACCAAAAGTGAGACGATTTTTACCATTGGCAGTGTTAAACTTTTTAATCGCCATTTTTTTATGTTTATTTTTGATTCCTCGTTATTCAGTTTTGGGCGCTGCTTGGGCAGTGCTGGGAGGAGAGGCAGCGGGATTGCTTATCAATAATTGGTTTGTTTGGAAGGTATTGAGAAGTGGTTAGTTGTTAGTGGTTGGTGGTTTGTGATGAAAAAGATTAAAAACTTAAAAGAACTAAGAATTTGGATGAAATCTAAAGACTTAGTGGTCGAAATTTATAAATTAACTGCCACCTTTCCCACTAGTGAAAAATTTGGACTAACATCTCAATTGCGAAGAGCAGCAATTTCGGTGATGGCAAATATTGCGGAAGGATTCTATCGGCAAACAACCAAAGAACTTATTAGTTTTTTAATAAATGCGAGAGGTTCAGCGGGAGAAGTTATTTCTCACCTCATAATTTCTACAGAGCTCGATTATATTGGTAAGAAGAAAAGCAGTCAGCTTATAGAAAGATATGAACAATTGATAGTTTCAATAAGCTCTCTTATAAAATCACTAAGAAAAAAGTTAAAAAGATGAAGATATCAATTATAGTTCTCTCGTGGAATACCAAAAAATTATTGAGGAACTGTCTGGATTCAATCTTAAGTTCACTAACCACCAGTCACCGACCACCAACCACCGAGATCATCGTCGTGGACAATGGCTCAACTGATGGTAGTCCGGAAATAGTGAAAAAAATCAAAAAATCAAAAAATCAAAAAATCAAAATTAGACTTATTGAAAATAAGAAAAATCTAGGCTTTGCCAAGGGCAATAATCAGGGAATTAGAGTTGCCAAAGGTGATTTAATTATGTTTTTGAATTCCGATACGATTGTTCAGAAAGACGCTATTGCTAAGTTAGCCCGGCACCTTAGCCAGAATAAAAAAGCCGGTGCTGTTTGCCCCTTAATCTTAAACAAAGATAGCAGTATCCAAATTGATCCTGTTTATCTCCGTTATCCATCAGTGGCGAGCGCCTTGTTTTATTACAATCCCTTCTTCAGAAAAATCTTTTTGAAAATACCTTTTTTAAGAAGTCTTCTTTTCTGTCCGATTGATCCTAAAAATCCCCATATCATTGAACAATTATCAGGGGCAGCTCTGATGGTTAGGAAAAAAGTTCTTGACCAAGTTGGTCTTTTTGATGAAAAGATTCCCTTTTATTTTGAAGACTCTGATTTGAGCAAAAGAATCCAAAAAGCTGGCTGGAAAACTTTAGTTGAGCCAGCGGCGCAAATTATCCATCTGCGAGGTGCTAGCGTTGCCCAAGTTATTTCCCAAAAAAAGAATCAGTTTGATTACTATCAACGCAACTTTGCTAGTCTCTTGTTTTTTTGTGAGAAGCATTATTCTTGGTTTAAAACAGCTTCTATAAAATGGGCGCTTATTTTTAATTGGTTAATTATTTCCTTATTTTATTTGCCAATGGCGATGCTTAAGCCGAGATTTTGGAATAAAATTTTAATTAATTTAAAATTAGCAATCTCTTTTACTCTCGCCAAGCCAGGAAAAAGAAAGCTGTGGTTGTAGTCGAAAAAATTAGAATTGGTACTTGACATGTCAAAATTAATTGGCTATTTTGGAAGAGTGAATTGATTTTCACACCTGAGGATCTCAAAAAGGAGTGCCGTAGGCACTCTTTTTTGTTGGCTTTATGATAGAATTGACCTAGTGGCTGAAGCAAGTCTTAAACAAAAGGCATTCAAAGGCGGTTTTTGGGTTTTTACTACTCGGATTGTTTCTCGGGCTTTTTCTTTTTTGCGACTAATCATTCTTGCTCGTCTTTTAGCTCCTGATGACTTTGGGTTAATGGGAATTGCGCTTCTTTCAATGGCAACCCTAGAGACTTTCTCCGAAACTGGCTTCCAGCAAGCCTTAATTCAAAAGAAAGAAAAGATTGAAGACTATCTCAATTCTGCTTGGGCAGCCCTAGTTTTAAGGGGAGTTTTTCTTTTCACTTTTCTTTATTTAATTGCTCCTTATGCGGCTACTTTCTTCGGGACGCCATTAGCTATACCCATTATCCGCGTTATTAGTCTTTCTTTGTTGGTTCAGGCCTTCACTAATATTGGCATTGTTTATTTTAGAAAAGATTTGGAGTTTAATAGACAATTCTTTTATGAGCTGAGCGGAGTTTTGGCTGATTTTCTTGTTGCTGTAACCGCTGCTTTAATATTACGAAATACCTGGGCGCTAGTTTTTGGCTTTTTAGCTGGCAGTCTGGCAAGATTGATTACCAGTTATTTTCTTCATCCTTGGCGCCCGAGGTTTGTTTTAGACATCAAAAAAACAGCAGAGCTCTTTAATTTTGGCAGGTGGGTTTTTGGCTCAAGCATTTTAATTTTCCTGGTTACTCATGGGGATGATATTTTTGTCGGTCGGTTTTTTGGTGTCACCGCCCTAGGTTTTTATCAAATGGCTTACAAAATTTCTAACCTCCCGGCAACCGAAATTAGCCATGTTATTTCTCAAGTTACTTTTCCCACCTATTCCAAATTACAAGATAACTTAGCTCAATTAAGAAAAGCCTTTTTGAGAGTTTTTCAAGGAGTATTCTTTTTATCTATTCTCGTTTCAGGATTAATTTTTATTTTTGCCTATCCTTTTACTAAAATATTCTTAGGGGAAAAGTGGCTGCCGCTAGTTTCTATCCTGCGGATTTTGGCTTTGGCTGGTTTATTAGAATCAATCGCCAGCACCACCGGTTCGGTTTTTTATGCTCTGGGAAAGCCAGAAATAGAAACGAGATGGCAGGTAATTCGCTTGTTAGTCCTAGTCATTTTTATCTATTGGCTGGCGATGAGGTGGGGAGTAGTCGGGGTGGCGACGGCTGTTCTTATAAGCAATCTGGTGATAACGATAGCCTTTATTTTTGAAGCTGTCCGAATAACGAAGTCTTAAGCAAATGAAAAAATTATTAAAAAAAATTTGGCAAAAATATAGATTCGAACCAGAAAAAGAAGAGGATAAGATTGCCTACTCTTATCTTAAAAATTATGATTGGATTTTGGATGTTGGCTGTGGCGAAGGAAGGTTTTTTGCTCAAAAACCCAAAAAGATAAGAGGCATTGATTGGAATCGTCAGTCAATAAAAAAGTGTAAGGAAAAAGGCTATCAGGTTAAAAGGGCTGATGCCAGGGCTTTACCTTTCAAAGACGAGTCAGTCCCGGCAATTCATTGTTCCCACCTGATAGAACATTTTTTGCCTGTTGATGTTCATAAAATTCTTTCTGAGATTAATCGGGTTCTCAAGCCAGGCGGGATGTTGGTTATCAGGTCGCCTCTTATGTGGGATAAGTTTTACGCTGATTTAACTCATATCAAACCCTACCAACCTGCGGCGATTGTTCGTTATCTTACTCCTGGGCATCAGCAACATACCTTGAGACAGATTACCGACCAGTTTCAAGCCATCTGCCTCAAATGGAACTACCAACCTTTTGCTTATCAAGTGAAATATCTGGATGCTCCTTTTAATATTCTTAATCGGTGGGGATTTCCTTGGCTTAAGAAAAATAGGTATCTGCTGGTCTTGAGGAAAAAACAATGAATGTTAGTATCATTCTTCCCACCCGCAACCGGGCTCGATTGCTGAAAAAATCGATTGAGAGCATTCTCAAACAGACCTATT
>JAHIFH010000048.1 GCA_018900995.1 Patescibacteria group bacterium | reverse complement strand
TGGTCAAAACCAGGCAACCAAAGAGTTGGTTCGCCTTTCATCCGATGATAGCGGACCATAATATCCTCAACCACGTACATGGCGTGTCCAGCATGAAGACCGCCAGTAACATTGGGTGGGGGAAGAGTAATGGTATAAGGTTTTTTCCTAGGTTCAATTTTGGGCGTAAAATAGCCGCCTTTTTTCCAGAATTGATAAATTTTCTTCTCAACTTTTTGGGGTTGATAAGTTTTTTCCATGTTTCTAATTCTACCATTTCCTCGATATTGAGGCTAGGGTTAGCTTGGATTTTCTCTCGTAGCTTGCTAGACTGTTCTCATGAAGGTTGGGCTGGTAATTGACGACCGAATTAGTCGACCGGGTGGAGTTCAGGAATATGTCTTGGGCTTATATGATTTTTTAAAAAATAAAGGCCATCAGTCAATTATTTTTACTTCAGGGCGCTACACCAAAAAACAAAAACAAGGAAGAAGAATTATTTCCTTTGGTAAGACTTTTGATTTACCGGGTGGTACCCAAAAAGGAATTTCTTTAACCCTTGGTCAAGGAAAAAAAATAAAAAGAGTCTTGGAAAGGGAAAAACCCGAAATCCTTCATATTCAGGGGATGCCGGGTCCACTTGGTCTTAACTTTCTTCAACATTCGAGCTCAGTGAACATCATGACCTTTCATATCGCCCACGAAGGGATATTGGTTGATTTTTTAGCCAAGACCCTTGCTCCTTTATGGGAGGAAATGGGGAAAAATCTTCATGGTAAGATTGCTATCTCAAAAGTGGCTGCCGATTATGCCCAAAAATTTTCCCCTGGACCTTATAAAATTATTCCCATTGGTATTGATCTCCGCCGTTTTCGCCCAGGTGCTCCCGAAATTGCCAAATTCAAAGATAAAAAAATCAATATTCTCTTTGTCGGGCGGCTGGATAAGAGAAAGGGAATTGAGTATCTGTTAAAAGCTTTTCGACGCTTGAGTCAGCTTCAACCAAATATCCGCTTAATTATTGTTGGTGATGGCTCAGAGAAACAGAAAGCAAGAGATTATGTAAGAGAGGAAGAATTAAAGAACGTGGTCTTTACCGGTAGCGTTACTCGGCGGGATTTGCCTGCCTATTACGCCACTGGCGATATTTTTTGTTCTCCGGCTACCCACGGCGAATCGTTTGGGGTAGTCCTTCTTGAAGCGATGGCCGTTGGACTACCTGTGGTCGCTTTTGATAATCCTGGCTACCGTGATCTTTTTCCTGGTTTTGCTCGCGGCTTTCTAGTTCCTAATAAAAGTGTTTCTGCCTTAACCCAAGCCCTTTTGATTCTTGTTACCACCCCTAACTTGAGAAGAGAACTGGGTCAAAAAAACCGCTGCTATGCGAAGGGCTTCTCTTGGCCAAGGGTAGGAGATGAAATTCTTAGGTTTTATCAATACTTGCTCCAGCAATTCCCAAGCCGGGGTTAGCTTCAATTTTTTGCCAAGGAATTGGCTTGAAATTGAAAAATGCACAAGCGGCAATATAAGTGGCGTTGTCGGTGCAAAACTTGGACGGAGGTATGAAAAGATTAATTTTGGGTTCAAGACTTGAAATTTGAGCTTGCATCTGCTTTCTTAGTTCTTTGTTTGCAGCCACGCCACCAGCAAGAAGAACACTTTTGACTCGATATCTTTCTACTGCTTTGGCTGTTTTTGCCACTAAGACATCAATAATCGCTTGTTGGATTCCGGCAGCTAAATCAGCTTTACTGATACTTTTTTGTTTTCTCTTTAAATTAATGACCGCCGTTTTTAAGCCCGAGAAGGAAAAATCGAGATTTTTTTGTTTAATCATTGGTCGGGGCAAATCATAGGCTTGAGAATTACCTTTTTCTGCTAATTTCGCTATTTCTGGTCCACCAGGATAGGGAAGCCCAAACACACGAGCGGTTTTATCAAAACACTCTCCAGCAGCATCATCCCGAGTCCCGCCAAGCCATTTTATCTTCCCATGGTCTTTCATTAAGACTAAATCAGTGTGCCCACCAGAAACAACTAAGCCAACGGCAGGAAATTTTGGAACTTTGTTGTTTGCCTTCGACCCGAGCTCAGGCCGAGGGTTTGTTTGTTGTTTGTTCTCTGGCACTAACCAGTTTGCATAAAGGTGAGCTTGAAGATGATTGACAGGAACAATGGGCTTCTTCCAGATATAAGCAAGGGTTTTGGCGGTTTCTACTCCTACTAAAAGCGAACCGATTAAGCCTGGCCCAACGGTTACCGCAATAGCATCAATTTTTTTGGTTTTTTGAAGGGCTTCTTCTATAACATGAACAATGCACTTTAATTGTTCCCGAGCGGCAATTTCGGGAATAATTCCGCCAGTTTTTTGATGAAGCTCGACTGAAGAAGCAACAACATCAGAAAGGATTCTTAATCCTGAGCTTGTCGAAGGACCATTTTCGACCACGGCTGCAGCCGTCTCGTCACAGGATGTTTCTATGCCAAGAATTTTCATTTACCTTCCCTTAAAAAATGATGTATAAGAATTGATACTGTAATGCCGGCAACTATAAGGAGCCGAGACAGGATAAAGGAAATTTTTCCAGTAATGTAAAGAGTCACTAAAATAGGAAGGACAACAAATAGATAAAAAAGAATGACGGTACCGTGGTGGATACGCTTATTTCTTAAATAAAGCCTTGGAGAAAGCAATCGGACAGAGAGTTCGCTGAAGATTAACCCCAGAAAAAAACTCAAAATAAAGTAAACAGCTGCTTTCATTGGAGGCTATTACGACTAATTTTAGTATAAATTGGTCCTGATTCGGTGAGAGTGCTTTTAGTTAAACTCACCTCGCTGGCGACAAATTTTACTTTTTTGATTTTGGTTTTACTTATTAATAGAGTTAGATTCTGTCGCTTCCTAATTCGTCCCAAAGTAACATGGCTAAC
>JAHIFH010000047.1 GCA_018900995.1 Patescibacteria group bacterium | reverse complement strand
GGGGAAGGCTTTTCAGATTACCACTGCCAATATGAAAGAGTTTCTGCCCACTTGGTAGTTTAAATGACTAAAGCGGAAAAACTTAAACAAATTGCAGGGCGGGTGGCAAAATGCACCCGCTAATTTTAAATGCCCATAAACTGGAACAGATTTAGCTATAAGGTTAATATTGATTTTTTTAAAAAATGGTCGCCAGAGATGGCTTATATTTTGGGATTTACCTTTGCTGATGGTAATGTTTATAAGACAACACTAGCTTGGGATTTAAAAAAAGATAAGGAGTTGCTAGAAAAGATTAATCGAGCAATGAATTCGAATTACCCAATTCTTGAGCGAAAAGCCTCTTTCAGACTCAGAATTTCAAATCCGATAATTATTGAGAATCTTAGAAAGTTAGGTGTTTATCCCAATAAGAGTAAAGAAATGTTGTTTCCTAGGGTCCCTCCGGATTTTTTCTCACATTTTACTCGTGGTTTCTTCGATGGTGATGGTTGGATTTATATCAGAGAATGTAGAAATGAAATCTCCATTGGTTTTTCAAGTGGCAGCAAACATTTCTTGGAAAAACTAATTTTAAATTTACAAAAATTGACAAAGATAAGATTAAATAATCCGAGAGAACGTAGGCGTATTACCCCAAAAGGGAAAGAGATAGTTAAGTATCAAGCAGACTATTTTTGTGGAAGAGCTTATGATATTCTTCAATTTTTATACGCTGATCTAAACAAAAATGACCTACGTTTGAAAAGGAAGTATGATAAATATCTTAGAGCGAAGGAATTTTATGAGTTTATATCCTCAGGAGGTAGAAAGTATCGAGTTATACAAAGAGATATGGGTTTACCAATGAAACAGATGTTGTCGAAAATGATGTTTGAGGAGAAATTAAATGGTGTTCAGATTGCGGAGAGGTTGGAGGTACATTCATCATCTATCTATCGTTGGTTAGAGAAAACTGGCGTTCGAATTCCAGCGTCAAGAAAGAAAGATGGCTAAAGAGGGAAAACTTAAAAGAATAGCCGCCCAGATAGAAAAATGTCGCAGGTGTCTATTATGGAAGTCGCCCAAAGCTGTACCAGGAACAGGTGATCCTGATTCAGAAGTTATGTTTATTGGTGAGGCTCCTGGATTCCATGAATCACGACAGGGCTTACCATTTGTTGGGGTCGCCGGGAAATTATTAGATAAACTTTTGAAAGATATTGGCCTTGAACGAAATGAGGTTTTTATTTGCAATATGCTTCGGCATCGCCCACCAGGGAACCGCGATCCTTTACCAGAAGAAATTGAGGCTTGTCGTTCTTTTCTGGATGAACAAATTCAAATAATTAAACCGAAAATTATTGTTACTTTGGGAAGATTTTCCATGAATAAATTTTTACCAGGTGAAAAAATTTCCCGGATTCATGGTCAAGCGAGATACGTTGACTTTTTAGGCAAGAGGTATATCGTTGTTCCTATGTATCATCCCGCCGCGGCTTTAAGAAATGGTAGAATAATGGAGGAGATAAAAGAAGATTTTCAGAAAATCAAAGTTTTTCTTGAGGAGAATCCAGAAGAAGAAATAATGGAAAAAAACAGAGAAGATAAGCAATTAAAGTTAGTCTGATGGAATTTTTTAGAAAACAAAAAAATAAGGATAAAAAGCAGAACCTAAGAATAATTTCTTTAGGTGGGTGGGGAAAAGTCACCCAGAATCTATTTGTTTATCAGTATCAGGATGAGATTTTGGTTGTTGATTGTGGCGTTGGCTTTCCTGATGAAGAATCGCCTGAGGGTGACTTGCTCGTGGCTGATGTTGATTATTTAGTCAAAAACCAAAACAAGATTCAGGCAATCGTGATTACTCATGGCCATGAAGACCATTATGGTGGCTTGCCCTTTGTCTTGCCGAAACTTAATCGCCAAATTCCAATTTATGCTCCTAGGCTAGCCGCCGCCTTGATTAGAGAGAAACTTGATGAATATCGTCAACAGGCAAAAATTAATCTCATTGATTCAAGGCAAAAGGTTGACCTAGGTAATTTTCATCTCGATTTCATCCATATGACTCATTCAATTCCGGACACTTTTAGTCTTGCTATCAAAACTCCGGTTGGTACCATTCTTCATATTAGTGATTTCAAGTTTGACTGGACACCGGTCACGGGTTCAATTTCTGATGTTGGTAAACTAGCGACCATTGGTAGCCAAGGTGTTGTTTGTTTGCTGTCCGACTGTTTGAGAAGCGAGAAGGATGGCTACACTCTTTCTGAGTCGATGATTGAGGATTCTTTAGAAAGAGAAATTCGCAATTGCCAGGGTAAAGTTTTCATTACTACTATCTCTTCCAATGTTTCTCGTTGGCAGCAAGCTCTTAATGTTTCTGTTAAATATAGACGCCAAGTAGCTTTAGTAGGGAGATCGATTGAGAAGATTTTTAAGATTGCCACCCGTTTGGGTTATTTGAAAATTCCTAAAGGGATTTTGGTACCCACCAAAAAGATCAACGGCTTACCCAAACAGGAGATTAGCTTGTTTGTGGCTGGTAGTCAGGCTCAAAAAGGTTCGGCTTTAGAAAGAATTACCGCCGGAGAGTTTAGAGAGATTCAGATTGAACCTGGAGATAAGGTAATTTTTTCCTCACCTGATTATATTCCCGGTACCCAGTTGGCAATTCACAAATTAATAGACGAATTGTCTCGACTAGGCGCAACGGTTTCTTACTCAGATATTCTTGATGATTTACATGTTTCGGGTCACGCCGCTCAAGGAGAGCTATCATTAATGATTAGCCTGACTCGTCCTAATTTTTTAGTGCCGATTGGTGGGGCCTTTCGACAAATGAGACAATATGCCATTTTAGCTCAAAAAATGGGTTATTTTGAAGAACAAATTATTCTGCCGGATCGAAATGATACCTTGGAAATAACAGCTGCTGGACAAGTAAAGCTAGGACCCAGAATTTCAAGAAAAACTCATCTGGTGAAATCAAAATCAAGAAAAAGGAGGAAATACCGCCGAAAATAGTATAATAATAGTAGGGAAAAATGGCTCGAGGGAGAAGAAAAAATCCATTTAAATTAAAGCTCAAAAAAAACACTCTCTATACTATTTCCAGTGTTTTCCTTTTCTCGTTGGCGGCAATTATTATTTTCTCTTTTTCTCGCCAAGGAATTATTTTGAACCGCTTGTTTATCCTTCTCACTCATTATTTTAGTTGGGGAGTTTTGTTTTTGCCTTTCCTTTTGATTACTGCAGGCTTAATGCTGGCTCGCTTGCAGTGGAAAATTACTCGCCCCAATGTTTTCGTTGGTTCAATCATTTTGTCATTCGCTCTCATCAGCTTAACGCGGGCAGGGCTAATTGGTTTTCAAATCTGGTATAGTTTGGCGGCTTTAATTAGTTCTTTTGGAGCTTTCTTTGTTCTCTTAGGTTTTGTCTTTATTGGTGTTGTCGTTGTCTTTAACACTTCGTTAGAAGAAATTATTCTTTTTTTGGCTAAAATTATTTCTCAGGTTCGCCAAGCCGGAGCAAGCATAAGAAGAGTTTCAGGGCGACGCAAATTAGCAGTCGAGCCAGAAATTAAGGGGGTTGAGCCGAAAGAAGAGCTAGCTAAAAAGGAGCCAGCAGTAAAAGAAGAACTAGCACCTTCTTTGGTAAGTAATTTGCCCACTGAAGAAGGAGTTTGGGAATTTCCTCCCATCTCTTTGTTAGCCGATATGGTTGGGGGTAAAGCGGACCGGGGCGACATAAAGAAAAACGCAGATATCATTGAAAAAACTCTTGAATCATTCGGGATTGCCGCCCGAGTGGCAGAGGTTAATTTAGGACCAGCAGTCACCCAGTATGCCTTGGAGATTGCTTTGGGAACGAAACTTTCTAAAATTACCACTCTGGCTAATGATTTAGCTCTCGCTCTCGCAGCACCAACCGGGCAAATCAGAATTGAAGCGCCCATTCCTGGTCGCTCTTTAGTGGGAATTGAAGTACCCAATCGCAGTCCAGAATTTGTTACCCTTAAGAAAATGTTGACTTCCGAGCAGATGGAAAAAGCCAAGTCTAAATTATCAGTAGCTCTTGGCTTGAATGTTTCTGGCGATCCAGTGGTTGACGAGATCGGTCGGATGCCTCATGTTTTGATTGCTGGAACAACTGGCTCAGGAAAGACGGTTTGTATTAATTCCTTTATTTCTACCATTCTTTTTAGAGCATCGCCCGCCGAAGTCAAGTTTATTCTCGTTGACCCGAAGCGGGTGGAGTTGACTCAATACAACGGCATTCCCCACTTATTAACCCCTGTGATTATTGATCCGGAAAAAGTCCTTTCTGCCCTGAAATGGGCGATTTCAGAAATGGATCGTCGTTATAAACTCTTTGCTGAGGTGGGGGTGCGGAATATTGAAGCTTATAATGAACTCTCGGGTTTTGCGGCGTTGCCTTATATTCTGATTATTGTTGATGAGTTGGCGGATATTATTTTATATGCCCCGGCTGAAGTGGAAGATGCTATTTGTCGAATTGCTCAAATGGCAAGAGCGACAGGAATTCATTTGATTATTTCCACTCAACGACCCTCGGTGGATGTTATTACCGGGTTGATTAAAGCTAATATTCCTTGCCGAATTGCTTTTAATGTTTCTTCTCAAGTTGACTCGCGGGTAATTATTGATATGCCGGGAGCAGAAAAGCTGTTAGGACGAGGAGACATGCTTTACATTCCCCCTGATCAATCCAAGCCCACCCGAATTCAGGGAACATTGGTTTCTGAGCCAGAAATCCAAAAGTTAATTAATTTCCTGAGAAAAACAGGAGTTGCGCCGCAGTATACCGAAGAAGTGACTAAGACCCCGGCTAGAGTGGGTATTAGACCTGGTGAGGAAGAAGAGAGAGATGAGCTTTTTGAGGATGCGATGCGGACAGTTTGTCGTTATGAACGAGCTTCGGCTTCGTTACTCCAACGGCGACTGAAAGTGGGCTATGCCCGAGCGGCAAGGATTATTGACCAATTGGAAAGGGCAGGAATTGTTGGTCCGGCTGAGGGTTCTAAACCTCGAGATGTCTTAATTAAAAATCCTGAAGAATATCTTGCCTCTCAAGCTGTCTCCTAAATAAAAAACGATGAAAACTGCTGGTCAAATTCTCAAAGAGGATCGGGTGAAGAAAGAGATTAGTCTTAATGATGTCGCCCGAGAAACGAAAATCAGAAAGCCTTACTTAGTGGCTTTAGAAAAAGATGATTATCAGTCTTTGCCCTCAATAGCGACGATCAAGGGTTTTATTAGAAATTACACCCAATTTTTGGGTTTAGAACCCGAGAGAGTGCTAGCGGTTTTTAAAAGGGATTACCGCCGAACTCAGGAACAAAAAAGTGTTTTCCCCCCAAGGGTTGACCTAAATAAACAATTTAAATGGACTCCTAAATAGACTTTAATTGTCGTTGTTGCTTTGTTTATTATTGTTTTTTTAACTTATTTGGCTTATCAATACCATGGTTTATTGGGAAAGCCGAGCTTGGAGATTTATTCACCTGTTGATAACCAGCAGGTTAATGAGGAGCAAATAATGATTAAAGGCAAAACCAATCCTGATAATTCGGTGACGATTAATGACAGTCTAGCCCAGCTCAATGACCAAGGAGAATTCAGCTATCGATTAAGATTAGTTTCCGGTGAGAATAAGATTGTTGTTGAAGCGATTAACCGACTAGGGAGAAAAACCAGACAAACGAGAACGATCTATTTTGGTAAAGGGGATTGATATAGAAAGTTATAATTGACATTTAGATACTAGATATTAGATATTAGAGATTAGGAAAATAACTGCTCATGATTGATAACACACAGCTTTTACTCATTGCCGTTGTTACTGTTTTAACTGTCCTTCTTGCTATTATTGGGGTTCAGGTCTTCTTTATTTTGCGGGAAATAAGAGAGTCGATTAAGAAGTTTAATAAAATGCTTGATGATGCGGGAACAATTTCTGAATCAGTGGCGCGGCCGATTGCTTCTCTTTCTAGCTCCATCACCGGGGTCTCTGGCATTGCTGGGCTTTTAGGCTGGTTAAGCCAACGGAAAGAGAAATCAAAGAAAACCGAGAAAAAAGCGGGTGAAGAAAATGAGTGACCGAGACCACAATGGTGGTTTCCTCCAAGGATTAATTATGGGTGCTTTAATTGGTGCCGGGGCATTCTATTTTCTCACTCAAACTAAAGAAGGGGAAAAAGTAAAAAAAAGAATTAAAGAAAAAAGTGAAGAAGCATTGGATGATTTAGCTGAGCTGGTTGGAGAATTTGAGGAAAAAGGAGAAGAGTTTCGAACTCAGGCAAAAAAACTTCAGGCTGAGCTAGAAAAGAAAGCCAAGGGTGTGAAAAAAGAGGTGGCTGAGGAGGCAAAGGAGAAATTAACCCATATTGATAAACTCCGAGAAAGAGGACGACAAGCCACAAAAACATTCTTCACTCGCAACGGTAAGCCCTTAACTTTATCTTGACCTCGCTTGCTCCTAGCTTCGAGTTAACATATAATCTTTCTTGATGACCGCTCAAGAGTTGAAAGAAAAATTTATTTCTTTCTTTGTTAAAAAAAGGCACAAGAAGTTGCCCAATGTTTCTTTGGTGCCGGAAAATGACCCTACAGCTTTGTTTATTAATTCTGGAATGCATCCTTTGGTACCTTATCTTTTGGGTGAACCTCATCCTTTGGGAAAACGCTTGGTTTCCAACCAACGCTGCCTTCGAACTCAAGATATTGATGAAGTGAGGAACATGATGCATTTAACTTTTTTTGAAATGTTAGGTAATTGGTCTTTGGGCGATTATTGGAAAAAGGAAGCGATTGAATGGTCTTGGGAGTTTTTGATTAAAGAGCTGAGGCTTGAGCCAAAAAGAATTTCCGTTACTTGTTTTGCTGGTGATAAAGATACGCCGAAAGACGAAGAAGCAGCTAAGGTTTGGCAAAAAATTGGCATTCCTAAACAAAGAATTTACTTTTTAGGAAAAAAGGATAATTGGTGGGCAGTGGGCGAGACTGGTCCTTGTGGTCCGGATACGGAAATGTTTTATGACACCGGTAAGAAAAAATGTGGGCCCAAGTGTCGACCGGGAGATAATTGCGGCAAATATTTTGAAATGTGGAATGATGTCTTTATGGAATTTGATCGCCTGCCCAATGGCAAACTGGAAAAATTAAAACAGCAGAATATTGATACCGGTATGGGAGTGGAACGGACAACAGCGATGCTTCAAGGAAAAGATGATGTTTATCAGACAGAATTATTTACTTCAATTACTCAAACTATTGAAAAAATTTCTGGCAAGAAATACCAAGGTAAGAATAAAAAGTCAATGAGAATCATTGCTGACCATTTGCGGGCAGCGAGTTTTGCAATTGGCGATGGGGTAATGTCATCCAATGTCGAGGCGGGCTATATTGTTCGCCGCCTGATTCGGCGGGCGGTTCGTTATGGAAGGCCACTTCAAATCAATAAACCATTCTTGGCCAAGATTGCTGAAGAGATAATTGATCAATATAGTGGCGAATATTTTCACCTTAAAAAAAACAAAAGTAAAATTATCCGTGAGTTAAGTGCCGAAGAAGAACGATTTAATAAATCTCTAGAGCGAGGACTGAGAGAGATTGAAAAATACAAAGTCCTTAATGGTAAAAGCGCTTTTTATCTTTATGAGACCTATGGTTTTCCTTTAGAAATGACCCAGGAAATTGCCCAAGAAAGAGGTCAAAAAATTAAAAAAGGAGTTTTTGAGAAAGAGTTTAAGAAACACCAGGAGCTTTCAAAAAAAGGGGTAGAAACAAAGTTTGCTGGTGGATTAGCGGATCACTCAGAGGAAGTAACGAAATTACACACCACCACTCATTTACTTCATCAAGCCCTGCGTGATGTTTTGGGTGACCATGTCCAACAAGTAGGAAGTAACATTACCCCAAAAAGATTGCGCTTTGATTTTACTCATCCGGAAAAACTGACTGAAGCACAGATGAAAAAGGTAGAAAAGATTATGAATGAGAAAATTAAAGCCAACTTGTTGGTTAAAATAAAAACCATGACTTTGGCTGAAGCTAAGAAAAAAGGTGCCTTGGCTTTTTTCGGTGAAAAATATAGTGATAAAGTTAAAGTTTATATGATTGGGGGTTACTCTCAAGAAGTTTGTGGTGGACCTCATGTAAAGTCGACGAAAGAGATTGGTCGTGTTAAGATAATAAAAGAAAAAGCTGTCGGTGCTGGCCGACGCCGAATTTATGCCCAGCTTGCCCATGGAAGTTAAAGCTGTTTTAGATAAAATTCGCCAAAAAGAAAAGCAACCATCGGAATATTACTTCGCCCTGGAAATTGGTTTAGATTTCATTAAGAGTGCTATTTTTGCCATTATTGAAAACCAAATTAAAGTGCTTTCTTTGGGAAATGTTGAAAGATGGGAAAGCGAGGAGGAATTAATCGAGGCGGTTGACGCGGGTTTATCTTCTGCGGCTGAGAAACTGCCAATAGAAGGAGAAGTCAAAGAACCTGACAAGGTTGTTTTCGGCTTACCTTTTAACTGGGTTGAAGGAGAGAAGATTGTTGATGATAGGTTGAAACTCCTAAAAAAACTTTCTGAGAAACTTGACCTTAAGCCAGCTGGTTTTGTTGTTATTGATGAGGCGATTGTCCATCATTTAAAAACCACTGAAGGCATCCCGCCGACCGCCATTTTGGTTCATTTGGGGATGCAGAAGATAAGCGTTGGCCTGGTAAGAATTGGTAAGGTTTTAGGGCCGAAACTGATTGATAAGAGTAATAATTTAGCTGACGATCTCATTGAAGGCTTATCTCGGTTTGATTCCAAGGAGCCCTTGCCTGCGCGAATTTTACTTTATGATAAAGAAGATAAATTGGAGGAAGCCAGGCAACAATTAGTTAGCTATCCTTGGCTGGAGAAAAAGAAAGAAGGGGTTGAGTTTCTTCATCTACCTAAAGTAGAGATTTTACCGCTTAATTTTGATATTGAAGCGATTGCTTTAGCTGGTGGCAAGGAAGTTGCCAAAGCCGCTGGTTTAGTTCTGGAAGAGAAACCGGTGGAAAAGGAGGAGGAAGAAAAAGAAGAGGAGGTTGAAGAGAAAGAAGAAGTTGAAGTCGAAGAGCCGGTTTTTATTCCCGCGGGAGAGCTGGGATTTGTTAAAGGAGGCGACGTCGCCGAGGAGAAGATAGAACTCGAGCCCGAAAAGCCAAAAGTTACTAAAGAACCTCCAATTATCAAAGAACCGACTTTTGAAGAAAAGCCTTCAGTTTTGGACAATCTTTTTGCTAAGATAGCCACTTTTCGTTCTCGTTTCCCCGCTCTGAAGAAACTGAATTTAGCTTATTTTAAAGGGTTAATATCTGAGTCTCTCAAAACCTCCCCAGTACTTATTTTAATCATCGCTCTTTTCTTGGTTTTAAGCGGGAGTGCCCTTGCCGCCTACTGGTTTCTCCCTCGGGCAGAGGTAGTTCTTTTTCTAGAGCCAGAAATTTTAGAAAAAGATTTTACTGTTAAGCTTGATCCCACCACTGGCACTCCGGATAAAGAAAACTTTATTTTACCAGCGGAACAGATAGGGGAAGAAGTTGAGGGAAGTAAGAGCCGAACCACCACTGGCACAAAAGATATTGGCGACCCCGCCAAAGGAGAAGTGACTATCTACAACGGCACATCCAACGAAAAGACCTTTGATTCGGGTACGGCCATTACTAGTACCGCTGGTTTGGAATTTACTCTTGATGATGATGTTACTGTTGCTTCCCAGAGCAGTGCTGCCGACCCGCCTGGCAAAGCGATAGTCAAGGTAACTGCTGAAGAGATTGGGACCGAGGGTAATTTAGCTTCCGGAACCGAGTTTATCGTTGCCAATTATGCTAAGTCGGATTATGTTGCTAAAAATGACTCTGCCTTTAGCGGCGGCATCAGCCGGCAAATCCAGGCTGTTTCTGAGGAGGACCAAGAAGCATTGTTAACTGATTTAAAAGCTAGTTTAGAAAAGGATGCTAAAGAAAAATTGCTGGCTAAGCTATCTCCAGAAGTTAAGTTAGTGGAAGAATCAATTATTAGTAAAGTCGTCAGTAGTAATTATAGCCACGAAGTGGGTGAAGAAACAGATAATTTAGAGCTCTCCTTAAAATTACAAGCTAAGGCTTTAGTTTACACCGAACAAGAGTTACAAGCCTTAGTTGAAGACAGTGTTTTAGAATCCGTTGCCGAAGGTTTCGAGTATCTTCCTGAGGAGACTGAGTTTTCCTTTGATGTGGGAGAAGTTGATGAAGAAGGCAGGGCGACGGTAAAGACTCATCTTAAAGCCAAGTTAATTCCTCAGCAAGATTTAGAGCAGATTAAAAAGAATCTAGTGGGAAAGTACATAGTAGTGGGCGAAACCTATTTGGGTAACCTGCCGAGGGTAGCTGGTTTTAAAGCCCAGATTTCTCCTCGTTTACCTGGCCGTCTCGGTACTTTTCCCCGGAGAGTCAACAGAATTGAGATTGAGGTAGAAATTCAATGATGGTTCCTTACTGCTATCTAAAATCAGCTCCACTTGGTCAACAATTAGCTCAACAAAGACGAATTACTTTTTTGTTGAAAGGCTTCTCGGTTTTGGCGCTGGTTGTTGGTTTAGTTTTGATTAGCAATGCCGCTTTGCCGATTTTATATTATGAATTGACTAACAGCCGTTTTACCCAGCGACTGGTTAGTCCCTTAGCTTCTCAAGGAATTATTTTAGGGGAAGAATCAGCCGTTGATTACTCCAACCCCAAGAGTTGGTTTCCTGACGCGCCGGTTTTGCCGCCCAAACCAAGTAAAATTACTCATTACAATCTCTCTGTTCCTAAATTGAAAATCGAGGAAGCCATCGTTCGAATCGGGGGCGAGGATTTGATGAAAAGTTTGATTCACTATCCGGGAACAGCTCTTCCTGGTCAATATGGCAATACAGTTATTTTTGGTCATTCGGTTTTGCCTCAGTTTTTTAACCCCAAAAACTACAAAACCATTTTTTCCACTCTACCTAAGATGGAAGAGGGCGACGAAATTTTAGTTGATTTTGATGGGATTCAATATCGTTATGTGGTAAGAAAAATTGTTGAGACCAAACCAGAAGATGTAGCGGTTTTAGAGCAACGGTATGATAGTCAGTGGCTTTCTCTGGTTACTTGCGTTCCGCCCGGAACTTATTTAAGGCGCTTAATCGTTTGGGCCCAATTAGTTAGTATATGAGAGTTTTAGGGATTGATTTTGGTATTGCTAAAATTGGCTTAGCTATTGCCGATAATGGTTTAGCCCAGCCAATGGGGGTCATCAAGAACCACCAAAAGACATTAACGAAAATTGCTCAGCTGGTGGAACAAAAAGAGATAGAAAAAATTATTATTGGCCTGAGCGAAGGAAAAATTGGTCAAAAAGCAAAAGAGTATGGTAACCAATTAGAAAGAATTACCGGAATAAAAGTATTTTTCCAAGACGAAACCTTGACCACCAAAGAAGCAGTTGCTAAAATGATAGAGGCAGGCAAGAAAAAGAGATATCGTCAAGAAAAAGAGGATGCTTTTGCCGCGGCGATTATTTTACAAGCTTACTTAGATAAAACAAATGTTTAAAAATATCATTGCTCCGGTGCAGGCTTGGCTCTTGAGTCGAGGTCAATGCGTTGGCTGTGGCAAACCGCTTGACAAGGGTAAGAGAGTAAAAAGGAAAGATGGGATCGAAAAAGCAACTTGCAAGTGTGGTCGGATTTTCATCTATAATCCGGAGACCAAGAAATATCGCCGTGCGCTTTTTGAGGAAGTTTAATTTAGTTATTTTATTACTCATTGCTGTCATCATTGGCGGCTTTTTTTGGTGGCGATGGGCGATTTCTCCGTTTAGTCAACCCCCTGGTCAAAGCCAGATTTTTGTTATTCATAAAGGCGAGGGCTTGTCCTTGATTGCTCAGCGACTAAAGGACGCCGGTTTGATTAGAGATTCTTCTGCTTTTAAAATCCTTATCTTAGTCAAAGGTTTATCTGGTCAGATTCAAGCAGGGGCTTTTCGGGTTAATCCTTCTTGGAAGGTCGAGGAAATTGCTTATTTATTAACTCACGGCAGTTTGGATATTTGGCTGACTTTCCCTGAGGGCTGGCGGAGAGAGGAATTTGGTCGGCGCTTGGCAGCTAATCTAGAAGGGTTTAGTTATCCACAATTTCTCGAGCAAACAGATGAGCTTGAGGGTTATCTTTTTCCAGACACTTACTTAATTTCTAAGGATGCTAGCCCATCGTCAGTGATTAAAATTTTTACCAATAATTTTGAAAGAAAATATTCTCTGGAACTGCAATCAGCGGCTAAGGAAAGGGATCTCAGCCAAAGTCAAGTAATTATCCTAGCATCAATTGTGGAAAGGGAAGCAAAGGCGGAAAAAGATCGACCAATTGTGGCTGGTATCCTCCTTAAACGTTGGCAGGAAAACTGGCCCTTACAAGCTGACGCCACTGTTCAATATGCGGTTGCTAACTCCCAGCTCCCAGCTCCCAACTCCCAACTAGAAAATTGGTGGCCTAAAAAATTGAGCAAAACCGACTTACAAATTGACTCACCTTATAACACTTATAAATACAGAGGCTTACCCCCCGGACCAATTTGTAATCCGGGCTTGGCTTCCATTAAAGCCATAATTTATCCACAAGAAACCGATTATTGGTTTTATCTTTCTGATACCAAAGGAGGAATGCACTACGCCAAAACAGATGAAGAGCATGAGGAAAATATCGAGAAGTATTTAAGATGATTTTTCTCCTCGAGAAAGGAGATCCTTAAGGGCTCGCAAATATTCAGCGATGTATTCTTCTCCCTTTTTTGGTCGTTTACCACTTCTCAGTTCTTCTGCTCTTTTTTCATCCATGGATCGGTATCTTGAAACTTGCTTCTTTTCTACCATTTTTATCCAAGCCTTATCCATCCTATTAGAAATAGCAATAAACTCTTTAGCAGCCGCAATAAACTCCGGAGTGAGTGAATTCTCTTTTTCTTTACCCATAATCAATGGGCAGAATTCAAAAAAGCAGGGAAATTATAGGGAGATTATAACAGATTCGGAGGAGGGGAAAAATTTTCGCAGAAAATAGTAGGTGTTAAAAAATTCCCGCGTAAGTTTGCGCCATTACCAGTAAAAAAATAGCCACGCCTATTAATATCAGCCATTTAATCAGACTAATCGGGACATAGACTATTTTCAGTGCCTTTAAGATAAGGATAATAACCAGGCAAAAAATAACAATCTTGATAAGTGTTAGGAACATAAGACAATTGTAGCAGGGGATGGTG
>JAHIFH010000046.1 GCA_018900995.1 Patescibacteria group bacterium | reverse complement strand
TGGGAATTTGCTAAAGAGCATAAGTTGTCCATTGTTAAAGTGATAAGCGGAGGCAATATCAAAAAAGAAGCTTATGATGGCGAGGGGAAATTGGTTAATTCCGGGCAGTTTAATGGCTTGTTGGTTGAGCAGGGGATTAAAAAGATTACTGCTTGGTTAAAGGAAAAAGGTGTTGCTAAGAAGCAAACCCAATATCGCCTTCGTGATTGGTGTATTTCTCGTCAGCGCTATTGGGGGCCACCAATTCCCATGATTAATTGTTCTAAGTGTGGTTGGCAACCAGTACCAGAAAAAGACTTGCCGGTCAAGTTGCCTTATATCGAGAATTATCAACCTAAAGGAGTAGGTAAATCGCCTTTGGCTCAAGCTAAGGATTGGGTTAAAACAAAATGTCCAAAGTGTAAGGGTCCAGCTAAGCGGGAAACTGATGTTTCCGATACTTTCTTGGATTCTGCTTGGTATTTCTTCCGCTACACCTCGACTGATAAAAAAGACGTTGCTTTTGATAAAAAGCGGATTAAGAAATGGCTGCCAGTAGATATGTACATTGGCGGACATGAGCACGCTGTTCTTCATTTAATGTACACCCGGTTTTTAACTATGGTTTTCAAAAACTTGGGTTTGATTAATTTTGAAGAGCCATTTAAGCGGTTTTATGCTCATGGCTTGTTGATTAGCGAGGGAGCCAAGATGAGTAAAAGTAAGGGGAATTTGGTTATTCCTGATGAGTATATTAAGAAATTCGGCGCTGATACACTAAGATGCTATTTGATGTTTTTAGGTCCTTTTGATCAGGGCGGCGATTTTCGGGATAGGGGAATTGCGGGAATGTACAGGTTTTTTTGTCGGGTTTGGCGATTAGCCCAAAAGTTTTCGGCTAAAGGCAGTCCAGAAGAGAAAAAAGTAATTCATCAAACCATTAAAAAAGTAACCGAAAACATCCAAAATCTACGCTACAACACTGCCATTGCCGCCATTATGGAATATGTCAACTTCTTGACAAGAACAAAGGGAGTTTCGCGGGAGGCAATTGAAACCCTAGTTTTATTATTAGCCCCTTTTGCTCCTCATATTTCAGAGGAGATTTGGTGTCAGGTTTTGAAAAATAAATTCTCAATTCACCAACAGAAATGGCCTAAATATGATCCGAGATTGATTAAGGAAAAAAGAGTCACCATTGTTATTCAAGTCAATGGCAAATTGCGAGGGCAAATTGAAGTTAGTGATCAGGCATCAGTGATCAGTGATCAGGTAGAGAAATTGGCGAAGAAAGAAAAGAATGTGGCGAAGTATTTGAAAGGGAAGAAGATTAAAAAAGTTGTTTTTGTATCCGGAAGATTGATAAATTTTGTGGTTTAGAAAATCTACTCATGGAGTTGGAAAATTTATGGGAACAAAATAAAGTTCCTGTTATTCTAGGTTTAATTGGTGTGTTTTTAGTGAGCGTGGGGATTTTGACCACGCTCTTTTTTTATCAGCAAAAAGAACCGGAGATTGAGATTATTTCTGGGGAAGAAGAGGGGACGATTTGGGTGGATTTGGCCGGGGCAGTGATACAACCTGGCGTTTATGAATTGCCCAGTGGGTCAAGATACAAGGATTTACTAGCAAGAGCGGGGGGATTGTCAGCGGGAGCGGACCGGGAATGGATAGAAAAGAATTTGAATTTAGCCCAGAAATTAGAAGATGCTCAGAAGGTTTATATACCTAGTCAGATGGAGAGCGGGGAAGTAGCGGGCGAGGAAACAGTGGTTTCTGGAAAAATTAACATCAACACTGCTTCTACGTCGGAACTAGATACTCTTTGGGGAATTGGCGAAGTGCGAGCAAAGGATATTATTGACAACCGTCCCTACTCTTCAATTGACGAACTTCTCACCAAGAAAGTTATTCCTTCTAATGTCTTCGAGAAAATTAAAGACGAAATTACTGTGTTTTAGATGAAACCTGCCCAAAAAGCCTTTGTCTGTCTACTTTTGATTGTCGTAATCTCCGTTTACTTTTTTCGCCTCCAATTAGTCTCGAGCCTGAAGATTCCAGAAAATAGCGTCATCACGCTCCGCGGCAGGATAACTCAACAACCATATCTAAAGGGTTCATACCAGAACATTTCCTTAGGTCCGATTTTATTAAAGACCGACCGTTATCCAGGCTATATTTATGGTGATTTATTAGAAGTTACTGGCAAATTTGAAAAGAGAGTGACAAACTCTTTCCAGACTCAATATTATGCTTATTTTCCAACCATTCGTGAGATAGAGAAGGCGCAAAGACCGACTTTGTTTTCTAATTTTAAAAAGAAACTTTATTATTTTAGGGGTCAGTTAGAAAATACAATTGAGCAACTTTTACCAGAACCACAGTCGAGCCTGTTAAATGGAATTCTTTTGGGAACAAAAAAAGAAATGCCGGAAAAATTCCTGAAAAATCTGCGGGAAACAGGCACACTTCATATTATTGTTGCTTCTGGATACAATCTTTCCGTAGTTGCTGGTTTTCTTGTTTCTGCCTTAGTCTGGTTTGTTAGTCGGAAAAAAGCTTTGATTTTTGCTTTTTTAGGTGTGATTTTTTATACCTTGATGGTTGGTGCCGAGCCACCAGTAGTTAGAGCGGCGATTATGGCGAGCTTAGCTTTCGGAGCCGGATATTTAGGCAGGCTTAGAGATGGCTTGATTGCTTTAATTACTGCTGCCTTAATTATGCTATTAATATCGCCTTTGATATTGTTTGATATAGGTTTTCAGCTTTCATTGATGGCAACAGCAGGCATTCTTCTAATTCATCCCTTGTTAAAAGAGAAAAGAATTTTCCATTTACCAGTTTTTGGTGATGATTTAGCCACCACCTTGTCTGCCCAAATAGGCGTGACACCCATTTTATTGGTAAACTTTGGCAATCTTAGTTTTCTTTCGCCTTTCATCAACGCCCTGATTTTACCGCTAATTCCCATTTTGATGAATTTAGGTGGGATTGTGGCTCTTTTTGGATTTTTTATCAGACCAATCGCTCAAGTGCTAGCTTGGTTTTTGTGGTTGCCTTTAACTTATTTTGTTAAGCTGATTGAAGGATTTGGCGAACTGCCCTGGATTAACTTCCAGATAAAAAGTTTATCCTTGTGGTGGGTCACAGGCTATTATTTTGTTATTGCTTTTGTTCTTTGGCGAGCCTGGCGAGGAAAGTGGAATTTAAAAGAGCCAAGATTGTTTTAATCAGTCTTGCCCTGATAATTGGTTTAATCTGGGCAGCGATTTTTCAGCTACCGGACAATCGGTTGCATCTGGTTTTTTGTGATGTGGGGCAGGGAGATGCGATTTTAATCTACCAGGGCTCAACCCAGATATTAGTTGATGGCGGACCTAATCAGAGTGTTTTGAATTGTTTGTCAAATCACTTACCTTTTTGGGACAGGGAAATTGAGATGGTGGTGGCAACACATCCCGAAGCTGACCATATTACTGGCTTAATAGATGTTATAGAAAGATATGATGTTAAACAGTTTGTTGTTAATTCTTTTGGTAAAAGCACAGCTGTTTATCAGGAATTTCAAGCAGCGGTTCTTAAGGAGCAATCAGATATTTATTTCCCCAAAGAGGGAGATAAAATTAATCTTGGTTCTTTAAAAGTGGCTGTCTTGTGGCCTCAATCTCAGGAAAAAATTTTGGGAGCAACAACAACAGAGAAGGAGATTAACGACACTTCAGTAGTTTTTCAGCTTTCTTATGGTAATTTTTGTGCCTTGTTTTCTGGCGACATTTCCTCAAAAGTCGAATCCCGCCTTGACAGGGTCGGTCCCTGTCAGGTGCTGAAAATAGCGCATCACGGAAGTAAATATTCAACCAGTGAGGAGTTTCTTCAGCAGGTCAAACCAGAATTTGCCGTTATTTCTGTAGGCAAGAACCCCTTCGGTCACCCGACGGAAGAAGTTTTGGAGAGACTAAGATATTTAGATACTAAGATACTAAGAACCGATCAAACAGGGGAAATTGAGGTTGTGAGCGATGGTAAAAATTGGTATCATATTCAATGAGATGATCCAAGACCAGCTCAAAAAGGATTTTTCTAAGGCTTTAAAAAAGCTCAAAATCTCTGATAAGTACTTAGAATTTGAGCATCCCGCTAATCTTGAGCATGGCGATTATTCCACTAACATCGCCATGCGGGTAAAGAAAAAAGAGTATCCTACTCCCTTTGATTTGGCTAACCAAATCGTTAACACCTTTCGCAGTCTTGGGTTGCCAGAGTACGTCACCAAGATTGAAGTCAAGGCGCCCGGTTTTATCAATATTTGGCTCAAAAATGAGTATCTGAGCACTCGACTAGAAAGAGTGCTAAAAGAAAAAGATGGATTTGGCAAGCTCACCATTATGAGAGGTAAGAAGATTCTCCTTGAACATACCAGCCCCAATCCTCAAACAACAATTATGTTGGGCCATTTACGCAATAACTTCTTGGGTATGTCCATGGCTAGTATTTTGGAATTTCTTGGGGCTAAGGTTGTCAAGGATTGTATTGTTAATGACAGAGGAGTTCACATCAACCGGGCCCTTTGGGGTTATCTATTTTTTGGAAGAAAAAGAAAGAGTCTAAAAAAGAAAGAGCTTTTAGATTTCAAAAAAGTTAAAGAAACTCAAATCAGGAAAATTATTAAAAGTGTTGATTGGCGAGAATTACTGCAAATACGGTCAAAGAAAAAATCTAGTTGGTGGCAGCCCAAAGAGCTTGGCTTAAAGCCTGACCACACCAATCTTATTTGGTATGTTTTAGGCACAAGAGCCTACAATTTGTCCCCAAAAGCCAAAACCCAGGTAGAAGAAATGCTCATTGAATGGGAAGCAGAAAATGAGCCTATCAGGCAAATTTGGCGTCAGTTATTAAATTGGTCTGCTAAGGGCTATGAGGAAACTTATAAGAGAGTAAAGAGTGCTCACGATTGGTTCTGGCATGAATCAGATCATTACAAAATGGGGAAGGAAATCGTTAAGCAAGGATTAAAGAAAAGAGTTTTTCGAAAAAGCGAAGGGGCAGTTGTTACTGATTTGGCTAAATATAATTTACCTGATACGGTGGTGGTTAAATCCGATGGAACGACTTTATATATTACTCAAGATATTGCTTTAACAGAACTCAAGAAGAAAAAGTTTCCTTCTGATTTGTATATTTGGGATGTTGCCGCGGAGCACGCTCTTTATTTTAAACAGCTTTTTACTGTTTGTGAGCAGCTTGGAATTGGTAAGAAAGAGAAATTTTTCCATCTGGCTTATGCCTTGATTAACTTTAAAGGTGGGAAAAAATTAAGTACCCGTCGAGGAGAAGTGATCAAGGCTGACGAAGTTTTAGATGAGTTGCATCAGCGGGCTTTAGAAATAATTAATACCTCTAATCAGGAGTTGCGCGGGAAATTAACCAAGAAACAATTAGACCAACTAGCCGAGGCGGTTGCCCTTGGGGCTATTAAATATAGTCTTTTGAAGTTTAGTCGCGATACAACGATATATTTTGATATAGATGAGTCATTAGCTTTAGAGGGTAATTCTGGTCCTTATCTTCAATATACCTATGCCCGCTGTCAAAGTGTTCTTAGAAAAGCAGAATCACCAGAGATTTCTTTACCCGAAAAAACGCCTCAATTAGAGCCTGAAGAAGTGGCTTTACTAAGAACTATTTATCGTTTTCCTGAGGTAATTCAGGAAGCGGGGGAAAATTATGCCCCGAACTTACTTTGCAATTTCTTATTTGATTTAGCCCAGAAATATAATTTGTTTTATAATAGACTGCCAATTCTCAAAGCTGAGACTGAGGAGTTGAAAGATTTCCGTTTGGCTTTAACCACGACAGCAGGGCAAGTAATTAAAAACGGGCTTCATTTACTCGGTATCGAGACTCCGGAGAGAATGTAATGTACAAACACAAAATCACCACCCTTAAGAACGGACTGCGGTTAGTCACCAGTCCCATGCCTCAGGTGGACTCGGTGACTGTTATGGTGGGAGTCGGAGCCGGTTCTAGATACGAAACCAAAAGCATCAATGGGCTTTTCCACTTTATTGAACACATGGCTTTTAAGGGGACAAAAAGACGCCCTTCAACTTTAGATATTGCTAGTGAAGTTGATGCGGTTGGCGGCGAATTTAATGCCTTTACCGACAAAGAATTTACTGCCTATTTTATTAAACTGGCATCTAAGCATAAAGAATTGGCTTTTGATATTCTCTCTGATATGCTTTCCAATTCACTTTTTAAACCAGAGGAGATTGAAAGAGAAAAGGGAGTAATTATTGAAGAAATTAATATGCGTCAAGACATACCATTAACCCAAGTTTTAGTTGAGTTTGAAAGGCTTTTGTATGGAGACAATCCAATGGGTTGGGATATAGGCGGAAGGAAGGATAGCGTTCGTCAAATAAAGCAAGAAGATTTCTTAAAATATATCAACAGGCTTTATTTTCCTAAAAATATGGTTATTGCTGTGGCTGGAAAAATAGATAGAGAAGAAATAAGCAAGTTGACAGGAAGATATTTTAGTCAATTAAAAAGAAAAGGAAAAAAACGAACAAAAACTATCAAACAATATCAAAAGACTCCAAAAACAAAACTGATCTATAAAAAAACAGAGCAATCCCATTTTTGTTTAGGTGTTCCGGGATATTGGTATTCTCATCCAGACAGATTCGCAATTGGAGTTTTGAGTGCTATCTTAGGTGGGGGGATGAGTTCGAGATTGTTTATTCAGATTAGAGAAAGAAGGGGATTAGCTTACTACGTAAAATCTGATATTGATTATTCTACTGATTCAGGATTTTTACTATGCCGAGCGGGAGTGAGATTAAAAAAGATTGAGGAGTCCATTAAAGTTTGTTTAGAGGAGTTCGAAAAATTTATTACCCAGAGAGTGGAAGCTAAAGAATTAACCAAAGCCAAAGAGATGCTCAAGGGTAACTTTATCTTAAGCTTAGAAGACTCGAAAAATGTGGCTGGACGTTATGTAACTCAACTGATTTTGGAAAAGAAAATCCGGACTCCCCAGAAAGCAATGGAATTAATTGATAAAGTTACTCCTGAGGATATTCAGCGGGTGGCTAAAGACATTTTCAAGTCTAAAAATTTGAATTTGGCGATCATTGGACCTTACAAAGACGAAGCCCGCTTCAAGAAACTTTTAAAGAAATAAAAAATAATAGATAAATTGAGCTTTGGCTAGGCTGCTGGTAGGCAGCCCTATTGCTTTGGTTTGCTAAAATATAAGGTGCTAATGAGAAAAATCGAGCAGGAAAGAAGAAGTTCTCCGGAACTGGAGGTAGAACCAGATAACCTTGTCGCTCTTTATTTTAGGGAGGTCGCTAAAGCCCCAATTCTCAAAGCCTCAGAGGAAAGAGAACTATTCCGGCAATTAAGAAGAGGAGAAGCAGCGAGGGATGAGTTAATCAATCAAGACGGCCATCTTTCTCCAAAAAAACGAAAAGAACTCCAATCACTCAAAGAAGATGGAAATCAGGCAAAAACTAAGATAAACCGATCTAATCTTCGACTTGTTATTAGTGTTGCTAAGTATCGTCGTGGGCAAGGAGTTTCTTTTCTTGATCTTATTCAAGAAGGCAATATCGGTCTAATGAAGGCGATTAACAAGTTTGATCAGGAAAGAGGCTATAAATTTTCTACTTATGCTATCCACTGGATTCGTCAAGCCGTTCGTCGGGCAGTTGCCTATCAAGGACGGACGATTCGGATTCCGGTTCATACTGGTGAGGATTTAAGCCGGCTTAAGAGAAAGAGGGCTGAGTTAAGCAAGGAAATTGGGCGAGAGCTAGACCTCAAAGAGACAGCGGAAATTTCAGGCTGGAGCGAGGCAAGAACTGAAAGGATTCTCAACCTTCCCGAGGTAATTCTTTCTTTAGATTTGCCAATTGGGGCTGATGAAAATTCTTATCTTGGAGAGTTTATTGAGGATGAAAAGATTCTTTCTCCAATGGATGCCGCTGCTAAGGAGTTGCTAAGGGAACGGATGAGAGAGGTGGTTAATTCCCTCTCTCCTCGGCAAGCTAAAGTTTTGAGATTGCGCTTTGGCTTGGATGATAATGGTCGGGAGCACACTCTAGAGGAAGTGGGAAAAGCGCTTGGAGTAACCCGGGAAAGGGCACGCCAGATTGAAGCAGAGGCTTTAAGAAAACTGCGTCATCCTTCTCGGGCAAGAGAGATTAAAGATTTTTTGAAGTAAATTAATTTCTTAAGCGTGGTCGGGGTGCTCGGACTCGAACCGAGGACCTCCTCGTCCCGAACGAGGCGCTCTAGCCAACTGAGCTACACCCCGTCAAACGGGGTAAAAGTCACGTTTGACGTGACACCCCGTGTTTAAATTCTATCTGATTTCGTGGTAAAATACAACCAGTTTACCCTGAAGTTATTGAGGGGTCCTCATAGCTCAACGGATAGAGCAAGGGTTTCCTAAACCCTAGATGGAGGTTCAATTCCTCCTGGGGACACAGACTAGACTATTAAGATACCCGAGGTGTGGGTATTAACTAGCGGAGACTAATGGCGTAGAGATTGGGTGGAGTTTCTTTACCTAGGGTGGTGAGAACTAAAATCCGGTTTCCCGCCGGAAAAGAGTAGGCAAAAGAATCTTCAAAAGGTCCAGTATAAACTTCAACCCAATTGGTATTATCATATTCAGCAATAGTAATTTTTCCTTCTTGTACTATAAAGATATGTTTTGATGTAGGAAACCAAGTTAATTTTTTAGTTTCGTCTTTATCCATTAGATAGAAATTTCTGTCTTCTTTAATGTCGTAAACATAGATTTTCCTTGGTTCTAAGTTTCGGTTTTCTGGTTGGGTACTGGCTGCTGGCAGAGGTTGGATTAATCCCTCAGGAATTTGGGCAGAAGCAGTGGCGGTATAAAGAATTTTGGTTTCGTCCAAAGAGAATTGAATGTCAGCAACTGAGTTGGTTAAAATTTCCAATAACTTAGGGGGTAGTTTGGCAGATTGGGCTTTAAATCTGAGTTGTTCTTCTTTTTCCCAATCAGCCCGAATGACAGTTAATTGGCTGGTGACATCAATTAAACGGTTGGCTGGATTTAACTGGTTAGCTTCCAAAAGGAAATTTTCTTGGCGGGTACCAGTGGTTAAAGTAGCCAAAATCTGCTTGGAATCAGGGGACCATTCTAATTCCGCCAGAACAAAATCCCGCCCTCCCGGAGTACTGGCAACAATTTTTCTTGGGTCTCGGGGCAAGCCTAAGGGACGATCACCCAAATCAAGCACCCAGAGGCCATTTTTGTCAACCGAGCTTTGAGAAACAGCAAAAACTACTTTTTGACCATCAGGGGAAAGAGATGGGTTTTGGGCGCCAGTAAAGGTTAATGATTGGAGATTAGGAAAGGTAGGGAAAAGATAGGCATCAGTTTTGGCTACCAATTCCTTTTTGATGGTTAAAATCTTTTTCCAAGAACTATAACCATCTTTCTTGATTTCTACTTCATATTCACCAGGGGTGAGATTAATGGTAGTGTTAGTGGCTGATTTGAGGCGACCATCAATATAAAGCTGGGCGCCATCGGGAATAGAAGTAGCGACCAAAATACCACTGGGACGCAAAGACCTTGTGGAAATATCGGGACTATAGCCTTGGGCGAGCCTAATAACAAAATAAGCCCCTAATAAAACCATCAAAAATATTAATGAAAAGACGATTGAGCGTCTGCGTATCATACTAAGGGGATTTTAACATAAACTTGGTTATTGCTCAACTTGGACACTCATGTTATTATCAGAAAAGGGTATGATATAGTTTTCGGAGGCTATTTTTCCTTTGCTTTGATTAATATATCAAAAGGTATCTAAAGATAACAATGGCTTTAGGCAAAAAAATTGGTATTGATCTTGGTACCGCTAATTCTATTGTGTGGCTTGAGGGTGAGGGAATTATCCTTCAAGAACCGACGGTAGTGGCAATTTCCGTTGATGATAATCGGATTGTTGCTGTTGGTAATGAAGCCAAACAGATGTTGGGTCGGACTCCAGGTAATATTCGGGCTTCAAGGCCAATGCGTGACGGAGTGATTGCTGACTATCAGGTTACTGAAGCGATGCTCCGTTATTTTATTCAAAAAGTTGGGGGTCAATCCTTATTTTTCAAGCCCGAGGTGATGATTTGTGTGCCTGCTGGCTGTACTCAAGTAGAAAGACGGGCAGTCTTAGACGCGACCTTATCTGCCGGAGCAAGGAATGCCTATTTGATTGATGAGCCCTTAGCCGCAGCCATTGGGGCGGAAATCCCCATCGCCGCTCCCTCAGGCAATATGATTGTTGATGTTGGTGGAGGTGCCACTGAGGCAGCGGTGATTTCTTTAGGGGGTGTGGTTGTTCATAAGTCAGTTCGGGTGGCGGGAAACAAGATTGATGAGGCGATTGCCTCTTATATGCGAAAAAAGCATAATTTGATTATTGGTGATCAGACCGCCGAGGAAGTTAAGATTAAAATTGGTTCGGCAACTGCCTTACCAAGAACAGAGAAGATGGAAGTTAAAGGCAGGGATTCAATTATGGGCTTGCCGAAGGTAGTCGAGTTAAACTCGACTGAGGTAACTGAGACGATTAGACCCGTATTGAACCAAATTATCGGTGCTGTTAAGGCGGTTTTAGAGGAGACACCACCGGAATTAGCCTCAGATATTATTGACAAAGGGATTGTTATGAGCGGGGGAACTAGTTTACTTCGCAATTTTGATAAGTTGATGACTCAAGAAGTGGGGGTGCCAGCTCATGTTGCCGAAGAGCCAATGTTATGTGTTGTTAAAGGGACGGGAATCGCCATTAAAAACATTGAAAAGTACAAAAAAAGTATCACCAAAAAGTAAGTAAAACTAAGCAAATCTATAAACTGAACCTATAAAGCACATAAATAAAATTTATAGGACTTTTTCTTACTAAATGTTATAAGCTGTTGGGTCAATGGGGGAGAGCCTATAATTGGAGCGAAGCGAGAATTATACTAGCGTTACTGCGAAGTATAGTTTAAGAGGGATTTTTAGCCAAAAAGCTCTGAGTAAAAAGATTGAGCAAATTGGTTAAAAAAGTAAGTCACTAGTAAACCAACAAAAGTCTTATAGTTATAATACTAATTTTTATTGGTAATTTGATGATTAATTATTCATTATATCTTTGTAGCTAACATTATAGGTATTAAAAAATTGCAAAAATAATTACTTTAGAAATTGAAAAAATTGTTAATTTATAGAAAAATTGTTAAAAAACGAAGCTAATTGTCCTATAATACAAAATTTTTGGAAAAAGACATGTTAAAAAAAGAGCTGGATATGGTTAAAATCGCCACTCAAACTCTAACTGGCACCTCTGAGAAGAGATTGCTAGAGTTTTTAACCTCCAGAATAGCCCAAGGTAAAAAAACTTTTGTTGTTACTCCCAATCCTGAATTTTTCGTATTCGCTAGGCATAATCCTTGGTTTGAAGCGATTTTAAAGAAGGCTGATCTGGCTGTCCCCGATGGGATAGGCTTGATTTGGGCAAGCAGGTTTTTAGGTCAGCCAATTAAAGAGCGTATCTCTGGTACTGATTTAATGGAAAAGCTTTGTCGAAAAGCAGCTAAGAAGAAATGGAGTGTTTATTTACTTGGAGGGGAAGCAGGCGTTGCCAAAAAAACGCTGGTGGTTCTTAAGAAGCGGTATCCCGGTTTGCAAGGCTGGGCAGATTCGGGACCAAGAATAGATATTCTCGGAAGTGAAGCCAAAGAGTCAATAAGAAAGATTAATTCCAAAAAACCTGATTTACTTTTCGTCGCTTTCGGGATGGGGAAGCAAGAAAAGTTTATCACGGATAATTGGGGCAAACTAAAAGTCACACTGGCTATGGGGGTTGGGGGCGCTTTTGATTATCTTTCCGGCCAAGTGCCTAGAGCGCCAGAATGGGTGAGAGAAGCTGGTTTAGAATGGCTTTTCCGCTTATTCCGTCAGCCTTGGCGTTGGAAAAGACAGTTGAGATTAATTGAATTTGTTTGGCTGGTATTAAAACAGAGGTTTTCTTTTAAGCAGTAGCCGCTTTTCCTTGCATCCCGAGTAACCAAAGAACGGCTTCTTTGCGGTAGCGACGGTCACCGCGACTATTTATCCGAATTGCAGGGAGTTTGCCTCTTTTACCCCATCTTTTAATAGTGAGGGGAGAAACGCGGAGGATTTCCGCTACTTCACGGACAGTTAATAAATCGGGAAGATCGTCTAAACGTAGGGGTTTCTTTTTTTTGTCTGTCACGACTAGTTACCTCTATGATTAACTGTAACACAGTATAACAGAACTGTCAACCCCGTTTTTGAGGCTAAAATGGAGAAATTAGGGAGAGTCTGAGGCTCTAGTTTATAGTTTGAAACAGTTATAAAGCACTATTTTAAGGTGTTACCGATGTAGCCAGAGAGGACCCTCGGTTGACTTCAAAAATGAAAAGACTCTATTATGCCTTCCCTGAAAGACAGTTTTATTTCGATTGTTTTCCGTGCAGGGCGCATTATTGCCATTCTGGGGACACCTTAGCGCTTTCTAAAAAAACAAGAACTTTAATAGAAAAAGAATATCCTTATTTATCTAAATATCTTACTAATGAAAACTTAGACAGATTAGTATTGAGAGATGCTGTTGGTTTTTCAAGAAAAATTTTCTTCTGTGATATAATAGAGGTAGATGAAGGAAGGACTAAGGGAGCTTTCAGAAGAAGAAACACTGCCGTCAGGAAAATACTTAATGACTCAGGCAACCTATGAAATGCTTATTCAAGAAATTTCAAGAAGAAAAGCATCTCTTATGGAAACGCTTAAAAGTTCTGGTGAAGCAAGTAGTGGTGGGGATAAATGGCATGACGAACAGGTAAAAAATCTGGTAGATGAAGAAATTTGGAAAAGAAGAAGACTTAGGGAAGCAGAGTTAGTTCTAAGCCAGGCGGAAATTTTAAAAGCCCCTTCACAAACAGAAAAAGTTGAGTTGGGACATAGAGTTGGGGTGAGATTTCTGAGCCCACCTAAAGAATCCGAAGAGGCACATGTTACTCTTTTGGGGGAACAGGATGTTATTTTTCAACATTCCTCATTTAATCAACAAGATGAAATTGTTGTCTCATGTAAAAGTTCTTTAGGAAAGGCCGTTTTGGGGGCAACAAAAGGTCAAGTGGTTAACTATAATATAGAAACACGACTGTTTCAGGTTGAAATCATTGAGATAGATATTTCTCCTTTGGTAGTTGATGAAAAGTAAGTTTTTAATCTTCAACTTACCTCTTTTTTCTCTTTATATCCTAATCTCTTGAGCTCCTTTTCAATAAGAATCAGTTGATTAAGATAAACCTGAGAATCAGAATCTGCCTGTTGGTAAAGATTACTCGCGTGACCCGGCCAAGCCTCTTCGTTTTCTTTCTCCTGCCGGAAAATTGCATCAATCTTTTCAAGCCCTTTTTTTAATTTATCTCTTGCCTTTAATAATTCTTTAATTTTATCCTCATTGCTTGTTTTGTTCATAAAGACAGTATACACATCAATTAAACATTTAACACTAAGCAAATTTGCAGATTTAAGATATAATAATAAGGCAAGTTGTAATTGTACCATGCCAAACCACCAGACTACCAATAAAGACGAGGCTGAAATAACCGTCAGGAAAACCAAAAACGGAAGGTATTATGACCTCACTCAAGCAATTCTTACAAAAGAGGGTATAAAAAGATTAAGTATTTCCCAATTAATGGGTTTATTTGCAAAATTAAGATTGAGATTTACTCTTACTCCCCAATGCAACATTTGGTGTGTTTTCTGTTCAAATGAAGGATCCACATATACTGCCAAGCATGAAAAACATGCCGATATTGATCTTGTTATTAAACTCTGTGAGATGCTTTTTAAAAAAACTCGGGGCCCTACGACTATTGCGGGAAGAATAATTTATTTTTCTTTTGCCGAACAACTTATTGAAATCCAAAAAGGAGTCATGGCTCACGATATTGGCCAGGAAAGAGAAAAATTTCCTTATTTAAATGTAGATCTTCAGTTCTTTGAGATTTCGGATAGAATAGAATATGGACATTTATTGCTTCAGTCAGGCTTTAAGAAGACAGAAGTAGATGGTATAATCAGTTGTCTCGCAAAGTATGCTAAAGGATTTGAGTCTCTCAAAAATATTTCGCGACTTCCTACTTTAGAATTTGCTTATACAGTAGAGAGGAGATTGGTAGTCGTAGATGTGGATTGGCCTAGACAATATCAGGGTATACTTTGTCAATGACGAGTAGGTTATTCACTCTTGCCTTGCATTTCTAGCAGCCAAAGAACCGCTTCTTTGCGGTAACGACGGTCGCCGCGTGAATTAATGCAGATAGCGGGAAGCTTGCCTCGTTTACCCCCAGAACTGTCAACCCCGTTTTTGAGGCTAAAATGGAGAAATTAGGGAGAGTCTGAGGCTCTAGTTTATAGTTTGAACTCTTTCTCTTGTTCTTCAAGGTTTCTACTTCAACTCAACCTTTGCCCCTGCATCTTCTAATCTCTTTTTTGCTTTTTCTGCCTCTTCTTTATTAACTCCAGTGAGAACTTCTTTGGGAACTGATTCAACCAAATCTTTTGCCTCTTTTAGTCCAAGAGATTGATTAAGTTCACGCACCGCTTTAATGACATTGATTTTATTATCTCCAGCGGCGGCCAGGATAACGTTAAAAGTTATTTGTCCCATTGGTTTTTCTTCTTTAGGAGCTTCGCCTGCGGCAGGTGCGGTTGCTGGCGCTGCCGCTACTGGAGCGGCGCTGACTCCAAATTTATCTTCCAAAGCCTTGACTAGGTCAGCTAATTCAATCACAGAAAGTTTTTCAATTTCCTCAATAATTTTAGCTAGTTTTGGTGAAGCCTTGGTTGGTTTTTCCTTTTTTGGCGCTTTTGCTTTTTTCTCTTCAGGCTTATCCGCCATCTTATTCACCTCCCTTCGCTTTCAAAACATAAATTAATTTTCTTAGATTCCAACTCAAGGCATTGTTTAAGCCAAAAATAGGGGATTGAAGCGTCCTGACAAGCTTGACTTTTAGTTCTTCTTTAGTGGGCAAGTTGGCTAAATATTTGATTCTCTCCAATGGTGTGACGACCTGATCAAGCAAACCAAATTTGATTTTGGGCAAATCATTCACCTTGACAAAATCCATTAAGGCTTTTAGAGGTACAATCTGGTCCTCATAAGCCCAAAGGACTGCCGTGGGTCCCTGAAGAGCTTCAGGATCAATCTTGATTTTGGTTTCATCTGCGGCTCGATTTAAAAGAGTATTTTTAACCACTTCAAATTCGCCGCCAGCTTTTTTGACATTCTGTCGGAGCTCAGCAATTTGGGAGACTTTTAAACCATGATAATCCGCCAAAACAACTGCTTTAGCTTGTTTAAGCTTCTCAATTAGATTCTGAACAGTATAGACTTTATCTGATTTAACCATTTAAAAATCCTCGGACCAACCGAGGATAAAATCCCGTTCCACCTCGGTAGGTCTTACTCCTTCGACAAACTCAGGATGCCGACTGTCTTAGGCTAAGTTAATTCTATCTTTTTCCCCAAACAATGTCAAGGCATCATAAACTTCTTGAACCAATTCGTTTGGATCAAGATCAAATTGAGAGAGAAAAGAACTAACTTTTTCTGTGCCTTCTCTTTCTAAGGCCGTCTTGATTAACAATCCTCCCAATTGAGAAAGACTAGGCCTTTTTCCTTTAGTGCGAGTGTATATTTCCCAAAGGGGGTCAATGATTTTTTGATTAATTAATTCTTCTTTTTTACCGGTGGTTTTCTTTTTTAAAGCATTCAGGGGAGGCAGTAAGGTTTTTCTTTCTCGTTCCCACGCGCGGCGGAAGGTTTCGTAGTCTTCTCGGACATGAAGCACATGGTCTGCAGCGGTAAACCGGTCTTTAAGCCTTTTCCTTTTTCGTGAGTCAATTCTTTTTCTTTTATTTTCTGCTTCTAAGATAGCTATTTTAAGATGGGTTCTAGCTAAAGCACCAAGAAGACACCTGCCCGCTTCCATTACAGAAATTTTGTTCTGATCAAATTCTGGATTGTAAGCCATCGTAGAAATTAAAAGTTTATAAAATGGAGATTGGCCGGGGGTGCATTTCTATAGAGAAACAAAATGCGCCCCCGGCGCGCCCTTGAGTCTAGACTAAGCCTATTCCCCACGAGTTGCCTGGATTGTTTGGGAATATCCTAAGCTCCATTCCTGGTTTCAGTACCAAGGCGCTGTCGCCATTGGCCTGAACTTCCTTGAGGAGCAGTGCTCGCTCCTCAGGAATGATTGAGTGAGGGATGTTTCTTTCCTTTATGGCTTTATAAAGCAAGGACTCATGGGGGGGACATTTGAAGTTAAGGAATCGTTCTGTTGAACATCCCTTCTTTCTTCTTATCATTGTCCACTCTTCGCCACTTTCCACGACTATGAAGTCGGGAATGTCCTCGTCTCTCTCCCGGAAGGGGAAGCCAACGACTCCTCTTCGCACTTTCTCCTCCTTAGGTACTCTTAGTCACCCGAAACTCAAGGTGCAAAGCTATTTTAACAAAGCAAAAAACTGAATGCAAGAAAGGAACTAGATAGAGGTTAAATCAACTTTTATTCCTGAACCCATCCCTCGAAAAGCTCGGGACAAGTTAACTTAAGATACCGAACTAAGGTCAACCTTAATCCCTGGGCCCATTGTCGAGGCGATTACGGCTTTTTTAATTTTGTTAACCCCCACTGCTTCTATCAAAGCCTTAAAATTAGCTTCTAAATCATTAGCTTTAGAATCAACTTTACCGATAACGAGATGAATAAGGGGAGCTTTTGCCTCAGTCTTAAATCGAGTTTTGCTTGCCATTTTTTTGGCTAGCTCCTCTGGCTTTTCTGTTATTGTGCCTGCTTTGGGGTTGGGCATCAATCCTCGAGGACCAAGGGTTTTGGCATATTTGGTGAGTTTAGGCATCGTTGCGGGCGTGGCAAGGAGAAGGTCAAAATCAATTTTCCCCTTGGCAATTTTTTTCAAAAGAGCATCATTAACAATGGCTATTCTAGTTTGTTTGCCGGTAGCATGGGGGAATTGAACTTCGCCTTTTAAACCTGACTCCCTAACCACTAAATGGACTTCAATCGCCCCATTAAACTTAGAAATAGAAGTTTCTTGAGCGAGTTTGATCGCTTTTGGTAGGGGATAGATCTTGTTGCGGTCAACTTTCTTCCTTACCTCTTGATATTTTTTACCTCTTGCCTTTGCTTTAACAAGAACTTTTTTCTTAACAGCTTTTTTGGTTTTTACCTTGGTTTCTTCGGCTAATTTTTTCTCTTTTTCCTTTAGCCTTTCTGCTTCTGCTAAAGCTTCGGCACCCATATCCGTAATTCGACCGTGCTCTTTGCCCGACTTCACCAGCCTGCGGCTGGTTTCGCCGGGTAAACCGGTTTTGGCTTTCTCTTTTAGCTTTGAATCGTCAACGAGTTTGATTCTTTTTTTACCCACGTTTCCTCGCTTTCACTCAGTCAAACTCAAAACTTAAATCTTTAAAAAAAAAGTTTTGAGATTTTAGTTGTAGTTTTGCCATTTGACATTTGAGTTTTGAAATTTGTTTACTTAACTTTCACTCCCATACTTTTAGCACTCCCTTCAATAATTCTTTTTGCTGCTTCTAAGTCTTCAGTATTCAAATCCGCCATTTTCTCTTCAGCAATCTTCTCAACCTGAGTTTTAGTTAGCACTCCCACTTGTTTTCTGCCAGTTTCACCTGAGCCTTTTTCTAATTTAAGCGCTTTTTTAATCATTTCTGAGACTGGGGGAAGCTTGGTGACAAAGTTAAAAGTATTGTCTTGATAAACAGTAATCACTACTGGTATGATTTGTCCCTTTTTATCAGCTGTTTTCTCGTTGTAAGCCTTGATAAAGTCCATAATTGGCAGTCCATGCTGTCCGAGTGCTGGACCAACTGGCGGAGCAGGAGTGGCTTCTCCTGCAGGTAAATTGAGTTTAATAACAGTTTTGACTTGTTTTGGCATTTTAAATCTTGCTCACTTGGAGAAAGTCTAATTCCACTGGTGTTTCTCGGCCAAAAATGGAGACTAAAACTTTTACTTTACCCTTAGCCTCATCAATTTCATTAACCGAACCCAAGAAGTCAGCAAAGGGTCCGTCAATAATTTTTACTGCTTCGCCCACGCTAAACTTAGCTTTAAATTTGGGTGCCTCCATCTTCATGAACTTCTGAATTGCCTCAACTTCTTTATCAGCAATAGGGGTTGGTTTGTTGCCAATCCCAACAAAACCAGTAATTCCATTAGTTGTTCTTACTGTTAGCCAAGATTGATCCGTCAGAACCATTTTGATCAGAAGATAACCAGGAAAGATTTTTTCTTTAATTTTTTTCTTTTGCCCCGAACGGATTTCAATTTTTTCTTGTGTAGGAATTAAGAGCTCTAAAACCTTGTCTTCCAAACCCATGGATTCAACTCTTTGCTTAAGTTGCTGAGCGACTTTATGTTCATGCCCGGAATAAGTATGCACCACATACCAGCGGGCTTTTTTACTCCCGGCCTTATTAATGACAATGTGTTCCGGAGTTGATTTAGTAATTGTTTTTTTAGCTTTAGGCTTAGCTTTAGCTTTGGTTTTTGTTTTAGTTGCCATCATTCTCCTATCGGCTAATAACGAGTTCAGTTAACTTAGTGAAAAATAAGTCAAATGTTCCAAGAAAAATCGCTGCTACTACTGTAGCAGCTATAACTATCAGCGACAGTCGAGTTGCCTGAGCCCTTGACGGCCAGGAAACTTTACTTAATTCCGTTCGCACTTCCTTTAAAAAAACAAAAGGTCTCGATCTCGAGGGAAACCCGAGAGACTTTGCCTTTTGGACTCTTGGCAGTTCCATAGCTTTAAAATTTTACCATAAGTGATAGAATAGTTCAACAGGGCAGGTATAATGAAACTTCCTAATTTTTTCTAAACAAATCATAGAAATTGACGGTATTAATGATTCAAAGCAATGAGGAAAACCGTCAGTGATTTGGCTCGGAAAGGCTATCCGCCTGATTTTGTTTTGGTTGATTACTTTTATATTCCTTATCTGCGTGGGCTCGGACTAAAAAACCCCCGCAAAATCCCGCCAGTGGCGGGATCGCGGGGCAGGCAAAAACCAATCAAAAACGGCGACCAAAAATCTTTTTCTATTGCTGCCGCCAGTATTTTAGCCAAAGTTCACCGAGATAAGATTATGCGCTCTTTAGGAAGAAAGCCGAGATATAAAGTTTATGGTTGGGGAAGAAACAAGGGGTATGGGACAAAATTTCATCAGAGGGCAATAAAAAAATATGGTTTAACTCGGTGTCACCGGAGGCAGTTTATCGAGACTTGGAAGGAAAAGAGCAAGTCTTAAGATTCTTCTTCTCTTTCTTCTGGTTCTTCTTGTTCTTTTGCCGACACTTTGTGTCGAGCATCCTCGACTTTACGTCGGGACTTTTTTACTTTCTTCTCAGGCTTTCGGCGGGCATAGGTAGCGAAGGAAATACCAGCCCCAATTAAAGCCAGAAGAATTAAAGCGCCAATCAAAGCCTGACCTAAAGAGAAAAGACCCAAAATCTTTCCTTCCTCAGCTTCTGGACTGGGGCTAGGGGATTCTTCTGGGGTTGGTGAAGGTTCTTCTTCAACTTCTTCAGTTACTTCAGGTGTAGGACTGACGCCAGGTGATGGTGAGGGAGAAGGAGATGGTACAGGCGAGGGAGAGGGGGAGGGTTCGGGTAGATGATAGGTGATTGAAAGTTTTGGATGATTACTGGCATATTCTCGGCTTCGGAATGAACGGGAATAATTGCCACTGCCGTGTCCCAAAGCCAAGCCGTAATTGGAAAAATCGTTGTTCTGCCAGCCTCTGTCAATCTCGGTAATATCCCAAGATTTATAACCGGTGGCAGTGTCAATATTGGTAGTCACGCCAGTGGATTCGTCAAACATCGGCCGATTGTTCCACTTGACTCCGCTTTCTGTCCAGTCACCAGTGATTCTGGCGGCCATAGTTGGGACTGAAGCATCACCACTGGAACCGTAAAGATAGACTTTTAAAACCGCGGTATCAATTTGTGCTTCCCCAGGAAGAGAAGAGAGGTCAAAGCGAGTTAAGCTCCAGCGGTAAACTGAATTATAGGAGGTGATCAAGGAGTGGGCCGAGCCGTAATTGTTATCAGGATAACCATCGTTGACAAAAGAATCAGCCACTGAAGTCAAATCAATTGTTTCCGCCAAAGCAACACGCGGCAGAGCAAAAAGAAGGATAATCGCGGGCAGGAGAAAAATGAAAAACTTAACCCGCTTCATCATTCTAAATTGTACAATATTAAATCAATCTTGTCAAAAAAAAGGGGCTACTAGTTATAGAAAACAACTGCGTTTGCAGTTCTACACAATGGTAGTAGTAGCCACTTGTTACTCAGTTCTGGGGGGGTTCCAAAAATTCTCTCCAAAGCCTAACACTTTTTCCCAGGTAGGGAACCTTTCCGGCATATCTGCCTGTTACCTGGCAGACTTTCCAGTCGTCGACATCCTGATTATTGTCTCCCTTAGTGAGGTAACACCCCTCCTCGGTTATTGCCACAATCCGATGGAGGATGAAGTTAGGTCCATCTGGGCTTGGGAAAGAGATAATCATTCCTGGCTCGAGCCCTTCTGTTTGGGGAGAGATGATTACCACATCATCGGGATGAATAACTGACTCCATACTCTCGCCGGTTAACAGATAGAGTCGATACCAAGGATTTCTTTCGAAGCAGCCGAAGGCGATGGTTGCCCAGAAAAGGCCGAAAGCAAAAATGGCGCAGCTTGTTATTGCCAACAAGAAATTCGTCAACCTTTTCGGTAAGCGTAGATTCACTTCATCCCTCCCTTTTTTATTTGATTGTTAAGGTCCCAGAACTGACTCCATCTTCAAATTCGACTCTTTAAGCCGCTATTAGCCTAAAGAGATCTTTTTTTGAGTGAAGATTTGATTAAGAGGTTAGAGTTCAATTATATCCTATAATGTTTAATAAGTCAAGAAAAACTTAGGGCTACTTAAGCTTAGAGCTTTCCTTATGTTCCGTTTTTTTGCGACACCGCCGACAATATTTTTTCAAAACTAATTTGTCCGGCGTGTTTGTTTTTGACTTTTCCGTAATATAATTCTGCGATTTACAAATCGTACAAACTAAAACAATTGGTTGTCTCGGCCCTTTTTTCGCCATAGTTTGCTAATTTTAACACAAAGTGGTTTGATTTGAAAATGCTATAATGAGTTGGATGGAAAAAATTTTTCAAGACAAAAAAGTTGCCCTTGCTATTCTCGTCAGCTTGAGCCTAGTAGTTTATCTCAATAGTCTTAATGGCGCTTTTGTTTCCGATGATATTGCCGCTATTCTCAGAAACCCGGAGATTGCCAACCCCTGGAAATATTTATTTAGTGGCAACCTTCCCAGTTTTACTTTATCGATTAACTATCTCATTGGACAATTTAATCCTTTTATTTACCACTTAACCAATCTCTTTTTTCATATCGGGGTGGTGGTTCTCGTTTATTTCTTTCTTTGGCAAATTACCAGCCAAGAAATTTCTTTCTTAGCCGCTGTTATCTTTGCCGTTCATCCCATTCATACTGAGGCCATCAGTTGGATTTCTGGTCGCCCTTATGCTTTGGGAGCAGTTTTCCTTTTAGCCTCGCTTTGGTTTTATATCGCCTCCCAAAAGAAGGAAAAGCTAAATTACTATCACTATTTTGCTTCTTTAGCCTGTTTCTTTGCAGCCCAATTTGCTGAGATTAAATCAGTTGCCTTTTTGTTGATTATTGGTTTATATGAGTTTACTTTTGGTAAACTATCCCAGAATTGGCGGAAAATAGTTCCGTATTTTGTTATAGCCTTGTTATTCTTAGCCTACCTTTTCCAACCCTTTCAAACCCGAGTGGCAACAGAAAATCCCGAATACGCCGGGGGAGTGACTTTGTTCAAACCCTGGGAACAGATCCCTATTGCTTTAAGTTCTTATTTAGAACTATTTGTTTGGCCCATGAATTTGACTTTGTATCATGAAGATTTGTCTTTCTCAACAGCTAACTATCTTGTGAGATTGGTGATTACTGTTATATTACTTTGTAGTTTGATATATTTTTATCGAAAAGAAAAGTTATTATTTTTCGGTTTCTCGTTTTTTATTCTCTCTCTTATTCCCACCATGCTACCAATTCATATCGCTTGGATTGTGGCGGAAAGATATGTTTATTTGGGTTCAATGGGATTATGTTTAGTAGCGGCTTGGATTTTAGTTAAAAGCCTAAAGAAATATCCCCAGGCGCTTTTAATAGTGGTGGGGATTTTAGTGGCTTTGTTATCAGCCAGAACTATTATTCGCAATCAAGATTGGCGTACCCGAGAAACTCTTTGGGTCGCCACCGCTAAAGTTTCGCCAACCAGCCCCAAGGCTTGGAACAATATGGGCGATATTTATGCCGGAAAAGAAGAATTTCAGTTAGCCATTATGGCTTTTCAACGGGCGATTGAACTCCGCCCCAATTACGTTGATGCCCATCACAATACTGGCGTCACCTATTTGCAAATGAAAGAATTTGACAAGGCAATTGAATGGTTTGAAAAAGCGATTGCCATTTATGCCCTTCCTCAGTCTTATCATGATATGGGAGTGGCTTATTTCTATAAAGGAGAAATTGATAAGGCAGAAGAGAATTTTAAAAAGGTGTTGGAATTTGATCCTAATAGCTCCATGGCTTATAACTCTTTAGGCTTGCTTTATTTCAAACAAGGAAAAGTGGAAGAAGCTCGCCAGGCATGGCAAACAGCTTTACAATTAGCCCCTTATAATGAAGGAATAAAGAGAAATCTGATTTTATTGGAACAAAGCTTACAAGCCTCTCCTTCGGCTTCACCTCAGTAGTAATTTATGGTAAAATATTGATAGAGCTGGAGTGGCGGAGTAGACAAACGCACCTCTCTGTAAAAGAGGCGCCGAAAGGCTACGCAGGTGCAAATCCTGCCTCCAGCACTCT
>JAHIFH010000003.1 GCA_018900995.1 Patescibacteria group bacterium | reverse complement strand
TGGCTCGCCAGATGGGACTCGAACCTCTAGAATGGCAATGGATTACTTCTCTATCTTTCTCTGCTTGGAGATATTAACCAAAATCCCACTGGCAGTTAAAATTAAGACCAGGGAAGAGCCACCATAGGAAATAAAGGGCAAAGGTACGCCAGTTAAAGGCACTAAAGCAACAATAGCCGATAAATTGACTAAAGTCTGAAAACCAATCCAAGAAATAATCCCCGTCGCTAAGAGAGCGCCAAATTTGTCTGGAGCTTCTTTGGCAATCTTGAAACCGCGCCAAATCAGGAATAAGAAAGCAACAATCACAACCAAGGCACCAACAAATCCCAATTCTTCAGCAATAATAGCAAAGATTGAGTCGGTAGCAGCCGCCGGTAAATACTCATATTTTTGTCGCGATTGACCCAAGCCTAAACCCAAAAGACCACCGGAACCAAGGGCAAGAAGAACCTGACGAATATGATAAGAAGCACCCAGGGGATCACGGGTAGGATCAAGAAAAGTTAGAACTCTTTCTTTTCGATAAGGAGAGGAAAATATCAAGCCTAAGCCGATTAAAAAGCCAACCACTGTCACGCCACTTAACCAAATAATAGGCGCCCCAGAAGCAAAATAAACTACCAAACCAGTGGCAGCAATAACAACGGCTGTGCCTAAATCAGGCTCAAGAATGATTAGACCAATTAAAATCGCTAAAAGAGCCAAAAAAGGCCAAAGACTCTTCTTCTGACTCATGAAAGCGGCTAAATAAAGAACAAAAGCCAGTTTCGCTAATTCCGCCGGCTGAAAACGAAAGGTACCAATCCCCAACCATCTTTTGGCACCTAAAACTTTAGTTCCCACACTTGGAATTAAAACTAAACCCAAACTAATTAAAGCAATAATTAATAAAGGAACAGCTAAAGGTCGCAATCTGCGGTAATTAAAAAAACTGGCTAAAACAAAGCCAAGTAAACCTATTCCTGCCCATTGTAATTGGAGTTTAAAATAATAAAGCTTATCCCCAAAATCACGATAAGCCTCAACCACCGAAGCATTAGCAACCATTAGTAAACCAAAAATTGTCAGGCTTAAAACAAGGACAATAAAAAACCAATCGGCTTTTTGGGGGGAAAGCTTAAGGGAAATTTTGCTTTTAAATTTTCTCATAAGGAAGCTAAATAATCGCCAGCCAGATCCCAACAATAGCTAACATCAAACCAGCTAACCAGGCTCGGGCGACAATTTTTGGCTCTTCCCAACCTCGAGCCTGAAGAAGATGGTGGAAAGGGGCAATTTTAAAAACCCGGCGGTTAAAAAGGCGAATGGCAGTTAGTTGAATTAAACTCGAAGATACCTCAAGAACAAAAATACCGCCAATAAAAACTAAAGCAAAAATCTTGCCAATTAAAAGACCAACTACGGCTAAAGTGGCGCCAAATGACAAAGCCCCACCATCCCCCAAATAAATTCTGGCGGGAAAGATATTGAAATAAAGAAAAGCAATAATCGCCCCAATCCAAAGAGAAAGAAAAACTGACAAAGGGGTATCCAACATGGCGGCGGAAAGAATCCAGAAGGCAAAAAGACAAATCATCAATAAACCAGCCGCCAAACCATCGAGCCCATCGGTAATGTTATAGGCATTGGCAAAAGAGATAATGACAAGGGTAGCAAAAGGAATATACCACCAGCCGAGATGGAAGGTGACATTGGTCAAAGGAATATGAACGAGGTCTATTTTCAGGTTGAAGTAAAGCATGGCAGCAATTGCTACGCCAAGGGTAATTTGAACAAAGAGCTTAACATTTCCTCTAAGGCCGCTGTGCAATCCTAGTTTCCCAGGAACAGCCTGACCAAATATCTTAACTAAATCATCAGAGAGACCAAATAAGCCAAAGGCAATGAAGGTGAAAAAAATAATATTGATCTCGTCTCGGAGAGGATAAACAGCGGTAATATAAACCCCTAAATATTTTAATAACGGGAAAAGCAAAGCATACAACAGAGAGACTAAAAAGATAATTAGTATCCCCCCGCCGACTGGAGTTCCTGCTTTCCAGTCATGCAATTTATCAAACAGAGGTATTTTACCTTTCTTAGGCGCTTCTTTTTTCCGTGTCAGCTTATGACGATAAAGAAGATTGATAAAAGGAATAATGGCGATGCTCGTCACGATGAAAGAAAAGATCAATAAACCAAGAAATAAAACCATCTTATTTATTATACTTCGGATAATCCAGTTTTCAAATAGAGTGCTATTCTGGTAAAACTCCGTAGTAGTTAAAAAGCTCTTTAGCGATATCAAACCAAAGAGGAGCCGCCGTTTCCGAGCCCCAAGGAGAAGAAGTCGGCTCACGAAGGGTCACTAACATCACAAATTTAGGCTCATCAGCAGGGGCAAAGCCAACAAAGGAGGCAATGGTTTTCTCTTCATCATAATGTCCGGCGACTGGGATTTCGGCGGTTCCTGTTTTGCCGGCAATCCGGTAACCGGGCGGCTTAGCCCATTTCGCCTCGCCGTTATCAACCGCATTAACCATCAACTCCGTCATTACTTTGGCGGTAGCCGAGCTAATCACTTCTCCTTCGATTTTTGGCTCGATAGTTATTTTTTTCTCCTCACCTATTATTTGTTTAACAATATAGGGGCGCACCAGCTTGCCATCATTAGCAATCGTTGCCGCAATTCTGGCCATTTGAATAGGGGTTAAAGCAATCCCTTGACCAAATGAAGCGGTGGCTAAATCGATTAATTTCCAATCTTCGTCGGCACGCAAATTAGGTGTTAACTCATCTTCAAGGTCAATACCGGTCTTTTCTCCCAAACCAAATTTTTTTAAGTATTCAACTAATTTATCAATACCTAGCTTTTCGCCAACAAAAACCATGCCGACGTTATCTGAGTGTTCAATCACCTCGACCATAGTACAATCAGGAAAATATTCTTCATTCCAAGTTCTGATTACATATTCACCGATGACTCGTGGACCAGAACATTGGTCACACTTTGTCTCAGGGGTAACGGCTCTCTCATTAAGAGCTGCTGACATAACCGCAATTTTGAAAGCCGAGCCTGGTTCATAGGAAAAAGCAATGGTAGGATTAGAATAAAGTTCTTTTTCATACTGCTGATATTTGTCTGGGCTATAGCCAGGTAAGCCTGTCATTGCCAAGATTGCTCCTTTAGGTTCCATCACTATGACCGAACCCGAGCTAGCACCGTAACGCTCAAGCCCCTTAGTTAATTCTCTTTCGATAATATATTGGACACTCCGATCAATGGTGGTCAATAAATCCCGACCATGGTGCTGCTCCTCGTCCTTGAATTGACCAACCAAAATCGGTCGACCAGCAGCGTCTTTTTCTCGGCGAACTACTCCCGCTTTCCCTTTAAGCTCAAGGTCGTAATAGCCCTCCAAACCAAAATAGCCTTTGTCGCGACCATTAATATCTTGACCGACAAAACCTAGGAGATGGGCGGAACTTGAACCCTCGGGGTAACTCCGACGCTGTTCTTCTTCAAAGCCAATTCCCTCAATCAATAATTTCTCAATCTCTTTTTTTGTTTCTTGGTTTACTTTGTGTTTAAGCGGCACCCAATTTAAATCAGTCCGATTTAATCTCTCTTTGAGCAACTGTTCCATAGTCAGTAATAATTCTTGGCTATTTATCTCTCCTCCTGGAGTTGCCTCTTCTGTATCAACCAAAATCGGCGCCAATTTACTGGCAATTCCGTCAGAACTTTCCCTTAAATCAGGAAGTGAAGCAAAAACCAAATAGGCTTCCTCCGTTGTTGCTAGGGGAAAGCCATCACTGGCTAAAATTTGACCTCTTTTGGCAGGTATTTCAAAAGAAACTTGATATTGTCCCTCAGCGGCAGCAGCTAATTTCTCTCCAGATATTATCTGCCAATAATATAGGCGGGCAATAATCAAGCAGCCAAAAACAAGAAAACAACCAAGAAGAAAATTTATTCGCCCCTTACCCTCCATATTAGTAAGTCATGGCTACAGGCACTTCGGGGGTTAAGTGAAGAAGGCTATTTTGGCGAATAAAGCCTAGTTTTCCCGCCTCTTGAGAAATTCTTCTTAAGGAACCTAATTGATTAATCTCTTGTCTGAATAACTCATTTTTCTCTTTAAGCCTTGAAGCTTCAATTTCCAATTCTTTAACCGCCTCACCAGCCGTGGCAAGGCGATGGGTAATGACAAGCTGGACCAAGGCTAGACCAATAACAAAGGCAATGATTAAAATGGGCAGGTTAAGTTTTTTCATCTTTTTTCTGCAACCCTTAATTTAGCGCTCCGACTTCGAGGATTTCTTTCGATTTCCTCTTCCGTTGGTCTAATCGGTTTTTTCGTGATTATTCGTAATCTTTCCTGTTCTTTCGCGTTCAAAAAGAATTGCTTAACAATTCTGTCTTCACCCGAGTGAAAACTAATAATCACTAATCTTCCTTTTGGTTTTAAAAGATCGAGCATTTGAGGCAGAGCCCTCTCAAGATTATTCAGTTCGTCATTAACCACGATCCTCAAAGCCAAAAAAACGCGTGTCGCCGGGTGTAATTTACTCTTCCTTCCTTTAGTGGGCAATGCCTGGTTAATAATGTCAACAAGCTCTCCCGTGGTTTTAATTGGCTTTAAACTACGGGCGCGGCAAATAGCCTCAGCAAAGCGCCGAGAATAGTGTTCCTGACCAACTCTCGCAAAAAGTTCATTTAATTCTCCTTTATTTAAACCATTAACTAAATCAGTTGCGGTTACTTTTAGCTTTGGATCCATCCTCATGTCAAGGGGTGCTTCAAGGCTAAAAGAAAAACCTCGTTCTGCTTTTTCTAGTTGATAACTAGAGACACCTAAGTCAAAGAGAGTCCCGGAAACATCCAGAAATCCTTCTCTTTTCGCAATTTGGTAAAGATCTCTGAAATTTCCCGAAACAAGCCGCCAGGAATAGTGTTTACCTGGAGGGCAGGCTGAAGCCAGGTAACGTCTGGCGGCTTTTATCGCTTCGGGATCACAATCAATCGCTAAAATTTTTCCACCTAATTTTAAAATTGCGGCTGTGTGTCCTCCGCCACCAACAGTGGCATCAATGTACTTTTCTCCCCTCTTAACTTTTAAGTAATCAATAATTTCCTTTAAAAGAACTGGTTCATGAAACTTTGCCATTAACTCTCACCTTCTCTTTTTTCTCTTGCCGCTTATTCTCTTGACAGTACGCTTGAACAGATTTTTGTAATTTTTGGCGCATTTGGGCGCCGTTAAGACGAACCATAATTTTTATCTTGATAGTTTTGCCAAATCGACTCTTCCCAAATTTCAAAATGGTCACCCGCTCCGATAATCACTGCCCCAGTCTTAATCTTGGCGTAATCCAACAAATTCTTTGGAACAACGATTCTTCCTTGTTGGTCAATTTCCACTAAAACTGCTCCTGGAAAGAGCTGGCGCCTAATTCTTCTTGCTTCTTCTTCGGAAACTGGTTTAGCTAGCTCTGCTTTAGAAATTTCTTCCCAGGTCGATTTCTGATAGCCCAAAATACACTCTTCAAAACCCCTGGCTAAAACAATCTCCTGAGCCTCAATTTCGCCTCTGATTTTACTTGGTAACGCCAATCGGTTACCCTTAGTTAAATTGTGTTTGTACTCTCCTAAAAACATAAACCTGCCCCTCTTTTATCCATTTTTCACCAATTTATTCCATTTTGATATACTTTATAACCATTTGTCAAGCCCCAATTCTAGCCTCAAAAAGAGTGAAAATTTAGGAATTGATAAGAAGAAAACTATTCAGTAGCCTGTTCAGCAGCAAGAATAAAGGTAGCTAATGAAGCAATTTCAGCAGATATAGTGTTGTCTTCAATCTCCGCCTCCTCCTCTACCCAGCTCGTACCTGACCAGGAATATAATTTAGCCTCCTCAGGTTCTTCGCTTAGGGTAATTTTGACTTGAACGTCTTTAACTGTCTTTGTGCCTGAGCTAAAAGTTTCATATGGTCCGGCTATTACCTCTCCCTCAAAGTCTCCGGGCAAACCAACAGTCATCATAGTAAGATAGAAATTAGTTTTGGGAAAAGTACCTTCGATAGAAAAATTGCCATCAATCGAAGTCAATTCATCCTCTCCTTGTTGTAAACGAAAGTCAGTGACAAATTTTCTTGTTCCCTTGCCACCCCTTAATCTAACGGTCAAGTTTCCCTGAGTAACGCCCTCATCAAATTTATAATGCCCACTCGATTCTGAACCAAGGAGAATTTTCTTAGAATAAGAAGCTTCACCTTTTAATTTGACCGTGTTAATACTCCCCTGGGTAGCACCGCTAGCGGTATTATAAAGGAGTTCATATTCCAAACTGTCGGCATCTTGAATTCGGGAAACCTCAATAGTAAGCCAGTGCCCATCGCTACTGGGAGTAAGAGTAATATAAGGACGCTCTTCTAAAGTGGTTTCAATCAAAACTCCTTCTGGCTTCAAGGTTAGTGGTAGTTCTTGGGCTCTTTGACTACGCCAAAATAAAAAACCTCCCCCTAAAATTAAAACAATACCGACAATAGCGAGAATAACAATATAATTTTTCTTCATTTCTTTAATCTATCTTGAAATAATTCAATTAATTTGTCAATCTTTACTCTTTTTTGTTTCATTGAGTCCCGGTCACGAACAGTGACGGTTTTGTCTTTTAATGTCTGATGATCAATAGTAACGCACCAGGGAGTACCAATCTCATCTTGGCGGCGATAGCGCTTACCAATATTGCCAATATCATCCCAGGCCACGCGAAGCGTGGGTCTGAGCTTGTCGAAAACCAATCGTGCTTTTTTGACTAAATCAGGTTTATTAGCCAGAAGCGGAAATACCGCTATTTTATAGGGGGAAAGTCGAGGATCGAGAGATAAAATTACTCGAACACCTTCTTTATCCTTTTCTTCTCGATAAGCCTCTAAAAGCAGGACCAAAACAGTTCTTTCAACTCCAAGGGATGGCTCAACTACATAAGGATAAAACTTTTTTCCTTTTTCATCTTGGTATTGTAAATCTTTGCCTGACAATTTAGCGTGATTCTTTAAGTCAAAGTCGGTTCGATTAGCGATTCCTTCTAACTCCGCCCAGCCAAAAGGAAACTTGTATTCAATGTCAACTGTTCTTTTAGAATAATGAGCCAAGGCTTTTTTCGGATGCTCAAAATAACGCAGTTTCTTTGCTTCCACTCCCAAATCAATAAACCATTTCTTTCTTTCTTTGAGCCAATAATCAAACCACTTCTCATCATCTCCAGGCTTAACAAAATATTCTAACTCCATCATTTCAAATTCGCGGTCACGGAAAATAAAGTTTCCAAAAGTAACTTCGTTCCTGAATCCTTTACCAATCTGGGCAATTCCAAAAGGAATTTTAGGCTGAACCGTATCAAGGATATTAGTAAAATTAATAAAGATTCCTTGACAAGTTTCTGGCCGTAAGTAAGCTTTATTGGCGGTTTCTTTAGCAGCACCAACATAAGTTTCAAACATTAAGTTAAATTGTTTGATATCAGTTAGCTTGCCGCCGCATTCAGGACACTTACTATCCTTTAGCTGATCCGCCCGAAAGCGCTGATGACAAGCTCGACACTCTCGCAAGGGGTCGGTAAAGGAAAGCGTATGCCCTGAAGCTTCCCAAACCTTGGGATTGTGAATAATGGTTGAATCCAGACCATAAACATCATCGCGTTCCTCAACCATTGTCTTCCACCACCAGTTCTTGAGGTTATTTTTTAACTCCACTCCTAGGGGTCCAAAATCCCAAAAACCACCGATTCCCCCATAGATTTCTGAGGAGGGAAAAATAAATCCCCTTCTTTTGCTCAGGCTAACAATTTTATTCATGAGGTCAGCCATATATGGTCAATCTTAGCTTATTTTTGAACTTCAAGTCAATCAAGTTCTTTGGCAATATCCTGACTATTGAGCTTTTTCTCAGTGATGGATTCAATATAATCCCTGAGACTGTTTGAGCTTCTCCTAAGCTCCTCAGGCACACCAAAGCCCAGTTCTCTTAAAAGAGTTTCCTCGAAGCTTCTCGTTAGCTCTGGAAGGCTAGCGGTGCTTATTTTGTCTAGATAATTACTCAGAAGTTGAAACACTGCTTGATTAGGCTGCTCTTCAGGGGTTAATTTGTCCACCAGCTCACAAAAATAATAAGCCACGGTGACTTTTTTTAAATCTCGACGCCATGATTTAAAAGAATTAACTACTTGAGCTTCGGTGAGAAGGTCAAGATTTTTGCCTTTATTAAGAAAAAGGAC
>JAHIFH010000045.1 GCA_018900995.1 Patescibacteria group bacterium | reverse complement strand
CCAGCGAATCATGAACAAAATCCCAAACATTATTTGCAAACTGGTCATCCCGCTATTGTTCCGGGAAGCATGGGAACTTCTTCTTATGTCATGGTGGGTTTACCGGAAACAGCAGAAACATACTTTTCTATCAATCATGGCGCTGGAAGAACAATGAGTCGAGGCGAGGCCAGAAGAACAATTAAAAAAGAAGAGTTTGAAATGAAAATGGGAGAAATTCTTTATAATAAGCCGTTCCATGTTATCTCTGACGAAGCCCCCCAAGCTTATAAAGATATTGATTTAGTAATCGAAACTTTAGTTGAAGCCGATTTAAGCAAAAAGGTCTGCCGCCTTCGACCCTTAGCGGTAATTAAGGGGGATTAATTTTTGTTATACTGATAACAAATGCTAGTTATCATCATTGTTTTACTCTTAAACGGTGCCATTTTAGCCTCTCTATGGCACATGTCCATAAATCACACTCTCGACAGACTAGGAGAGAAACTAACTCGAGGAGTTCTCAAAATCACGCCTGAAGCAGGCTATATCATCTCTCAATACTGCCTTGTAGCCGCTGTTTTTCTCTTAGATCTTTTAATCCTCTATCTTTACTTTCGCTATAAGTCAGGTCCGCATCAGAAGAAAAATCACCACCACGCTGGCCACGATCGCCACTAAAACATACTCCAAAATAATTTTGGGATGAAGCTCTTTTTTAATAGTGTGATGAACAATCCCCCAAACTACATAACCCGCCGCCATCACCAAACTAATCCCTGTCTGAATCTGGCGGTTGTAATTAAAAACCAAGAAAAAAGCCAAGCCAATTGACAAAAAGGCAATTAGAGCTAAATAGTGTTTTAAATCTTTGGTCACAGAATTGCTCCTTGAGTGGTTAAAACAACCGCTAATAAAAGAAAAGTAATAAAAATAAGATGAGCTAAATTGCGCCCCGAAAGACGGACAATTTTCTTTTGGGAAATCAAAATCACATCCAAAATCAGCGCCCCTAAAACAATTCCTAATATCAAGACAGCCAGGCTTTTAGTTAAAGCAAAAGGTGAAGTAATGGGGGTGGTGGTGCTTTCTCTTTCTTGAGCTAAGGCTGCAGGAGCCAAGACAATTTTTTCTTCAACAGTCGAGGCTTCACCTAACCTTGGGGCTGGGGTTGGTGAAACCGTTGGTTTTTTCGCTACTGGAGCTGGTGCTGGCGTTCCAAAAAGCTGAACCACTAAGGTTGTCTCCACTCCATCAAGAGTCCCGTTAACTACAGCTAAACCAGTTTCTTGATAATGAGAATTAAGGAGATTATCCCGGTGGGTGGGCGAATTCATCCACGCCTCAACCGCTGAACTGGAATTCATAAAGTCCCTTGCCAGATTTTCGCCAGCATAAAGATATTTGTAACCCACCTCTTGGAAAAAAGACCAGGGATTTCTCCCAGAGGGCGAATTATGAGACCAATAATTAAAAGCAAACATATCCCCGGCTTTTCTTTGCGCCGCCTCATTAAGTTGACCATTAAGAGTCAAAGGCGAGAGTCCGTTTTCTAACCTCTTCTGATTAGTCATCTCGATTACTTGCTCTGGAGTAATATTAGAAGCATAGCCAAGAATAGAGGGCTGAACCAAAAGATAGAAATTAATAGCAAATTGGTAGACCAGAAAAAGAGCAACAATAACCGAAAGAGTTGAGGGATGAAGAATCTTGGCCTTGTGATTATTGGAATGGTGAGGAATGAAAAAATGCCTCGCCCACTCGAGCAGGTTCATATTTTGAGTTTAATGAAAAACATGGTTCTTCGACAAAGTCGAAGGTTCATATAGGTCTATAATAGCACTTATTTTCTTTTGAAGTAAAGATATATCCCAGTGGGAACGGAAGCAGTAATAAGTACCCATAGCCACATCCAAAAACAAAAACGACTCGGAACGAAATATTGATGGGCAACAAATTGATCACCAATATAAGCAAGTATTGCTAGAATCGGGGCGACTAGCCACCAATATCTTCTTTGTTTCTCCTGGCGAGAAAGCCACCAATAATATAATGACAAAATTGCAAACTCTGCCAGAGAAAGAATCAACCACCACCAACAAATATTCTCTACCTCAACTCCCGCTATTTCTCCTTCTTCAGTTGCCAATGCCTCTCCGAGTTCTCCTGGAGTTTTCACTCCTAAAACGCCGGGGGCAAATCCGGGGGCGACAACCGCCCCAGGAATTCCGGCGATCCATCCTGGGCTAACCGGACCCACAAAATCACCCGGCATACAGCCATTCCCTGCTCTTACCCAAAACCAATATGTTCCACTACCTAAACCAGAAACAGTATAGGTGCTCACATTACCAACATCTGGATTTCCCCATTTGGGTGGCCAAGAAGAACTATCGCTATAAGCAATTAAAAAATAAGTATAAGGCGGACTTGGTGGTGTCCACGACAAAATCACTTCACCCACCCCTGGTCCGGCAACGGCAGTAAAACCAGTTGGTATCCCTGGTTTGGCATCATTACAGGCCGAAGCCGAAACACCCACTCCCAAAACCGTTCCGCCAGCCCCGCCTCCCGGAGCTATTGGTTCTTCCCAAAAACCAAGCGTT
>JAHIFH010000044.1 GCA_018900995.1 Patescibacteria group bacterium | reverse complement strand
AAGACTTGACATAGCTTAACAAGATTATACAAAAACCAAAAGGGAAAGTCTTTTCTTATTTTTCTTTTGACAAAACTTCCTTTACTTAATATAATATGAATATGGGTTCATATAATTGTTGTCTTCCTAATAAACAGGAATTTGAGCGGATTAAGGCTTTATCTTCCTTATTAAAACTTGTGGCTGAGGAAAGTAGATTGAAGTTGTTATGTGTTTTGCGTCAAGGCAGACATTGTGTTTGTGAGATAGCAGAGCATTTTGAAATGAGCCAAAGTCTTATCTCTCATCATTTGGCTGACTTGAAAGAAGCAGGCTTGGTTAAAGATGAGCCAAAAGGGAGGCGAGTATATTATTCGTTAACCAAAAAAGGTCAGAAAGTTAGTGATTTAATTTTTAATCTTTAAGAAAAGGGGGTGTGATGAAAATTCAAGTTTTAGGTTCAGGTTGTCCTAACTGTCAGAAGCTAGAGGAAAATGCTAGAGAGGCAGTAAAAGAATTGGGACTAAAGGCGGAGGTTACTCATATTTATGACATCAACAAAATTATTGAAATGGGAGTAATGATGACGCCAGCTTTGGTGGTCGAAGACGAGGTTGTGATTTCAGGCAAAGTGGCTTCTGTTGAGGAAATCAAAGAGGTAATTAGAGAATGAACTTTATTTCGTCAGAAACAAACTTGTTTATTTTCAATCTTTTCAACGCTGGTTTACTGGCGCTTTATGACTATGTTTCTGTTCATGTCTTATTTTGCCTGGTGCCTGCTTTCTTTTTGGCAGGAGCAATTAATGTCTTAGTTTCCAAAGAGATTATTGTCAAGACTCTAGGCAGGAAGGCTCATCCAGTTAAAGCCTATGGATTAGGAGCTTTATTTGGTACTTTAGTTGAAGTTTGTTCTTGCACTATTTTGCCTTTGTTTGCAGGTATTTGGAAAAGAGGAGCAGGTTTAGGACCAGCGATTACTTTTTTATACGCAGGACCAGCGATTAACATTTTGGCTGTTTCTTATACTGCTTCCTTAATTGGCTGGGATATTGCTCTTGCCCGCTTAGTATTGTCTATTCTTTTTGCTGTTTTGGTAGGTATCCTAATGGCCTGGATATTCAAGGATAAAAAGAAAAAGAAGATAGAACAACTGAAAAACGGTTCACTCCTCGAAGAAAAAGCTCAATTCAAAGAAAACCCAGTTTATCAATCAGTTCTTTTTTTTGGTTCTTTAGCAGGCGTTCTTATTGCTGGCACGGCACCAATATCAGGTAATATTAAATATCCTTTAATCGGTTTTCTCACTTTAACAACCGCAGTTTTTTCTTTTCTCTTTTACTCCAAGAAAGAATTGATTTCATGGATGAAAGAAACCTGGAAGTTTTTTTGGATGATTTTCCCCCTGCTTTTGATTGGTGTCTTTGGAGCGGGAATATTTAAGGCTATCATTCCTCGAGAGGCGTTTCAAAGATTGGCAGGCCAGAATACTATCTGGGCAAACCTGGCAGGAGTTTTATTTGGCGTTGTGGCTTATTTTCCTGCCTTGGTGGAGGTGCCGATTGCCAAAACTTTTTTGGATTTAGGAATGAGTAAGGGACCGCTTCTTTCTTACATTTTGGCTGACCCGATTGTTTCTATTCAAAGCCTGTTGGTGGTAAGTAAGGTCTTGGGAGTAAAAAAGACAATTGTCTATACTGCTTTAATCATCATTATGACCACTACTGCCGGATTTGTTTTTGGGGCATTGTTTTAATTTTATTTAAACCGCATAAAACTTATTGGTGGAGATTCTGAGCGGACAATTCTCCCCAACTCGTCCCTATCAATAATTATTTTCCCTTTTTTTTCCCTTGGAAGTCTTACTATCAGAAGAAAAGGTAGCTTTGCGTTCCAACTATCCTGACAGAAAGAGACATTTTCAATGAAGAATATAGTAGCCACTCGTTCTGGAACTGGCGATGATATTTTTCAAACCATTAAATAATGCCGTAATCTTTTCAATAAGGCCTACACCCCTGACTAATTTCTTCTCGTGAACTTCAAGATAATAACCAAAATAAATTCTTAAACCACTCCCTTGTGGAGGTGGCGTTGCTCTAAAAATTCCTTTAATCTCGTAAATTCCTCCCGGGCGCCAGTCTGGACACTCAAATTCACAACTATTTTTTCTTCGATGACAAAATGCCTCTTCTTCAGGGGTTGATAAAACAAGCTTGCCTGGCATCTGAGTAATAATGGCTGAACCCACATCAGTAATAACCAGATTTCTTTCATCTTTGCATCCACAGCAAGGATCATCTGAAGGACAATCTATCCGCTCACAAACCACATCTTCTTCAAGTACTCGTCCCCTAACAACTAAAAACTCATCCTTGTATTTTATCTTATCCGCCAGAATCTCGGTCGGAATTACATGTTCAGTCACTTCTTCTTCAACCTCTGGCCTAATCCAGGTTCGCCCTAACCAAGTAGCACTAGTCACAATCAAAATTGCCGGAATAACCAGAATGAACAAAACACTGAAAACAATCAAAATCTCTCTTTTTTTGAATTTCTTTTGCATCTAATCTATATTATCACTTTAAGATTAACTTTATTCTACCAGAATCATAAAAAGCTTCATAACCGTTCAATGATTTGACTTGAACTCGATAAAGATTTTTCCCTTGCCAAAAGCTTAATGAGCCAGACTCAACCAAAGTAAAACTCTCATTATTAGTATATATCTCTCCGCCCTGAACGCCAATACTATGAGTGACATCATAAAGCCTGGCAAAAGCTCTGCCGTTGCCATGTTTAACCCGAATAAAACCTTCAAAATAAGCCCGGTCAAGATTGGGGTAATCACTAATATCCAAATAAACCTCGGCATTCCCAACATCAGCCCAATCTAAGCTAGTGGTTGACCCACCCCCTCCAAGAGGAATATAAATCACCGTTGGTTGAGAAACGGTCTCCGTTGTTTTCTGAACAACGGTTGTTTCCTTAACTGTTTCTGTCTCTGGGATAGAGGCAATGGCTTCAGCCACTTTCTGGTTAATTGTTTCTTGACAAACTGGACCACAAGTATCTGTTTCTGAAGTTATGGTGGCAGTTGGGGTGGAGATTGGGCTTGGGGCTGGCTGAGAAGGAAAGCTTATTTCTCCCTGATAACGCCGAGCCTGGAGCCAAGAAATATCTAAAGCAATCAAATTAGCCACTGCCAGTCCTAAAAAGACAAATATCAAAATGGGCAGGATTTTTTCTTTCATCTTAATCGCGTTTGATGCGATGGACAGGCCTCAATTTTGGTCCTTTGGCTGTATCTTCAATTTGCCAATCAAGTTTTTTGATTTGCTGCCGAACTTTATCCGCCTCTTGCCATTTCCCCTCTTTTCTTAATTCTTCTCGCTTCTCCACCAATTGATTGACCTCGGTCGGAATTTTTATCTTAACTTTAGTCTGAGCCGCCAGGCGAAAACCCAATACCTGATCAAATTTTAAAAGCGAGGCTTTTTTCGCTGAATCCGGATATTTCGATTTTACCAAATCCCAAACAACAGCTAAAGCTCGAGGCATGTCTAAATCATTATTAATCGCTTCTAAAAACTTCTTCTCAAATTCGGGAACGCCTTTTTTGCCGGTTTTCCACCCCGCTACTTGCTGGCGCAACTTATTTAAGGCTTTCTGGGCGCTCTCTAAAGATTTCCAGGTGAAATTAAGATTCTTCCGGTAGTGAACAGTTAAACACAAATAACGAAAAGCTAAGGGGTCATAGTCCTTATCAATTAAATCTTGCAAGATATAAAAATTGCCTTTAGACTTGCTCATCTTCGCCCCGTTCACCAAATTGTGACGAATATGAACCCAATAGCGAACGAATTTTTTGCCAGTAGCTGCCTCGGACTGGGCAATTTCGTTCTCATGATGAGGAAAAATATTATCTTCGCCGCCAGTGTGAATATCTAGACTTGGTCCTAAATATTTCATTGACATGGCTGAACATTCAAGATGCCAACCAGGATAGCCTGCCCCCCAGGGCGAATCCCAGTGCATTAAGTGCTTGGGGTCTTTTATCCAAAGGGCGAAATCAAAAGGATTTTTTTTGCCAGGAACAGGCTCGAGTCTTACTCCTGCTTTAAGCTCTTCCAAATTTTTTCCTGACAGTTTGCCGTAGTTTTTGAATTTAGAAATATCATAAACAAAATATTTGTCGCCAGCCCAATAGGTATAGCCTTTCTTCTCTAAAGCCTTTATGAGCTCAATCATTTCCTTAATATGCTTGGTCGCCTTGGGAACTACATGAGGATGAACAATATTGAGTCTCTCCGTGTCTCTGAAAAAAGCTTTGGTGTAAAAATTAGCAATCTGCTCAGGTGTCTTTTTCTCTCTTTTAGCGGCAACTTCCATCTTGTCAGTGCCAGTATCAGCTGCCAAATCGTCCTCAGTTAGATGACCTACATCAGTAATATTCATTACTTGTTTAACTTTATAGCCATTGTATTCTAGGGCTCTACGCAAAAGATCAGAGATCACATAACGCCACATATTACCAATGTGGGCATACCAATAAACCGTTGGTCCACAGTCATAGAAACGAACATAATCTGCTTTCAGAGGCTTAAAAATCTCTTTCTTTTTGCTTAAGGTGTTGTAGAGTTTGATTTTCATAATCCAGTCCTAATTTCGCCTGTGCCTCGATGTTTTTTAACTCTTAATGATAATAACGCTGAACCTCGCGGTTTTTTCCCTGGCACCTTAGGCACTTCTTTCTTCCTCTCTGCTTCTTTGGTTAACTCTTTTTGTCTCTTAATTTCTTCTGGGGCCTCTTCAGGTTTAGGCTGGCTGGGCTGTGGGCTCAACTCCTTGATTCTTTTTCTTGCAAAAGCTAATTCTTTCTCTTCCTCTTCCTTTTTCTCCTGAATCAGTCGGGTTGAAAGTTGAGCTTCAGACTCTTCACCCCATCCTCTAGGTAAGATGCCTATTTGTTCACCAGCTGCTCTAACCATCCCGCCAGGTAATTCTTTAGCTTCTTCGACTATCTCTTCTCCCAACTGTTTTACTTGCCGAGCAATATCTCGGGCAATTTTTTTGGGCATATAGATTTATTTTAACATTACAATTCGCCCTTGACAAAGCTCAAACAATTCCGCTAGGCTGAATGTAGTTAATCTTTCACGAAAGGAGAAGATATGGCTGTAGACGAGGGACAAGAAGAAAAAATAGAAAAACCCCTTGAGAAAAAAAGACAAACTAGTCCTGTGTCGACTTATTTCAAGGTAGGAGCATTCTCTTCTGGTGAGTTAGAAAGGGCATCTGAAAATCTTTTTATGCCCCCTCGCTGGGGAGAGCCTCCAGAGAAAAGAGCATAAAGACTTTACTTAATATTTCCTTCTTCCTTCAATCGCCCGCGAGAGAGTTACCTCGTCGGCATATTCTAAATCTGCTCCAACCGGAAGTCCGTGGGCCAAGCGGGTAACTTTAATTCCTAAAGGCTTTATCAACTTAGCAACATACATGGCTGTCGCCTCACCTTCCATATTAGGATTAGTAGCCAAAATCACTTCTTCCACTTCGCCATTTTTCAACCTTGGCAATAACTCCCGAATATGAAGCTCATCCGGACCAATATTACTTAGAGGCGAAATCGCTCCATGAAAAACATGATAAACGCCTTTATATTCTCCTGTTTTTTCTAAAGCCAAAACATCTAGAGGTTGTTCAACCACACAAATAATAGATTTATCCCGACTCTGATTGGAGCAAATCGGACAAGGGTCTTTTTCCGAAACATTAAAACAAATTGAACATAAAACTGTATTTTTTTTAAGTGTGCCAAGCGCTTCGGCAAATTCATCAAGTTGTTTTTGAGGTACATGAAGCAAGTAAAAAGTCAATCGCTGGGCGGTTTTGGGCCCAATCCCTGGTAGTTTTTCAAATGACTCAATCAATTTCCGAACTGGTGTAGGAAGTCTCATTAAGAAGATTTTACCACAAATCTATTTCCCCAAAAGTCCCGAAAGTCCCCCGCTCATTTCTTGAAGCTTCTTAGCGGCGATTTCCTGGGATTTTTTAATTGCTTTGTTTAAAACCTCAATTAATCGATTTTGATTTTCGCCATCGACTTCCAAGTTTTTAATTTTCTGGTCACCGGTCATCACCACTTTCACTCCCTGTTCTTCAACCACCACTTCTTCAGCTGCCAATTCCCGCTGAATCGCCATTGCCTGGTCGCGCATTTTTTTCAAGTCCCTTAATTGTTGAAATTTATCAGTGATTGCCATTGAGAAAAGGATAACGAAAGAAGTAGCTTTTGTCAATTAGACCGAGTGCCAAAAATTTCCTCAGCCATTTCGATAGCGTCTGGCTCACTCTTTTCTTCACTCGACACTTTTTCTCTTTGTCCTAAAATGCAGCGCAGTTTAAGAGGTTTATTGATGACTTCGCTGGCTACTTCTTCAACTACTAACCGACATTTATCAGTTTCCAATCTCTCCTTATGAAACTCATAGAAAACTTCGAGGACCAAAACACCATTCTGAATTTCAACGGGACGGGTCGCTCTTAACAAAGCTTCAACAGAGTGGTTAAGGGGTCGTACTCCCGCCAAAACTTCTTGCCAACGCTTTTTAATTTCTTTGAATAAGGTGCTATCTTGTTGACTTGTCCTCCCTGCTGTGGCAGGCGGATTTTCCTTTACTTCTTTCTTTTCACTTTTCTCGGGCTCTTTGGATTTCTCTTCTCCGAGCCATTCAACCACCGCCAACTCCAAAGGCAATTGGGGAATGGGATTGGTTTTCAAATCGTTGGCTGCTTGGGAGAAAAGGCGGATTAAATCCGTTAATTCGGGAACGCTAAATTTAGCTACCTCTTCTGGCGAGCTTATTTCTGTTAAACCAGCTTTAGACAATAACCCCAGCCGCAATCTGTCTAAAATATCTTGACAATATTGAGATAAATCTGCTCCTAAAGAAACAATTCGGTCAATTTCCAATAAAGCGCTTTTCAGGCTTCTATCAGCCAATAATTGTAATAATTTCCCTGGCGCGGTGGCTTCGATTCTGCCTAAAAGTTCCTTTGTTTCTTTCAAGCCAATTTTCTTTTTCACCATTGCCATTTGGTCAAGAATCTTTTGAGCATCGCGAAAACTGCCATCGGCTGACTGGGCAATTTCTTCCAAAACACCCTTTTCTACTTTCAATTTTTCTCCCTGGACCACTCTTTTTAATGACCTCAATACTTCATCCGTACTAGCTTTTTTAAAGTTCATTCGCAAACAACGAGAAACAATGGTATCCGGCAGTTTTTCTGGGACAGTGGTACAAAGAATAAAAATGGCGTGTTCCGGAGGTTCTTCGAGAGTTTTTAACAAGGCATTGAAAGCTTCTTTGGTGAGCATGTGGACTTCATCAATAATATAAACCTTATACTTACATTCGGCTGGCGCCAGTTTGATTTTGTCACGGAGGTCTCGAATATCATCTATTCCCCGAGTTGAAGCGGCATCAATCTCGAGCAAATCAATGGCACTGCCATCAGTAATCGCTTGGCAAATTCCACAGCGGTTACAAGGTTCGTAGGTTCTTCTTTTAGTTTGACAATTAATCGCTTTGGCAAAAATTCTTGCCGCCGAAGTTTTTCCGGTTCCTCTTGGTCCAGTAAAAAGAAGGGCATGAGGAACTTTTTTGGATTTAAGAACTTTCTCTAAACTTTCACGGACAGCGGTTAAATCAAGTTCGGAGATTTTTTGGGGTCGATATTTGAGATAATAAACCCGATTGTCGTTCATTGACTTTTATTAAATTTTTTAGTCCATGTATTAATAATGGTTCAAGAGACTGGCTTTGTTTTTGTATTTCTGCCAAACAAATAACCAGATCGCCTAAACTTATCAATTTTCTTGGAGGCTTTGGAAAAGCCCGCCCTTCTTTTGTCTCCTGCTGAGAAAAAGTCAAGACTGTTGTTGGTTTATCAATTCCTCGATATTGCCGATTCAGCTCTCTCATCCCCTGGCTATTCACAAATCTCAGGCTCACCTCAACATTATCTATCTTTTGCTTCTTAAGAAATGACTCTATAATCTGACAAGCTCTTTTATTCTGAGCAGGAGAACGATTCGTTGGCTTTATTAAAACGGAAATCATTCGAAGCTGTCAACTATTAATAAATATATCAGAGTGTATCAATCACCCAAGGCTTTTTTGACTGACTCACTCACCGCTTTGCCATCAACCCTGCCTCTAACCTTCGCCATCACCGCTCCCATGACCCTGCCAAAGTCGGACATGCTACTAGCATCTATTTCTTTTATAACTGACTGAATACTTGCTTCCAGTTCTTGTGAAGACATTTGTTGAGGGAGATATTTGTTCAGAATCTTCAATTCCTCCTTTTCTTTGGCGACTAAATCATCCCGCTTTCCTTTTTGGTAAGCCTCAATTGCTTCCTTTCTTTTTTTAATTTCTTTTTGAACAACCTCGATGAAATCTTCTTCAGTTAATTCCGCTTGTTTAGCAATTTCTTGGTTATGGATCTCCGATAAAAGCAAACGCAGAGTCGAAACCTCTACTTCCTTTTTATCTTTTAGAGCCTGATTTAAGTCTGATTGAATCTTGTCTTTCTTCATCAACCTCTTTTTTTTCTTCTTCTTGCCTCAGCTAATCTCTCCTTTTTCTTGACCGATGGTTTTTTATAGAACTCTCTTTCCTTAATTTCCGTCAAGAGCTGTTCAACTTGAACTTTCTTCCGAAATTTAGCAATAAGCTTATCATCAGACTCCCCTGGTTTTTTACGAACAATTGTCGCCACTTCATAAAACACCTCCCTTCCCAAGTCTCCCCTCAATCAGCCTGTGGAATTCTTTACGATTTTTCCAGCCACCGACTAAATGAAGATGTAGATGAAATATGCCTTGCCCTCCTAGTTTACCACAATTAAAGAATAATTTATAACCCTTTAAATTTCCTCGCTCAGCAATCTTGCGGGCAACCAAAAACATTTTTCCCAAAATTGCCTGGTCTTTTTTTTCAACAAATTGAATACCTTTAATATGTTTTCTGGGAACAATCAGAATATGAACAGGAGCCAAAGGATTAATATCATTAAAAGCAATAAAACCCTTGTCTTGATAGACAAAGCTTGGTGGATTTTCTCCTTTAGCATACTTACAAAAAATACAATCTTTCACGCTTTCGTGCCTACGATCCCGGATCGTTAGGAATTGACGATCCGGTAAACAGCTATTTTCCCTCTAAAATTTTCATAATCTCTTCTAAACTCAACTTTGTTGGTTTCATCTTTTTCCCGCTTGCCATATTAAGTAGCAATTTCTTTGACTGATGCAGATACCACTCTGAATTTGGGTCCATTTCCTTGAATTTATCATGCGCTTTTGTCAAATCAACTTCAGTATCATAACGAGCGTAAATCCTTACTCCGCCTGTTTCTGGGTCTTTTCTAATCACTAAACAATAACCTTTCTTTTCTCCCTCCCACAAAACATTGTCATTGCCTGTTTCAATGGCAATCGCTTTCCCCCATTGGCTTTCGAATTTAACCCCTTTTTTTAATTCTTTTTGAGCATCAATGCTTTTTTTAACTTGATGAAAAACAGCATCCATTCCTTTTAAGCCAAAATTCATCGCCTCCTCATCACTCCCCGCCATTCCTCTAATCCCGGCAATTAAAACATGAAGATAAAAATTATTGCGCGCCGCGTCAACTTCTGGCCAACTTAAATCCCGGGCATTATCCACTTCCTTTACCACTTCAATTATTTGAACTAGGGCTTTTTCATCCAGCTCTTTTAAAGGCTGTCCTTTTCTTTGCTGTTTAATGTAATCAAAACAAAGTTTAGAAGCGGAAGTAATTTCCTCTAACTGATGGTGGTCTAATTTCCCTTCCCCAATATCAACATGAAGAACATTGGGGTCAGAATCAACCGGTTTACCCTCATAAGTTGACTGATACTTACAAAAATCAATTCCTGCTTCTTCCCACCCAGGTAAAAACCGCTTAATTAACCAAACAGCAGTAACAGCATCTAAGTCGGGATTAGTATGAGTAATAATCTTCTTCATCGAAGATATTGTATCACACCAATTTCATCATTACCCGACTGAGTTTTTGGGGGTCGTGACGGATGAATTTCCCTGAGGTAGCAAAAGAACCAGTAATAATTTTCAATCCCTTAATATTCTCTTTGTCAAATTCAACTGGCTCGGATTTATACTTTTTGTACCATTTGGCAACCGAAGTCGGCAATCTTAGTTTAGTATTAACAATGACCACGGCAAGTTTGTTAGCTGATGGACCTAAATATTTTTTTATTTCTCTAATAAAATCACTTACGGAAAATTTATCAGTTTCTCCACGCTTCGTCATCAAGTTACAAATATAAATCACTTTTGCTTTTGAACGAGCAACCGCCTGACAAACTCCATTAACCAAAAGGTTTGGAACAATGGAAGTGTATAAATCGCCTGGTCCCAAAACAATTAAATTTGCCTCGGAAATAGCCTTCTTTGCCCCTAAAAATATTCTTCCTTTAGGAGAAAGATAAACTTCTTTGATGGGAACATTTGGCTTAATTTCTCGAAAATCAATGTTTTTCTCGCCTCTAATAACTGTCCCGTCCTTTAAACGAGCAATTAAATCTGTATTATTAGTAGTCACTGGTAAAACTTGACCGGAAATTTCCAAAATTTTGGCTGCCTCAGAAATAGCTAAATCTTCCCTACCCATAATCTGGGTTAGAGCAGCTAAAAGAAGATTACCTAAGGAATGCCCTGCCAACTCGCCATTATTGAACCTAAAATCAAAAAGCTGATTCATAGTATTTTTTCTCAGCTTAAAGCCAGAAAGAGCCATTAGAGCCCGGCGAACATCACCCGGAGGCAAAATACCTAAATCCCGCCGTAACCGCCCACTTGACCCACCTGAATCAGACATGGTAACAATCGCAGTTAACTTTACTGGATATTGACGAAGACCAAGAAGAACTTGATAAGTT
>JAHIFH010000043.1 GCA_018900995.1 Patescibacteria group bacterium | reverse complement strand
GACCTTCTGACTAAGGCGGTTGATGAAAGGAAAGAGGAGTATAAAGAAAAAGGCATTAAAGTAGCTGTTTTGGGCGAGTTTCAGGCTTTTCCCCGAAAAGTGGTTAAGGCGATTAGAGAAATGCTCACGATTGTTAAGAAACACGAAAGGCTAAAGGTCAATGTGGCTTTAAATTATGGTGGTCGGGATGAAATTGTCCGGGCGGTTAAGAAAATAGTTAAAGAGGAAATTCCTCCAGAAAAAATTAATGAAGAGATGTTTGGTCAATTTCTTTGGACCAATGATGCTCCTGACCCTGATTTAATTATTCGAACTGGGGGAGAAATGAGGCTTTCCAATTTTCTTTTATGGCAGATGTCTTACAGCGAGCTTTATTTTACTGATACCCTTTGGCCGGCTTTTAGTCCAGCCAAGCTAGATAAAGCCATTGCTGAGTATCAAAAGAGAACTCGGAGGATTGGTGGAGGAAAATTTGAAGTGTATAAAAAGCTAACTAAAAAATCGTTAACCCGAAAATAACTTCCAAAATCTGAACTAGCCAAAAAGCAACAAAGATAATAATAAAGCCAATGACGGCATTAGTTATTTTTCCTTTGGCAGCCTCCATTTTTTTCGGGTCGCCAGCCGAAGTCATTAGCTCAAAACCACCCAAGATAAGAATAAAAAGCAGGGCTAAACCTGCTAAAGCAAAGATATAAGGCACCAGGTTGTTAATGATGTCGCCGATGTCGCTAAATTTTCCTCCTAATGGATCAGTTATATTGGGAAAGGCAACAGCTAAGATTTGCATTATTTGAATATTTCTAATACTTCTACTCCAATTATACGCAAAATAAAAACAGAAAAGACAATTAAAATTAAACCAGCGATAGCGGAAGTAATTAATTCTTTGCCTGCTTGGATTTTTTCAGGATTGCCAGCCGAAGTCAAAATTTGAATCCCACCAAAGATGATTAAAAGCATAGCAATTCCCCCACCAATGCCGATAGCCAAGGTTAAAATCGATCCAACAAATCCTTCCGGGCTTTTAACATTGATGCAGCCGATGGCGGTGGGGATTGCGTCTGGGTCATCGCAGCCAGTAGGTGGAAGCGGGGAAGGACCTGGTGCTGTATAGTAGAACCCACAAGATGTTACTAAGTCTCCGTGGGTACCTGGTTTTCTAACCTCAACGGTATATGTTCCTGATTTCCAACCAACCTGGGAAATGAAATCTACAACCATGCTTCCATTACATTGCCCTCCCCAATATTTACATTGCGTACTTTCACTGAATCCATTTGGGTTAAGAACAGAGAAGCAATAACCTATTTCAGCACAAGACAGATTTTGGGTAGTGACTTTGATTTGGCTTTGAGTAACAGCCACACTACAGGAAGGACTTGGCGGGGGCGCCCCGGTTAGATTGACCATTTTTGTACAGTCGGGACCGGAGATAAATTTTCCGCAACTGTAACAGAGAGCGCTTGTGCACTCCCTCATTTCGACCCTAAGGGTAGCATGGGTTCCAGCACTGGGAAGACCTACTCCTACCACGGTTGCGTTTGGCCAAGGAAGAGGATAACACCCTATTTCGCTGCCATTCGAATCACGGACACTTAATCCTGGCATTTGATCTGTTGGTGGTGATGGTACCTGATCGACAGTTACCGTTATCTGGCTGTTATACCTAGCAGAATCAGGGGCTGAAATTTGACAGGCAGCGAAAGTATCGCTTGCGTAGAGTGTAAACAAAATCAAGATAGAAAAGAATAAGAAAACTATTTTTCTCATCTTTTTCAGTCTAACACAATTATTTTATGAGACGCAATATGGGCTGAATTAACGGCTATGGTATACTTGGAACAGAATGAAAAGAGCTGCCATTTTATTAGTTTCGACTTTTCTCCTCTTTTCTTTTACTCTAATTGCGAGAGCCGCATGTCCAGATACAGACTACGATTGCCAAATCTCCGAAATTCAAAAAATTATTGATGCTTTAAAACCGGCCCATGAGCGCAATAAAGCTGAACTGGCTGAGCTTAAAACTCAATTAGAGGATATTCAAAAAAAACTTAACGCCATTGCCGTTAAGTTGAAAGAGCTTGAGGAGAGCATCTTTGAGCGGGAGGTAGACTTGGCTTTTCAAAAAGAGCTTTTAGCGGCTAGGGTGAGAAGTTACTATATTAACAGTCAAAGATTTTCTCCTCTTCTTTTACTTTTATCTTCCACCACCGCCCAAGAACTGACTCGCGAGCTAACTTTCCGCCAACAAGCAGTTAATCAGGACCGGTTGATGATTATCCAAATCTCAGCTGACTTGAGAAAACTTGAAGAGGATAAAGCCACCTATGAACGGAGTCAAGCTAGTTTATCTCAAGTCCAAAAACAAGTTGATGAAAGAGCCAGTTTTCTAGAAGGAGAAGTAGAGAAAGTTGAATCAGCCATTGCTTCTTTGACTACCAAACAACAACAATTGCTAGCTCAAAAACTGGCGAGTTTAAATCTGCCGCCAACCTTAGGAGCTGGACCCTTGGTTTGTGTTGATGACAGAAACCTCGAACCAGGCTTTCGTCCCGCCTTTGCCTTTTATACTTTTGGCATTCCCCACCGGGTGGGGATGAATCAATATGGCGCCTATGGTCGGGCCAAAGCCGGGCAGTCTTATCAAGATATTCTTAATGCTTATTATGAAGGAATTACTCTTGAGAAGAAACCCAATATTAACATTAGAGTCCAGGGCTATGGCGAAATGCCTTTAGAGCAGTATTTATTAGGGATTTATGAGATGCCAGAGAGTTGGCCGATTGAAGCCCAAAAAGCCCAGGCAGTGGCAGCCCGGTCTTATGCTTTAGCTTATACCAATAACGGCGCCAATGAAATCTGCACCACCCAGCAATGTCAGGTTTATAAAGGCGGTAACAAGGGGGGTAATTGGGAAGCGGCGGTTCGAGCAACTGAGGGAGAAGTGGCAATTCATAGTGGTCAGGCGATTACTGCTTGGTATGCCTCAACTTCAGGAGGTTACACTTTTACCTCATCCGATGTTGGCTGGAGTTACAAGCCCTGGACAAAAAGAATGAGAGATACCAGTGGTGAAGTAGCTAATTTTGGTGATCTTCAGGGTAAAGCCTATGACAGAGATTCCCTTTGTTTTTATGCCGCTCAGGGGTGGCGTAGTGAGTATGGAAAATCTGCCTGGCTCAAATCAGAAGAAGTAGCCGACATTGTTAATGTTTTGCTTCTTGCAAGAGAGGACTCCTCAACCCGCGAGCATTTATATCAAACCGATAAACCTCATCCTTATGGAGGAGAAATTTGGAATGAGGAGAAAGTAAAACAGGAACTTCGTAGCAGAGGAATTACTCCCTATAGTAGCGTTTCTAATGTTTCTGTTGATTGGGATAAGGGGATAGGTAGGACGACAACGGTTAGCGTTTCTGGTGATGCTGGGACAAGGAGTTTTGACGGGCCTGAGTTTAAGAATTTTTTTAATCTCCGAGCACCAGCCAATATTCAGATTGTTGGTCCATTGTTTAATATTGAGCAGAAGTGATAAAATAATTGACAGGATGCCAGATATTTACGTTGCCAAAGACAAAGAAAAAAAACCAGAGAAACCGCCTACTAAACTCAAAGCGGCTAAGGCTGAAACAGTAGCTGATGAACTCAAAGCCCAAAGAACTACTAATCCCCTGGCATCCCTAGTTATTCGTCCCAAAAAAATTACTTTTGATACTCAAGAAAGAAAAGAAAAGATTATTCTCTTGACTAGACGCCATTTGATAACTAATTTTAGATGGGTGTTGATTACCGTAGTTATGATTTTGTTACCAAGTATAGTCTTCAGGCTTTTTCCTGAAATCTTTAGTTCTTTCCGTTTTCGCACTCTTACCCTTTTGACCTGGTATCTTTTGGCTTTTTCTTATGCCTTTCAGAATTTTCTGATGTGGTTTTTCAATGTTAATATCGTCACTGATGAAAGGGTGGTGGATATTGATTTTCCCAACATTCTTTATCGGGATATCTCCAGCACAAAAATTGATATGATTCAAGACATCAGCGTAAAAATGGGTGGTTTTGTTCGTTCTCTTTTTAACTATGGTAATGTCCACATTCAGACAGCGGCTGAACAAAGGGAGTTTATTTTTGAAGATATTCCCCAACCAGAAGAAGTAATTAAAATCCTTAATCAATTAATTCTTGAAGAAGAACAAGAAAAACTGGAAGGGAGAGTAAGATGACCCCTTTTGAAAGATTAGTTGAATACTTAGCTAATTTTAGCTTCCGCCTGAGTTGGGTTTTAAAAGGTCTATTTCTTTTTGGGATGCTTTTTTATCTGGCTTTTGGGGTAATTTTTATTCGACAAGTGGGTTTGATGAGTAAAACTTTAGAGGGGTCTTTTGATTTGCCTATCAAGATTGTTGCCTGGGCTCACTTAGGAATGATTATTGGTTTATTGCTGATTATTCTTCTCGCTTTCTAAATTGATGAAAAAATTTCTTCTTGAAACTGCCAAGATTGTGGGAACCGCTACTGATGAAGCTTGGTCTCAAGTTCACACCTTCTCCCCTACGGAAAAAGAAAAATTAGCTAAAAGAGGTCAATTTTTAGCCGTCATTAGCCTTTCTGAGTTAACTGAAGGAGAGATAGTCACTGCTGGTAGGGAGATAATTTCCCGTCTTCATGAAGAGTATTATGGCCATCTGGAGGAAAAAGCGATTGATCAATTAAGAAACGCTTTGGCGCAAGTTTTAGAAGAAACGGGGAAAGAGGCAACAGTAGAAATTGGAGCCGTCGCTTTAGTCGGAGAGATAATATATTTTGCCGTTGCCGGTAGGGGAAAAGTTTTGGTTCAACGGGAAGGGAAAATAGCGACTGTTTTGTCAGGTGAAGAAGGGAAAGTAGAGGTCGCCAGTGGGCGAGCGACCAGTGGTGACGTCTTTCTTTTAGGCAGCCAAAAATTTTTCTCATTTTTGGCTGAGGGAGCAATTAAAGCCGCTTTGTCAGCCGATTCAGCCAATGAAGCCGCCGAGTTTTTAGCGCCCATGATTCATGGTCGAAAAGAGGATGGTCGGGCAGCAGCAGCGGTCTTGAAAATAGAAAGTTTGATAGAAGAGGAACCTAAGACTGTTCTTCCTCCAAAAGAGAAGCTGCCAGAGGAAAAACCAACCTTCGAAAAACAGCGATTCAGAGCCAACATTAAGCAGAAGCTTACCAATTTGTCAAAACAAGGAGTGAGATTAGGCCAATTACTTCTTTTTAAGGTAGAGAAAAAGTTGAAACGCCGGGCAATTTATTTGGCTAAAGAAGACAAAGAGAAGGAAAGACCGCGGAAAACCTTAATGAATGTGGCGGTGATTCTTCTGGTTTTATTGATGGTCAGTGTTGTTTTGGGAGTTAGACAGCGGAGTCGTCATCAAGAAGGCGGTGGACAAGCAGCTATTTTAAGACAAGCCCAAATCAAGAAAGATGAAGGCAATGCCTTGATTGAGCTTAATCCGATTAGGGCGCGCCAATTATTACTTGAGGCAAGGGATTTAATTGATGAAATCAGCGATGAAGAAGCGAGCCAGGCGGTCATTGATTTCAAAACAGAATTGGAACAATCACTTTCTTTGGTGATGCACGAACATGAGGTTGAGCCAACTAGTTTTTTTGATTTGGTTTTTATTAAAGATGGGGCTAAAGGAGATGACCTGGCTATTTCCGGGGGCGAAGTGGTCATTTTTGATAAGGAGAAAAAAGCGGTATATAGCTTGAAAATAGCGACCAGGCAATCAGCCATTTTAGCCGGGGGAGAAAGTTTGACTGATGGTCAGCAGGTGGCGGTTTTCTTGCCCAAGATTTATTTACTCACCAAAAGAGGGATTCTTGAATTTGATAAAGAAACTAAGCGGGAAAAGTTGGTCATAGAGGCTGATGAGGAGTGGGGAGAAATTATTGATTTTCGTGCTTTTGGTGGCAGTCTTTATTTGCTTGATAAAGGGGGAGAAATTTGGAAATATCCGGGGATGGAAGGTGGTTTTGGGGCTTACCGCCGTTGGCTGAAAGGCGAAGAGTTTGATTTCAGTGATGCTGTCGGTATGAGTATTGATGGTTCAATTTGGGTTTTAAAAAAGAACGGAACAATTCTTAAATTCACTCAAGGAGGGAGAGACCCTTTTACTATTTCTGGTTTAGACCAGCCTTTCAATAATCCCACCGGGATTTTTACTGATGATGACCAGGAAAATCTTTATATTGTTGATAAAGGCAACTCGCGGGTAGTGGTTATTAATAAATCAGGCGAATATAATTCCCAATATCTTTGGCAAGGCATGGGGGATATTGTTGGCTTAGTTGCCTCTGAGGAAGAAAAAAAGATTTTATTGTTATCAGGTAATCAGATTTTTGCCATTGAGATTAGATGAAAAAAATTATCAACCGCCGTGCCAGATACGACTATCATCTCCTCGAAAAATTTGAAGCGGGAGTTGCCTTAACTGGTGCTGAAGTCAAGTCAGTTAAAGCGGGGAAAATGAGTCTGAGCGAGAGCTTTGCCAGGATTATTGGTGGCGAAGCCTGGTTGCTTAATGCCTATATCAATCCTTATCCCTTTGCTGATAATCGAGATTATGATCCTCGGCGCAGCCGGAAACTACTTTTACATAAAAATGAGCTTTTAAAATTGACCCAGCAGACCAAAGAAAAAGGTTTGACTATTATACCTGTTTCATGCTATACTAAGGGCCGTCAGATCAAGCTAGAAATCGCTTTGGCAAGAGGAAAGAAGAAATATGATAAAAGAGAAGCGAAGAAAAGAAAAGCGATTGAAAGAGAAATTCAGCAAACTTTAAAAGATAAGGGGATGTAAGTCTCGACGGAAAGAGCTCTTTAAAAACGGCAAGCCAACTTTAGCTAAAAGTTGTTAAACAGAGCTAAAAAATAAACGCCAACAAATCAGTTGGTAGCAACTATGCTTATGCGTACGCTCGTGTAGCTTAAGCGAGGATAGTTGCGGTCTGTTAGGTTCTCTCCCGATGGGACTTAGCGGGCATAAACCCAGTCGGGATACAACCACAATCGCTGACTACACGATTGTGGCCAAGTATTAATTAGTCTTGGTTTTAGCTTTCCGGCTAACAGGATCAGGTTAAAACGACAAACAAGAGTTAGCTAAGCTTGTAGAAGTTTTTAAAAATTCTTTTCGGACGCCGGTTCATCCCGGCCATCTCCACAAAGAAAAAGACACCATTAAGGTGTCTTTTTTTGTTAGAATTTATTTAATGCTGCTTGATTTTTTGTTTCCCCGTCGTTGCTTGGGTTGTGGACGGCGGGGAGAATATTTCTGCCAAGAATGTCGTCAAACTATAAAATTAATTGAAAATCAAGTTTGTCCGGTTTGTGAAAGACCAGCCATTAGTGGCAGAGCCCATCCTCGCTGCCAGACAAGATATTCTCTTGATGGTTTGACCTCAATTTTTGTTTATAAAGGAATAATCAAAGAAGCGATTGGCAAATTGAAATACAAGTTTATTACTGATTTAGCTGAGGAGCTGATTGGATTAAGTACTAAATATTTACCTCCAGGTTTCCATTCCGAAGGAATCCCCCGAAGGGGACAACCTCAAGCCTTGTCCACCCTTATCCCCGTTCCTCTTCATCCTCGGCGCCAGCGCTGGCGGGGCTTTAATCAAAGCGAACTTTTAGGGAAAAGGCTGGCGGAAAAATTTAATTGGCAAGTTCGAACTGACATTTTGGCTCGCCATAAACACACCAAGCCACAAATTAAATTAAAAGGCGAAGAGCGAAAGAAAAATATTCGCGGCGCTTTTAGAATTAAACCCAATTGTAAATTGTTCATTATGAATTCTAAATTAATTTTATTCGACGATGTTTGGACCACTGGTTCCACCCTGCGTGAGTGTAGTCAGGTGCTAAAAAGAGCAGGAGCTAAGGAAGTTTGGGGCTTGACCTTGGCAAGATGAAATTTAAGGCAGTTTTTGTTAAAATAGGGATAGTTTAGGAAGGATGCCGGAGTGGTTAAACGGGGCGGTTTGCTAAACCGTTGGTCCGAAAGGGCCACGTGGGTTCGAATCCCACTCCTTCCGCCAGGGGTGAGATGCGAGAGTGGTTTAATCGGCTGGTCTTGTCCGCCTTCGGCGGATCTACCGAAGGTAGAAAAACAGGTGGGGTGGCAGAGTGGACGATTGCGCTGCTCTTGAAAAGCAGTATGGTCGTAAGACCATCGTGGGTTCGAATCCCACCCCCACCGCCATGAAGAGAGGGGATAATGTTATAATCTGATTAACAGGAAGATTAGAAGCGGTGCTTGATTCTCGCTTCGCTCGAATGCGAGGCAAACGAAGTGCCGAAGTATAATCTAACTTAGGAGAAGAAAGATGCCTGCTCAAAAACCAACTCAAAAAAGTACTTTGAAAAACGAAAAGCCAGTAGGCGAGAGAGCTCAGGTGGTTAAACCAGAGCCATTAAAAACCTTGCTTGCTTGGACAGCCTCGGAAAGACCATTTAAAAGGCGCAGTCGGGAATACTTTACCACTATTGGAGCAATTGTCTTTTTAATTGGCGTGATTTTACTTTTCCTCAAAGAGTGGCTTTTAATTGTGGTGATAATTGCCTTGATGTTTGTTGCCTATATTATGTCCACAGTTGAGCCGAGAAAGGTGGAGCACAAAATTACTAATGAAGGGATTGTTACCGGCGGTAGGAGATACCGATGGGGAGAACTCGGCAGATTTTGGTTTACGGAGAAATGGGGGGAGAAAGTTTTACATACCGAGACCTTGTTTGGCATGCCCCGCCAATTGTTAATGTTGTTGGGAGAAACAAAAGAAGAGCAAGTTAAAAAAATTCTTTCTGATTATCTTCCTTTTGAGGAACCAGAAAAAACCTGGGTTGATAATGCCAGTGAATGGCTCTCGCGGCGGGTTCCTTTAGAATCGTCCTCCTGAATTATTACCTGCGCCCGTAGCTCAATTAAATAGAGCACCCGCCAAAATTTGCGGTTATAGCTCAACGGATAGAGCAGTGGTTTGCGGAACCACAGATCTCAGTTCGATTCTGAGTAGCCGCACAAAATTTAGACGGAAGGTTGTGAGCTCGAGTCTCACTGGGCGCACATTGGTGGGATGCGAGAGTGGTTTAATCGGCTGGTTTCGAAAACCAAGCGTTCCGAAGGGGACACGGGGGTTCGAATCCCTCTCCCACCGCCCTGAGTCCCTGTAGCTCAGTGGATTAGAGCATCAGTTTCCGGAACTGAGGGTCGGAGGTTCGAATCCTCCCAGGGACGCATGGCGGAGAAGAAAAAGCCAGTTAAAAGGGAGTTTTCTGCTGGTGGAGTTGTTTTTAAAAAAGAAAATAAGAAGTTGCTATGGCTACTTGTCCAACCCAAAAGGAGCGATTCAAGTAAACCAATTAATTGGCGTTTAGCCAAGGGGATAATTGAAGAGGAGGAGTCAACAGAGACAACTGCCAAGCGCGAGGTTGAGGAGGAGGCGGGTATCAAAGTCAAGGTTTTGGATAATATTGGTAAAACGACTTATTTTTATACTTTTAAAGGAGAAAGAATTTTTAAGATTATTATTTTCTATCTGATGCAATATCAAGCTGAAACCGGAAATGATGTTGATGGAATAGAAATTGAAAAGAGTCAATGGTTACCCTATCAAGAAGCCTACCAAAAATTAACTTTTGATTCAGAAAAGAAGATTTTAGCCAAAGCTAAGAAGATTTTAGAAGAAAGAGAAAAACAGCAGAAATTGCTTTAGGAGAGGTGTCTGAGTGGTTTAAAGAGCACGCTTGGAGAGCGTGTATGGCGGCAACGTCATCATGGGTTCGAATCCCATCCTCTCCGCTAAGTCTGCGGAAATAATGCGGGGAATATGCGGGAATTATGGCAGAAGATCAATTAGAAGAAATCCGGCGGAAAATTGATATCGTTGAACTCATCAACGAATACACTCCTTTAAAGAAAACCGGGCGTAATTTTAAGGCCCTTTGTCCTTTCCATTCCGAAAAAATTCCTTCCTTTATTGTTTCACCCGAGCGGCAGATTTTCAAATGTTTTGGCTGCGGTGCTGGCGGCGACATCTTCAAATTCTTAATGCTCACGGAAAACATAGAATTTGGCGAGGCTTTACGTACCCTCGCAAAACGGGCGGGGGTTAAACTCCGGCGCTATCAACCATCAGAAAGTGAAAAACAAAAACAGCTGCTTTATGAAATTAATCACTTAGCGAGCGAGTATTACCACTATCTTTTAACCAAGCATCCAGCTGGAAAGAAAGCCCTTAACTATATTCTTGGTCGAGGAATTACTCGGGAATCTCTGGCTCGTTTTAAACTCGGTTACTCACCCAATTTATGGGAAGCTTTACAAGACTATTTGGTTAAGAAAAAGAGATACAGAACAGAGGATTTAGAGAGAGCCGGGCTGGTGATTAAAAGCGAGAAAAGGCGCGGCTATTATGACCGCTTTCGCGGTCGGTTGATGTTTACTTTGCGCGACCATCGCAATAATGTGGTTGGCTTTGCCGGCAGAACTCTGGACCCCAAGCAAGAAGAAGCAAAGTATATTAATAGCCCAGAAACCTTGGTTTATCATAAATCTGATTTGCTTTATGGTTTGGTGGAAACTAAAGCGGCAATTAAAAAAGCGGATGAAGCGATTGTTGTTGAGGGAGAACTAGATGCTGTTTCTTCAATTCAGTCAGGAGTGGAAAATGTGGTTGCTCTTAAGGGTACAGCCTTGACCCAGGGTCAAGTTGATCTTTTGGGTCGGTTTACTAAGAATGTTACTTTGGCAATGGATCAGGATGTGGCGGGTGATCAGGCAGCACGGCGGGGGATTGAGCTAGCTGATGCTGCTGATATGGCGATTAAAGTAGTTGTGGTTAAAGGCGGTAAGGATCCTGATGAAGTTGCCCAAAAAAGTCCTAAGCTTTGGCGTCAATTGGTGAAGAAAGCAGTACCGATTTATGATTATTTTCTTGATTCGGCTTTTTCTCGTTTTGATGCCCGAACTGCTGAAGGTAAGCGTAGAATTAGTTTGGAATTAACTCCGATTCTGGTTAAGATTAGTAATAAAGTCGTTCAGTCCCACTATATCCGTCAGTTAGCTGACCGGCTTCGGGTTGAAGAAGAAGCAGTGGCAGCTGAGGTGGCCAAATTTATTACTGAAGAAAGTGCCAAGGCACCTTCAGAAAGAAAAGATTATGAGAAAGTAGAAACAATGAACCGGCGAGAGATTTTAGAAGAATATTTATTAGCTTTGGCTTTTCAGTCAGAAAATTGGGTGTTGCTAAGAAAAAGAGAAATTCAGCAACTTATTAAAACACCCCGTTTTCAGAGAATTATTGAAGCTCTTAGTGGGTATCTCAAGCGCTACAAAACTCTTGATAGCCAGCGCCTTGCCAAGATGTTACCGGCCGAACTAAAAGAAGCATTTGACCGACTTTATTTACTGGAAATAACTGACCTAATTGAGAGTGAAGAAAAATTTAGGAAAGAATTAGCAAAGATAAAACTGGCGCTAAAGAAACTGGGTTTAAAAGAGGGCCTTAAAGAGATTGGTAGTCAGATAAGTGAGTTAGAAAAAGAGAAAAAGCCAACCAAGGCAGAGAGAGATAAGTTGAAAAAATTACACGAGCAATTCCGAGACTTATCTGCCGAGCTGTCTGGGCTTGAGGAGTAGTATAATTGAAGTGAAACGACAATTATAGAGGAAATAAGAATGGCAAAAAAGAAGAAAATTGATATCAATAAAATTATTGCCAAGGGTAAGAAGCAGGGCTTTATTACCCAAGAAGAAATCCTCAAACTTTTTCCTGACGCTGAGAACCGGGTTGAAGAACTGGATGACCTCTACGCCAAGTTTTTGGCTGAAGGAGTAGATGTTTTTGAATCGGTTACTGAAGAAGAGATGGCTGAGGATGAGAAAGCAACGACCGAACTAGCCAGAGAGCTAGAGGTTTTGGCTACTTTGGAGGACAAGACCCTGACTGACCCGGTGCGGATGTATCTTAAAGAAATTGGCCGAATTCCTTTGTTAACCGCTGAACTGGAGATTGATTTGGCTCAAGGAGTGGAAAAAGGCAGCCGAGCGGCGAAAAAGAAGCTCATCCAATCTAATTTGAGATTAGTTGTTTCCATTGCCAAAAAATATGCGGGGCGGGGGATGAGTTTTTTGGATTTAATCCAAGAAGGTAATCAGGGATTGATGCGGGCAGTGGAAAAATATGACTGGCGCCGAGGTTATAAATTCTCTACTTATGCTACCTGGTGGATTCGCCAGGCGATTACCCGAGCCATTGCTGACCAAGCAAGAACAATCAGGATTCCGGTCCACATGGTAGAAACAATTAATAAACTTATTCGGACTTCAAGAAAATTAGCCCAGCAATTAGGCAGAGAGCCAACAGCTGAAGAAATTGGTAAAGAGATGGAGCTTTTGCCTGACCGCGTCAGGGAGATTTTCAAGATTGCCCAAGACACGACCTCTTTAGAAAAGCCGGTTGGTGATGAAGAGGATTCACTCTTAGGTGATTTTATTGAGGATACTTCCCAACCATCGCCAGTTGACCAGGCATCAAAACAGTTATTGAAGGAAAATATTGAGGAAGTTTTAGAGAGCTTGTCGGACCGCGAAGCCCGGGTTTTGAAAATGAGATTTGGTTTAGATGGTTACCAACCAATGACTTTAGAAGAAGTGGGCAGAGAATTTGGGGTGACCCGGGAAAGAATCAGGCAGATTGAAGCTAAAGCCCTGCGTAAACTCAAGCATCCTTCTCGCCGCAAGAAATTGCAAGACTACCTCGAATAAGGTATAATTTAAGCGTATTTTGACAATCCGTCACGTCAAACGTGACTGGATCGTTCGACGATCCGCGGTAGCTCAATGGTAGAGCGGCTGCCTGTCAGCTTGGCAGCTTCCCCGCGAAAGCGGGGTTGAAAAACCGGGTGAATTCAGGGAAACCTAACTCAATTTCGATAGGGTAATCCTGAGCCAAGCCCTGAGTTTATCGAAGGGAAGGTGCAGAGACTAGGTGAATACACCGTAAAGCGCCCGGCACCTAAAGCCTAAAAAGGTCATGGTGATGAGATAGTCCACGCCTTTTGGAAACAAGGGGGTTCGTGTAAGCAGTTGGTTGTAGGTTCGAATCCTACCCGCGGAGCTAGGAATAGAAAAGCCCGATTTAGTGGGCTTTTTTAGTTATGAAGAAAAGTTTAGTCTATAAATTTAAGGGTGGAGAGAATTCTGTTCTGCGTGCTAGTAACTTCGGTTTGGTCGAAGAATAGGGTATAAAGGATGCCATTTTTCTCTAACTGAAGGCCATATATAGGAGATGTACCCTCAGGCAAGCCATATCCTTCAGGTAAAGAGTATGTTGCCCATGTATTATCGCCTATTGTTTGCTGTCCAATTGCGGGTGTATCAAGAAAATATGTGACGTCTGCTGGCAGATAATCTTTACTTGCTTTTATATTGAACGAGTCTTGTTTATTTTTGTTTACTATGACTTGGAGGTAGTTACTTGTGGGAACGAGGTTTTCTTCGATTGTAAAGTCTGTGGGGTATTTAAAACTGAGTTTATATTCACTACTCATATAAGTTTGCCATCCCTTTGTTTCCTCTAAAAACTTAAATGTCGAGAGCATGAGGTCAAATGTAGCGCCTATAGTCCAGTCATCAAGAGACTGAATATCTTTTGCTCTGTGCCACTCTGAATAGAAAATTTTGTGTAGATAATCATCCTTGATTAAATAGATAGCTTTGGTCACTACCCCATATTTGTAGCCTTCTTGCTTGTATCTTACGGTGGTTTTGTAAGCATCATAACCAGCGAAGGTTGTAGTCTCCTCGGTAATTGTTTCTAAAATACCCCCTAAGGACCTTTCTTTTTCAAAGGCCTCTTTAGGGGTATTCCTCTCATCCTTAAGCCTAACTTCAATAAACATTTGTCCTTGAATATCTGCGTTTGGAGGGCCGCTAATTACTGGTTCTTCAAAGGTTTCTACTGGTATGCCAACCATCGCCTCTACGGTCCACTCGCTAGGATATTTAATCGAATATCCATATTTTGTATTCGTATAAATCTTCCAGTCTGCGGTGGGTTCCGGGGTTGGGGTAGGGACTACCACAGGAGTCGGAGTTGGCTGAAGTTGAACTTGGCGGATTTGGGCTAATTTGTAACCCCCAAAGACAAGGCCAGCGGCAACCAATAGTCCTAGAATTGAAAAAATTAACGGTTTAACCCATCTTTTCTCTGTTTCTTCTGGAACTTCAGGAGTAAAAGGAACCTCTTCCTCTGGGGTAGTCTCAATTTGAGTAGTTTCTTGTTGAGGTTTTTCTTCCACAATCTGAGTATATCACAAAACTAGTTCTGACCTCATCCACAATGGAGTAAGGATTAAGAAAAAGTTAACAATTGTTGCGTTTTTGATAGTGTTTCTTCTGGGCTTTCAACCAGGTTGACCCACTCAAAAGTTCGAAAATCGTCCCATCGGGCGAGCTAGGAATAGAAAAGCCCGATTTAGTGGGCTTTTTTGTTTATTTACAATTGATATATTTTGATATCTTGACAAAAGTTTTCAAATAGTTTTATATAAAGTTTAGGTTTAAAAATAAACCTAAAACGTGCCCAAAAATTTAATAAATTCTGGTTTTAAAATTCAAGACCCTTAATAAATTTCTTAAGAGGGTCTTTTTTAGTACCTGAAGGGGGGTGGGGAATTGTGGCCAAAAAAAAGAAAAAAGGAGGTAGTAAAAAGAAATAAATGCCTCCCAATGAAAAGCGGTGCTTTCTAAAGGGCACCGCTTTCCTTTTAGCCAGTGCCCTTTATTCAATTTTGCTTTGGGTGAATTGGAATGGTCAGACGGTTAGTAAAAAGGCAATGAAAATCAAGGGTGGCACGATAAGATTGCCGGAACTTATGTAGTTGAAGAATAGATTACTTTTTGTTAAAATCTATTGTTGTTAATATTTTGGATAGCTCTCTTTTGGTCTCCAGACAGATTTCCAAAGAAGCTTCCGTATTTTGTCGCGTCTAATGCGATTTGAAAGGAGGTGAAAAAATTGAATAAGCTTTATGTTGGCAATCTTAACTATGATGTCACTGGTGATCAATTGACAGAGCTGTTTTCTCAGGCAGGTAAAGTCGTTAGCGCAGCAGTGATTACTGATCGGTATTCTGGCCGCTCAAAAGGATTTGGCTTTGTTGAGATGAGTACTGATGAAGAAGCGAAAAAAGCAATTGAGATGTTTAATGGAAAAGATTTTCAGGAGCGAAGTATAGTTGTTAATGAGGCTCGTCCTAGAGAACCTAGAGAAGAACGTCAATAATTTGTTTGACAAGAGAGGGGGTGAGAAAATGAAAAATTTACCTTTGATTATTCTAGGTGTGGTGGTGGTTGTTGGTTTAGTGATTGGTGGTTGGTGGTTTTTAGGCAAGGGTAAGCAAGTCTCAATTCCCACAGTTCCAAGCGAGGTTGGCGAACAAGCCCCAGCGGAACAAGTTCCAACCGAAGAAGGTTTTGTTGGCAAGCTCAAAGATGCCTTAATTCTAGGTCAGTCAATGAAGTGTACGTGGGAGAAGGATGAGAATAATTTTGCTATTTCTTACATTAAGGACAGCAAAGTCCGCACCGAAGTGACCCAGGCTGGTGAGAAGGCACATTCTATTATGGTTGATAACTGCACTTATACTTGGCAAGAGGGTGAAACCCAGGGGTTTAAGATGTGCTTTGAACCTGAAGAAGGCGAGGAGGTTGAAGAAGGAGAAGAAGAGGCAATGACCCCAGAGGAGATAACCGCAGAGATGCCTGATTATGAGTATAACTGTGAACCAGCAATTGTCCCTGACTCAATGTTTAACCCCCCAGCCGAGGTTAATTTTATGAGCATGGAGCAGATGATGGGTGGAGAGTGAGGTGAGGTAGATGAGAAAGCAGATAAAAATATCTCTTTTTTTACTTGGTGGAGCGGTGCTTTCTTCGATTTTACATAACGCCGTTTATGGCTTATTTGGCGTTGAAGAGCCGGTGTTTTTTAGTTTGATTTTACTTTTGGCTTTGGCTTTTGTTGTTTCAATTGGCTACAACTTTTTTACTTTTCTCCAAAAAAAGAGACCTGGAAAATAAAACTGACCAATTAAGAGAAAATTGCCAAGAAATCTTCCAAAAACCAGAGCTTCCAGAGTCTCCTTTAGGCGATATAGTTGGCTATTGAAGCCTCCGGCTTCATTCGTGGCTGCGCTACTTCTGCTCCGCAGGAGCGGCGGTGTTTCACCTTGCAGCCGATGAAGTAGGACTTTCCCTTGACAGTTTGCTATTATAATAAATAAGAACCTCCCGAAATTTCGGGAGAACCTTGTTTCTCGTAAACTCGAAATGGGGCTAATTAAAAAAAAGGGCTTTACCATTATTGAGCTGTTAGTTGTGCTTGGGCTTCTTGCTTTATTAGCCATTACTGCTTTTATTGCTGTTCCAACCCAATTAAAAAAAGCCAGAGATGCTCGCCGAAAATCCGATTTTCAGAGAATCAAAACTGCCCTCTATGATTATTATTTTGATAATGATTGTTTTCCTCAAGAATTGCTTGAGTGTGGAGAAGATTTTGGTGTTGATGGAGAGAGCTATTTGAGTAACTTTCCTTGTGATCTGGATGGTGAGCCTTATGTTTATGTTCGGACCAAGAAAGGAGGGGGGAAGTGTAGCCAATGGTTTCGGCTTTTTACTAATTTGGAGAATACCGCTGACCCGATTATTGATAAAATTCACTGTCGTCAAGGTTGTGGTCCAAGCAAGACCGAATGCGACTATAATTACGGAGTGGCCAGTACCAATACCCAGATTTACCAGAACTGCGGCGGTGCTTTTGTTTGCGCCCCGGGTGGGGGAACAGAAGGGTCATGTGAACCTTATGAAGATCCATGGTTGAGTGAATGTCCGGTAATTTATGGAGACGACTCGACATGTGACGGCCAATGCAGTGACCCTGCTAATCGCTGTCAGAATGCCAGTGGAAAACAAACTCCTGAAGAGTAATAAAAGATTTGGTAATAATTCAGATTGATGAAGCGCGGATTTTTTCTTATTTTTTTAATTTTATTTCTTCTTTTTGTTTGCCTTTTTATTCTACCCAGAAGATGGATTGTTGAAAAAAAAATTGAGCCTGAATTTGGCTTTTCTTTTAGCCACCGCCACGCAACAAATTTGGGCTTAGATTGGCAAGAAACCTATTTATTTCTTCTTGATGAGCTAAAACCTAAAAGTGTTCGCCTGCCTGTTTTTTGGATGGAAACAGAGAAAGAGAAGGGAGAGTTTGATTTTGCCATAGTCGATTGGCAGATTGAGGAAGCGAAGAAACAAGACACACCAGTGGTTTTGGAGATAGGTTATCGTTCCTTTCATCGCCCTGAGTGCTATCCGCCTGACTGGGCAAAAGATTTGAATCAGAAAGAGTTTGAGGAGGCAGTTCTTTCCTTTTTAGAAGAAGGGATTAAGCATTTCTCTCAGTATGAGAATATTGAAGCTTGGCAAGTGGAAAATGAACCCTTGGATGTATTGCGATTTTGGTGCCGAAAGCTGAGCTCTTCTTTTGTGGCTAGGGAAATCGAGATAGTTAAAGTCAATGATTCTCAAAACAAACCAATTCTTCTTACTTTTGGGGGCGAGATTTTTTTGCGCCCTTATTGGCGAGGTTTAGTACCTAAAATCGATATCATTGGTGTTAGTTTTTATCCTCGATGTTGGCATAAATTAATTCGTGGTTATGTCAGCGCTTATGACCAAGGTATTTTTTCTTTAAGAAATATTGCTATTGAGCGAGGGGAAGCTATTCGTTTAGGTAAACAATTTTGGATTGTTGAGTTCCAGGCTGAACCTTATGGACCAAAACCAATTAACGAACTTAGTCGAGAGGAGATTGAGAAAACAGCTACTCCAGCACTTCTTCAAGAGTATTATGAAATCATTAAAAAAATCGGCGGGGTGGAGAGGATATATTTTTGGGGAGTGGAATGGTGGTACAAAGAGCTGCTTGAAGGCAGGCCAGAAATGTGGGAGAAGGGGAAAGAATTTTTCTCTTCTTGACAAACCCTTAATTTCGCTATAAACTCCTATGTAAACAGTAGGAGTTATTGTGTTCGGACTAACTAAAAAAACAGATTACGGTTTGGAATTAATGATTTCTTTGGCAAAAAATTATCGCCAGGGCCCTCTTTCTTTGCGTCAAGTTGCTAAAGAAAAAAAGCTGCCTTTTAAGTATCTTGAGCAAGTAGTTGTTCCTTTGCGGAAATCAGGCCTAATTGAGGCTAAAGAAGGCAAAGGCGGGGGCTATTTTCTTAAAAAGAAACCTGAGAAAGTCTCAGTGGCTGAGATTGTTGAGATTTTAGAAGGACCAGTTGAAGTGGGAGCTTGTTTTGGTTGCCCGAAAGCTACTATCTGTGGACAAAAAGACGTTTGGGCAGAAGTAGGCGATAAAGTCAGAAAAACAATTGAAGATAAAACTTTAGCGGATTTAATTAAATGAGAAAAGCTCGCCCTGAGCAAAGTCGAAGGGTCTATCTCGATAATGCGGCTACTACTCCGGTTGACCCGGAGGTTTTTAAGGCAATGGAGCCTTATTTTAGAGGCAAGTTTGGTAATGCCTCAGAGCCACATTCCTGGGGGAGAAAAGCCAAGGAAGGAGTTGAATTGGCTCGTGGAAAGGTAGCCAAAGCCTTGGGAGCTGAACCAAAAGAAATTATTTTTACTTCCTGTGCCACTGAATCAATCAATCTTGCTCATAAAGGACTAGCTGAGGCAATCCTCCGCCAATGGCAAAAAGAAAAAAGGGGAGAGATTCCTCATCTAATTACCTCGTCCGTT
>JAHIFH010000042.1 GCA_018900995.1 Patescibacteria group bacterium | reverse complement strand
TGAGCTTTTTCTCAGTGATGGATTCAATATAATCCCTGAGACTGTTTGAGCTTCTCCTAAGCTCCTCAGGCACACCAAAGCCCAGTTCTCTTAAAAGAGCCTCCTCAAAGCTTCTCGTTAGCTCTGGGAGGATAGCGGTGCCTATTTTACCTAGATAGCGGCTTAGCAGTTGAAAAACAGCCTGATTAGGCTGCTCCTCAGGCGTCAGTTTGTCTACCAGCTCACAAAAATAATAAGCCACGGTGACTTTTTTTAAATCTCGACGCCATGATTTAAAAGAATTAACTACTTGAGCTTCGGTGAGAAGGTCAAGATTTTTGCCTTTATTAAGAAAAAGGACGGCTTGGTTAAAAAGCTCGACATTGCCGCCCCGGCGACTGGTAATCCGCCTCACTCCCTTAGCCAAAGCCCGAATTTTACCATAATGCTTGGTGTAAATGGTTAAAATGCGGTCGGCTTCCCCGTAATTAATTCGCTTGAGAATAATCCCTTCGGTTTTATAGGTTCTGTCCATTAACTAGCGGCTGAATTGTAAGTGGCGATCAGTGGTTAACTCAAAGATTTCTTGCTGACTATCTAAGATAATCTCGTATTCTGGGTTATAAGTGCCTGGTTGCTTTTGAATCAATAACTGATAATCCTCTCCTTTCTCTAGCTTAAACGGCAATTTATATTTAAAGGTCAGCTGTTTTTTGCCTTCAGGTCTCAGAGGCGCTTGGTCACCATAAAAAGTTTCAAAAACAGTTTTGCCTAAGTCCTCATAAACTTTAGTCTCGATTTCTGCTCCAGTGGCTTCAATTAATTCACTTCCTTGAGGTACGTAAAGTCTCACCCAATCACGATAAAGACCATTTAAGCAAAGCTCGCCGGCTTCTAAATTACAATTGGAAGGTGGCGCCGGGTTCCGATAATCAATGGTAACCATTTTCGTCACCGTTCCATCACTAGCGATTTCAATCTCCTGCTTCACCGACCGTTCTATAAACATATCTGATTTCGCTCCAGCAAAATTACAATCATTAAGATGGAAATAATCGCCTTCTGCTTCTTTAATTCTTCCAGCCGCATTTAAAGCCTCCATTGCCTGCTGAAGTTCTTCATCTAAAAAATAGAACAACAAGTGTTTTTCTTGAATGGCAGCTAAGGTAATATTAAAAAATTCAGGCCATTTCTTCCGCGGGGAACCCATGGCATTAGCTAAAATGGAATGCATTAACGGACCAAGAACCGCTTTCCGCTCAGTTCGCCACTCACTCACTGGCTTATCAGCAAGAAGTTCTAATTCATAAACAACCTGAGGACAATCACAACGCTCATCTATTTCCGACGAGAAATTGCCCCAACCCGGAACGCCAATTTGACCAAGGTTCTCAAGCAAATCAACCAAGACATTGGTATCAACAGCAATAATGGCATCTATTTCTTTTGGACCAACTTTTTGAAAGTGTTCCCAGAAAGTTTCCATTGACTGAGCAAAATCTGGGGAGAGATTCATATCTCGAAGATGCCAATAGAAAACGTTTTTATGATAATTTAGGATTGGCTCAGGAGCTTTAACTCGATTACCAAACTTGGCATCAAGAGAGTAAATATCATGCGAGCCTAAAGGAGTGATTTTGCCATTGTGAACTGACATTTCAGCATAAGCAGTGATAAAGCCGCCGGTTGGTCTTAACTCTGTGTCATTTTGGAACAGCAATAAATAGCGCTTCTCATCAGGAACGCCTAACAAAGGCTTAAGATAGCTGATTACCGGCTTAGCTTTCAAAGCGATTTCCGCCGCTCCATCAATAGCGTTAATTAAAACAATTACATTAACTCGAATTTTCTTGCCAAATAGAGTCTGAGGATAACGACCAGGGTCAATCTGGTCAATTTCTTCTCTGGCAAGTTCGAGTTTCTCCCCAATTTCATCCAGGCTAGGCTGAAGTTTATCAACTGTATCTAAAACCAATAATAATCTTTCTTCAACTGTCATCTCCTCCATGGTCTTCTTCTCCTCACCCTCAAGTCCCAGAATATCAGCATAAGGCTGGAGTCCCTCAATACCCACTTTAGCTGCCTGAAGAAGATAGTCGCCACCTCTTATTAAGTGCTGACCATCACGATAATAATTCCCAAAAAAAGGAATAAACCTAAACCAGCCTAACCGACGATAATCCTTGGCCATTTTATCTAAACCCTGGCTCGTTTCTTCAATGTTCGTCACCGCTTGATTAAGATCTTGGGTCTGAATTGCGGCTGATACTTTTTGTCCACTGGCTATTAACGGTGGTAAATCGCCTTTTATTTTCCAAAGAGGCAAGAAAAGAAAGAAAAAGAGAAAAACACTTAAAACAGCCAAAATCCCCACGACTGAAAAGACTATCTTTTTGGAAAAGCGGGGCTTAAACCTAAACTTTAATTTAAACCTCTTCTTGGATTGCAAACTCGCCTCCTCAGTGGGAGTCTCTTCAAGATTGATTTTTTTGTTTAAGGTGTCTTTCACAAAGCTCCTTTACCAGAAATCATTGCCCAGGGAGTCCTGAGAATAATAATGATGTCTTCTAAAATTGAACGCCGGCTAACATAGGTTGCGTCCATCCTCACTCGCCTATCAAAATTTATTTCGCTCCGACCCTGGACTTGCCAAAAGCCAGTAATCCCTGGTTTTGCTTTTAATAATTGTTTAACATATTTTTGGCTTTTTGGGTAGATCTTTTGTTGTTCTTCTAACTCATCGGGATAATAAGCTCGGGGACCAACGAGACTCATTTCTCCTTTGAAAATGTTAATGATTTGGGGTAATTCGTCCAAAGAAAAGCGTCTAACAAACTGACCAACGCAAGTAATTCTTGGATCATCTTTAAGCTTGTAGCTGTTTCTTTTATATTGCTCATAAATGCGGCGGAATTTAGGATCGGTCCGAAGGAGTTCATGGGCATTGGTAATCATCGAGCGAAATTTATACATGCGGAAAAGTTTTCCCCCTTTGCCAACTCTTTTGGGCGTATCAGCAAAAATTGGACCAGGTGAATCGAGCTTAATGGCAATCGCAATCAAAACCAACAAAGGAAAGAAGACAATGAGCAGGATGGTTGCCATTGTTAAATCAGTTACTCGTTTGACAATGTCGTAAAACATTTTCCTAAAGATACTCTTTCCTGCCCGTTTTCTTTAAGTATTCAACCATTTTTTTGACATTTTCAGCCTTATCTTTATTACAAATCAAAACAGCATCTCCCGTATCAACTATAATCAGACCTTCCACTCCAATTACCGCTATAAGCTGGTCATCGAAATGAACAAGATTATTTTTAGCCTCAATTCCAACAAACTCTCCTTTTTCACCAGCACTAATGATTACATTACCGTCTTTATCCTTTTTAGAAATATCATAAACTACCCGCCAGTTGGCAATGTCTCGCCAGGTATCTTCCTGCCTAGCCATCATCACTTTGGTAGCTGTTTCTAAAATCGAATATTCTATTGGCACATTTTCAATTTGATGGTATATTTTGGCGATCTCCCCCTCTTCAACGTCTGCAGGCAAACCCACAAGCTTATCCATCTTGGTGAGCAATTTGAATCCCGAAGGCCATTTTTTTTCCATTTCAGAAAGAAGAACATCACATCGCGATGTAAATCCTGAACAATGCCAAAAATATTTGCCCGTAGCTATAAATTTTTTGGCTGTAGCTTCGTTAGGTTTTTCAACAAATTTTTCGGCTTCAAAAATAGGTATATCACCTATTGTTTTAATTTTTTTCTTAAATTTAATGTAACCATATCCCGTTGCCGGATAAGTTGGTTTTACTCCATAGACAACTAATGTTTTTTCTTTATCCGCCACCTCTGCGGCAGCTTCAACCATTCTCCTGAAGCGGGGTACGTTTTCAATATGATCATCACTAACAAGAAAGTGAACCACTCCCTGAGGATTTTTTCTTCTGATAAACATCGCTGACAAACCAATAGCAGCGCTGGTGCCTCTTCTTTCCGGTTCAGAAATAAAATTTTCTGGTAAGAATTTAGGTAATTGTTCAAGTAATTTCTGTTTATAGCGATCATGGGCAACAACAAAGATGCGCTTGTAGGGAATAAAACCTTCCAATCTACTAACTGTTTCTTGAGTAATGCTTTTATTTCTAGAAAGTTTCAGAAACTGCTTTGGATGTTTCTGCCTTGATCTCGGCCAGAGACGGGTTCCTATCCCGCCTGCAGGAATGACGATGTAGAGGTTTTCTGGTGCTTTTTCCATTTTTCTTCTACTGTTTTTTTAAATTCTTTTTTAAAACTCTCTTGACTGAATTTTTCCGCATTTTGACGACAAGCTTGAGGTTTAAATTGGCTGGCATCAAATTGCTTAACAGCCCTTACTAGCGCCCTTGGCGTCTGAGGGGTAAAAAATAAGCCGGTCGCTTCCTGCCCCGCGATCCCGACGTTACGTCGGGATTTTGCGGGGTCAATCACTGTTTCCAGCGCTCCCCCCTTTCGAAAGGCAATAACCGGCCTGCCGCTTGCCTGGGTTTCTAAAAGTACTAAACCAAAATCTTCCTCCTGCGGAAAGATTACCGCCTGGCACCTTTGATAGTAACCTAAAAGCTGTTTATCTGTCAATTGTCCTAAGAATTCAATGTTTTTTTGAGCTTTTCTTTTTAAATTCCTCATTTGGGAACCTGTGCCAATAATTTTTAAAGGTAAACCTAACTGATTAAAAGCTTCAATGGCTAAATCGACTTTTTTATAACCAAAATCTAATCGAGAAACAAGTAAAAAATAATCCTCTATTTCCTCCTTTTCTAACACCTGCCATTTCTTAGTATCCACTGGCGGATAAATTACATTAGAATTTCTGTTGTAATATTTTCTAATTCTTCTTTTCACATTTTCCGAAATGGCTAAAAAAACATCTGGTCTTTGGGCCGCAATTTTATCCCAAGAGCGAAGGTAAGTAACAATTGGCGTGGTCAAGAAACGAAAGCCTTTATTTTGAAAATAATCCTGATAGCCGCTCCAAAGATAACGAGTGGGGGTCAAACAATAACAAATATGAAAGGTTTTAGGCTTGGTGATAATCCCTTTCGCCGCTTCACTGGTAACAGAAATAACGACATCGTACTCGTCAAAAGAAAATGACTCAAAAGCCAGGGGCATTAAATAAGGATAAGCTTCATGGCGCTTCTTGGCAAAAGGAAATTTATTTAAAAAAGAAGGAATCACCTTGAATTTTTTTGCCCAAGGAGCGGTTTTTGGGTAATAAACAGCGGTGAACAAAGGCGCTTTAGGCCAGATTTGATGAAGAGCTTCTAAAACTCTTTCCGCTCCCCCAATTTTGTTAACCCGGTCATAAACGAGCGCTACGCGCATAGTTCTCGAATTCTTCGAAAATTTATCGAATAGACTCAAATTTTAAATCCTTAGACGACAGATTTTTGTTCTTAAAAGTAGGATTAACTACTCTTTTATATCGCAACTTGCTGCCCCTAAAATTAACAATAATTACCAACGGTAAATTTGTCTGTCTAAGGTAAGCGGCCGCTTGCTTGAAAAACTTTGGAGTATAATATCGTTGAGCTTTTACCTCTAGAATAACAAGGTCTTCGATTATAAAATCTAGAAAATATCTTCCGATACTCTTAGTTTCATACCAAATTTCAATTGGTGTCTCTTTCTTAAATTTCAATCCGCTTCTCTTTAACTCTTCGCTAATTCCTCGCTGATAGTATTTCTCTAAAAGCGAGGGTCCAAGTTCATTATGCACTTTAAACAAAACGCCCATTATTTTATAGCTCAAATGAGGGAGAACAATATTCGAACCTATTTGATTGTTATTCGATACCATTAGAGAATATTATAGACGCGTAGCGTCTCTTTAGCCATTTTTTGCCAAGAGTATTTTTTGACCTGCTCAAAGCCTTTTTTAATTAATAATTGGCTTTTCTTTTCATTCCCAATCACTTCTCCTATTTTCTTGGCAATATCATTAATATCTAGAGGATTAAAATAAACAGCGGCTTGGCCATAAATCTCTGGCAAGCAACTAGCATTAGAGGAAATCACCGGTAAACCAATCGCCATTGCCTCTAGCCCGGGCAAACCAAAACCTTCCAATAAAGAAGGGGTAACAAAGGCTTCTGCCTCTTGGTACAAAGCAATTAATTCCCCATCAGGAACAAAACCAGCGAGAACGACCAAATCTAGTCCCCTTTTTTTCTCAAGCTCTTTTTTAAATCTCTCTAAAAAAACATTCCTGGCACAAGCAATGACTAAAGATAATTTACTATTTTTTTGGTTTAATTCATTAAATCGAATAACCGCCTTAACTAATCGCAAAACGTTTTTATGAGGATAGAGACTGCCTGTGTAAATAACAAAAGGCTTGGAAATACCATATCTCTTTAAAACCGCCTGTCCGCTAAGGCTTGGTTTCTTTTCTAAAAACTCGCCTGCCCCTTCATAAGTCACGGTAATTTTCCCTGGCTTAAGACAATATCTTTTTATGAGCTCCTTTTTCCACCACTTGCTTGGGGTGATGATTTTTCGAGCTCGCTTTACCGCAGAAAAAATATTAACTTGATAAACCAAATACTTAAGCCAGTAAAAGGGGACAAGCTTAGTCGTGGTCTTCATTCCCCTTGACTGATGCTTAATTAAATCATGAATAGTGACAACGTATTTACCTTGCCAAAAAATAGGGACATTAAAGTGGGGAAAGTGGACTAAGTTAGGCTTGATTTTTTTTAAGATGCCTGGTAAAAAAACTTGCTCTTTAAATGAATAGTGAGGAATATCAGCCATAACTTTTTTGAAGCGTTTGTTTTTAAATTGCAGATTCCGGTAATATTTTTTTCTTAAAAGAATAAAGTATTCATTTTTTTTATCCACTTTTTCTATTTGTTTAATTAAATTAAGAATATAACGACCAATACCAGCATGTTCTAGTCCATACATCCTGGCATCAATAACAATTTTTAGTGGTTTAGTCATCTAAAGTGAGTGTTGAAGCAGTCTAATTTTCTCTAATAAGTTAATGCCAAACATCACAAGCCAGTAAATAAATCGAGGGTATCTCTTTTGATAATGCTTTTTGAAAAAAACTCGCATCACCTCTGTTGATGACCTAATGGCTCTAATTTTTGTTTTTTTAGTAGCGGTAGTTATTGTTTGACTGTGTTTTTTTATTCCTGAAGCTGCCCCTTTATAGTGAATAATTTTCGTCTCTGGTACAAACATTATCTGCCAACCCTTTTGTTTGAGGCGATAGCAAAAGTCTAAATCCTCTCCATACCAATAATAGTCTTCATCTAGCCAATTAACCTCTTCTCCTGCTTGACGCCTAATCATTAAAAAAGCCCCGCAGCCGGCATCGATTGAATGAGTTTTATTTAAAGGTAAGTGGGTAAGAGTGTACCCAGTGAAAATTTTTATTTTAGGGAAAATATTAGCAAGCCCAGAGAAATAAGCAAAAGCATTCCAGGGAGTGGGAAAGCCTCGATGACAAGAATAATCTAGCCTTCCATCAGGGAGTTCAATTCGACAAGTAGCTGCTCCTACTCCTGAATGCTTTTCCATAAAATCGACAACTACTTTTAAAGTATCTGGCTGAACGAGAGTATCCGGGTTGAGCAGGAGAAGATAGCACCCTGATGCTTTATTAATCCCCTTATTATTCCCCGCAGCAAAACCAAGATTTCTCTTATTAACAATCAGTTTTACCCACTTGAATTCTTTTTTGACCATTTCTGGTGAACCATCAGTTGAAGCATTATCGACGACTATCGTTTCACATAGATAGCTGTCCCTTTCTGCTTTTTTGACTTTATTTAAGCAATTCTTAAGTAGGTCTTTAGTATTGTAATTAAGAATGATAACCGAAAGGTTAACTTTTTTTGCCATCAGCCACCTCCTGATATGCTTGGTCTAGTTTTTGAGCGCTTTTATCCCAACCATATTTCTTTTTTGCCAATTCTTTCGCCTTTTTAGCAATATTTTCAGCCAAATCTCTATTTTTTAAAAGTTTAACCGCTTTTTCTGCTAAATCTTGTAAATCATCACTAATAAATATCTCCTTGCCATCTTGAGCGGCAATTCCCTCAGCTCCTTCCGGGGTAGTGACAATGGGTAATTTTGAAGCCATGGCTTCAAAAAATTTGGTTCGGCTTCCCCCGCCACTTCTCATAGGAGCAACTAAAGCCCAAGCTTGTTGATAGATTTTTTTCGGCTTTCCCTCTTTAACAACAACATCCTTTTTTTTGAGTCCCTTGAGAAATTCAGGTGCATATCTACCAACTATCCAAAGTTTTGCCTCAGGAATCTTCTTTTTTATCAGGGGCCAAACATGATTGATTAAAATTTGGGCTCCTTCTTTATTTTGCATCCATTTAAAGTTGGCTAATCCGAAAAGCACCACCGGCTTTTTTGCTCTTGGATAAACTCTTTTTTGAAAATAACTCTCATCAACCCCATTGGGAACAATTTTTACCTCTAAGTCTTTTGCTTGGCTTTGCATCAATTTCTTATCTTCTTGAGAAACAGCCACCATCATACTAGCCTTTTTCCAATAGAAAGTTTCCCAAAATTTAATCTTCGCCACATCTAATAGTAAAAAAGGTTTAAGAAAGATTAGAGTCTTTGGAAGGCTGTCAACAAAGTGCTGATAAACTCGATGCTCAATTGTTTGGTCAACCAAAAGAATTGGCACTTTTGTCTTGGGAATGTTTTGCATTAAATAAAAGTTCTCAACATGAATCAAGTCATAGTTCTGAGTATTTAGCTCTCTAGCAATAGCTTTTCTTAAACTCCTTGAGAAATAAATGGAAACTAATAAAGGATAAGGGCTGAAGCCTGCCAGAAAGACATTAATCGGCGCCCAGGCTTTTCGCCTCTTAAATAATTTTATTTGCTGACAATAAGGGGCTAGATTTTTTCGGTATCGTTTTTCTTTATCCTCTCTAATAAAACTAAATAAAGTAATTTGATGTTTTTTACCAAGATTCTTGATTAAATTAAATGACCGGGTTTGCCCACCAGAATGGAGGGGATAGGGTAAATAAGGAGTGAGCATTAGGATTTTCATCGTAAATCAAAAATGGCATATTGGTCAGTTTCCTTAACTAACTTGAATTCTTGGTAAAGAAATTGACCAAAGTCCATGTCTTTCAATTCCTTAACTTTAGTGGTGACATAAAATTCGGCTCCCATTTCCCGAGCTTTATTAAGCGATTCTTTTTCATTGGGAAAGTAAGAAGCATAACCCCCGGTCCAGCCATGGCGATTAGTGTTATAGAGAAGGGTGGCATCGTTCGAGTCGCCGGTGAGAACTAGGGTATCCTTAGGGGTTAACTCATCAACCGCTAATCCCGCTAAATCAACCCCTCCCTGAATAAGATAAAAGCCCTTAACCTCATACCAGGAAAAGCCAAGCATAAATAAACAACAAACAACAAACAACAAACAACAAAGTAAACGGTTAAATTGTTGTCTCGCATCTACCAGTAACCAATAACTACCTTTAGCGAGAAAAATAGCCGCTAAAGGAATAAAGGGAATTTGATAATAATCATGGGTGACATTGCCAGAAGCAAAAATGGTTACGTAAGTGAAAAAAGCAGCCAGCCACCAATAGAAAAACCAGCCTTCTTTTTTCCGAGGCTTAAGAATTAAACCAAAAACCAACAAGGGTAAGCCCCAATAACCTAAAATTAACTTGCTAATTCTTTCAGCAAAAATCCAGCGGAAAAAAGCAGGGCGGAAGCGAATCCCATAAAGATTAAACAGCCAAACATAAGAAGGGATGCCTTCCGGATATTGAGAAATCCAGAGCCGCCAAAGAGCAAAGGGTAATAAAGCAATAATCACAAATAAATATAAGGGTTTTTGTTTAACAAACTTCAAGCCCCATTTTCGCCAAACTAGATAAAGCATTGGCAGAGCTAAAAATAAGGGAAAAATTTTCAGGGTTAGTGCCCAGGCAGCAAAGAAAACTGCTAATCCAAATCGTTGCCAAGTCTGTTTTTCTAACCAAAGGAGAAAAAAATAGAGCATGGTTAAGGAAGTAAAAAGCATTTCTGTTTCCGGCATTACCACCCGCGAATAATAGATACTGAAAGGAAGGGCGGCCATAAAAAATGAAGCCAGTAAACCAACCCATTGGTTTGTTAATTTCCGAACCAAGAGATAAAGAAAAACAATTGCTCCCAAGGAAAAGGCAATGGAAACCATTCGCGCCAGCTTTTCCTGAACACCAAATAAAGAATAAAGTCCCGCCACTATGGTTTGATAGATTGGTGGTTCAACAAAGAAATAGCGCCGAGGGTTAAAAACCATTTCTTTAGAAACCGGCGTCATATTATCAATTTTAGGATGAAGAAAATCAAACCCTTCCTTAATAAAATTTCGCGCCACAGCGGCGGTATCTGCTTGCCGCCAAGAATGATGGTCAGCCAAAGGAATATCAACTTTATACAAGCGCAAACATAAACCAAGTAGGAGAATTAAAGCTAACCATAGCCATGGATTACAAATGATTCTTTTCATGTCTTTCCTTCATTGGTTGCAAGGCGACTTCTGTCGCCGCAGCTCCCCGAAACTTCGGGGAGTAGCGCAACCACGAATGAAGTCTTTCTTTACCTCCGTGCAGGAAAAGACTTCAACTTAGCTGGGCTTAACTTCATCAAACCGACTAAGATACCCATCAGCATCCAGAAAATAAAGGCTACCTTAGAGGCTTCAAAAACATCAATAAAAACAGCATTGACAAAAAGACCAATCGCTGCCCCGCTTAGGGCAATGACCATCGCCTTAGCAAAGCCAGGTTTTTCTTTTGAAAAGAACAAAATTACTCTTCTGCCAATTTCTAGAAAGATTAACCAAAAGGAAATAAAACCTAAAAGCCCTGTTTCTGCCAACATCCGCAAATAGTCATTATCCGTAGCCAGACTAACTGAGGAATAACCTGTTCCCAAAAAAGGGTTCTTCCCAAAGGCTCTGACTGCTCGGGGCCACTCAACTTTAAAGCGAATGGCGCTTGAATATTCGACGGCCAGCTCAGTAGTCGGTTTCCAAATCTCTGCCGTCGGCGTGGCCACTTTTCTTGGCGTAGGCGAAGGAGTGAGACGAGGTTTTTTAACTACCAACTCTTCTTCAGCAGGAGGAGTAACCTCTGGAACCTGAGCAATTTCCTTTACCTCAGCTTTTTTAAAAAATTTAATCCGACTAGATAAAGCGGAGAGGTCGAGATTAAATGTATGGGCGTAACGCTGAGCAAAATCGGCCGAAAGGAACATTAAAACGAAACTTATGACTAAAATTGGCCCAAGCCACCGATATTTTTTTAAGCCCAGAAGAACTAAGGTGACGGCTAATAAATAAGCAACAAAAGAAACCCGCGAGGCAGTTAAAACCAATAAGTAGAGACTGAAAAAGCCAAACAAGCCAACGGCAATTCTGCCCGCTTTATTCTTCAGCCCCACCATAAAACCAAGCGTTAAAGCCAAAATCATCACTAAGTAAGCCGCTAAATCATAATGACCAGCGAAAGTTGAACTAACTCTTGCCCATTCAGTCAGTTGAAGCAGCATTCCCTTAGAAAACTCTTCATTCATAGTAGAAATAACTGGCCAGGCAAAAAACTTCTGGCCCAGACCATAGATAATGACGCCAATAGTGGCAATAAAAATAGTCAAGCCGTATGATTTCACATTTCTTAGCTCTTTTACCGAAGCAAAAGCGACAAAGAAAAGGGACATATACTCAATCCGTCGCAACCAATGAAGCAAAACGATATGAGGGACAACGTTTTTGGTGATTAAAAGGGCACTTAATAAAGATAGTCCGCCGATGCCTAAATAAAGAAGGATTAATTGGCTCACCCGATCTCGTAAAGTAGGAAAACCATGTTTAATCTCTAATAATAACCAAAGCAAAATGATGGCGCCAACCAAAAAATCCTCAAATCTAATAGCCACATAGGTTTCAGAGACATTAAATAAAGGAAACTTAGGATAAATGGGAATAAAGATCAAAAGCGAGATGATGGCCAAAGATAGCCAGTTAGTTTTAACTGATTTTAAGCGCTTGACCATAGGTTTCCTTAAGATATTGATTATTAGTTAAATAACCCAATAATAATGTACCGGCTGCCTTTAATTTTAACATTAATCTCAAAATTGGCAGTTGCCAGCGAGGATAGTGTTTTTTATAAAAATAAATTAAACCACGGTAAATATTTAAAATCGGATCTTTTCTGCCAGTTTTGGAACTTCCTCTGCCGAGATGAGTAATTTCTGCGCCGGGATAAAACATTACCCGGTAACCGGACTTTTTTATTCGACGACACCATTCAACTTCATCCATATACATAAAAATTCCTTCGTCCATAGGTCCGGCTTTCTCTGCTGCCTCCCTTTTTACCATCAAAGCCGCACCCATAACCCAATCCGTTTCCTTAACTTTATCGCCACTGCGACGAACGAAACTTTCGCCTAGCCAATGTTCAGCAAACAGCATTACCAGAGTTACCAATAAATTAGGAAACAGGCCGAATGACGGCTGGTCAGAACCATCCTGATTAAGCAGTTTACAACCAATTGCTCCTACTTCAGGATGTTGGCCAAGAAACTGCGCCATTTTTACTGGCGCCTTGTTTTTAACAAGTGTGTCTGAATTAAGCAAAAGAAAATAGTCACCTTTAGCTTTTCTCATTCCCTGATTATTACCCGCTCCATAGCCAAGATTTTTCTTGTTTTTAATTAAATGCAGAGTGCTAGTCACCATTTCTTCCACCATTTCCGGTGAGCCATCAGTTGAGGCATTATCAACAACAATGATTTCGGTAGTTGGTAGTTGGTGGTTGGTGGTTGGTTTTTTCTTTCTAGTCACTAGCCACTGGTCACTGACCACTGATTTCAGACACTGTCTGAGAAGTTTCTTCGTATTCCAACTAAGAATAATGATGGAAATTATTTTCTTTTTAGCCATGGAGACCGAATAATTTTAATCACCAACCAGGCTAAAACTAAAGAAGAAACAATGATGCCCGTCCAAATCAATAGTGTCGCCCAAATCGGAGACTTGACATGATAAAGAGTGATTTTAGCATTGTACTGTTTGCCTTCAATTAAAAAATAAGTAATTGCTTCTTTTGACTGGGATAAATAGACTTGGTCTTCGCTAGGAATCCAGCCACTAATAAAAAGAGATTCTCTTAAAGGATGAATAAGTTCTTCATAAAAATTAGAAGCAAGGGTGTCGCGGATTGTTTCTCGAGCATACTCTGGCGGATGATTGAGGCGAAAAGTAGGTAAAGGGAGATTAAGAAAAGAAGAACGAGAAAAAGCTTTTTCAAAAAAATCAATTGACTCGCGCCGGGAAAGATCAGTGTAAAAAGCCCAGACACCAGGAATTTGCCAAGTATCTCCTGGCTCGGTTGAACGAAAGGCTGGTTCTAAATCAGGCAAATTAGGACCAGGAAGAAGAAGGTAAACCACTCCTAGAAGGTAAATGAGGAGGGCTGCCAAGCCCACGATTTTAGCCCATTTCTTTTGGAAAATTTCTCTAAAGTTCATCACCGAAAAAGACGCTTTCTACCTAAGCGATATTTATATTCTTTTAATTTACGCTCGCTAATTTCTTTTGCCGGGACGCCGCCAACAACCTTGCCAGGAAGAACATCTTTGGTCACCACCGCACCGGCAGCAATAATTGCTCCTTTGCCAATCTTGATTCCTGGCTGAATAATCGCCCGGGGGCCAATAAAAACATAATCATCAATTTCAACTGGCTCTTCTGTTGCTTTAAACTCAGGGTGATTAATTTTATGTTCAGAATTGTAAATCATTACTTGAGAAGCGATGTCAACGTGATTGCCGATTATTAATTTGCCTCTACCGTCAAGAACTGATTGCTCTCCAACGATGGTATCTTCACCAATGACAATGTTTTTGGTCTCATAGAAACGACAAAAAACATGAATTCTTGAATTTTTACCAATTTTTATTCCCGCTAGTTTATAAATGAACCTTCGCCAAAACCAGAAAGGGCACCAACCACTACGATTAACTACAAAGATTTTGAAATCAAGCCACCAGTTGTAAAAGCGAACAAAAGCCCGACGAAAAGCTTCGCCTATCTCTAAAGGGTTGCCGTGTTTATCAGTAAAACTGATTCCTTTTTTGGTTAATTTAATATTTTCTGAATAAAGCATTATTACATCCTTTCTAAAACTTTAATTGTTTTTTTGGCACATTCTTGCCAACTAAATTTTTGTGCCTGTTTCAGCCCTTTTTTAATTAAATCATCTTTATTGTCAATTGCTTTCTTTATTCCCCGAGCGATTTCTTCAGGATTGTAAGGATTAACGATTACCCCGCCCTCCCCGACTATTTCCGGCAAACTTCCGGCATTAGAAACAACTACCGGTGTCCCACAAGCCATGGCTTCCACCACCGGAATTCCAAATCCTTCCCAGAAACTGGGCAAAACAAAAACTTTTGCTCCCTTCATCAAAACCGAAACATCATCTTCAGGTACAAAATCGGTGAAAATCACCTTATCTTCTAAACTCAACTCTTTGACTTTCTCAAAAATTGACTGAAACAACCAGCCTTTTCTACCAGCAATAACGAGAGTGATTGGTGACCGGTGACTAGTGACTGGTTTTTTCTTTCTAATCACCAACCACTGATCACTAGCCACTAGCTTAAATGCTTCCAACAATCCCTCGATATTCTTATTTGGCTTTAAGGTGCCCAAAAATAAAATGTAGTCCCCTTTAATCTTATATTTCCTTTTTACCTTCTCGCCCTCTCGCTCTTTTACTCTGATATTAAATTTGTCTCTATCGTACCCTGGATAAGTAACCGTAATCTTATCTGGGCTCACTCGGTAGTATTCTATTATATCATTCTTCGTCGATTCTGAGATAGCAAAAATATGCCTGGCGCGCTTGATTGACAAGCCCGTCCAAAGCTTGAGCTTCCAGTAAATTGGCTTGGTGAATTGTTCGGGAAAACGGAGATAGCCCAAATCCATAATCGAAACGATAAGGGGAGCAGGAGAAAACAAAGGAGAATAATGTCCTGGGTTAAAAACAATGTCTGGCTTTTGTTGGTATAAAGCCCGTGGTAAGCCAAAAATATTCCATAATTTTCTTGGACTAACCACCTGATATTGCCAATTTTTTCTTTCTTTAGGTAAATCAGGCAGAGACGAGCTCGGAAGAAAAACCGTGTACTGGTTCTTTTTGTCTAATTGATAAATGGCTTTAATCAATTCAAAAGCATATTGATTGGAACCAACTCGGTTTTTGATATTCGCTTCGTAGCCGACAAGGGCGATTTTCATTGTTATTTCGAGCTTGCGAGAAACAAGGTTCTGCGCGAAGCGCAGGTTCTTATTTCCCTAACTTATAGATTACTACACCTTTGGGCAACTCCCAAGTATTTAAAATTTTCTTGGGTTCAAAAGTGTAAATCTCCATGATTTGAGTGTTAACTGGATCAGGCAGTCCTCCTTCAGCCACGACATATAGAACTTCTGCTTTTTTATAATCTTCGGGCTGCCAATCTAAAGCCCGCTTGCCGTAATAAGCTTCAACAAAATAACGATAATCAACGGCATTATGGTCCCAGCGATCAGGGCTTCTATAATTGGCAGCAATATTAAAGCTCCTTCCAGGCTCGACATCGTCAGTAATCACTTGAGCCGCTTGTTGAATATCATTAATGGTTCTTTCTGGTGACTCAAAGATTAAAGCGTGCCGAAGGTTAAAGATAAACATCCAAAGAAAAATAAGAAAGACCAAAATTCTTGACCATTTTTTCTGCCAAAAAAACCAAAAAACGAAACTAAGAAACAAGAAAGGCAGAGAATAAATAAAAATATAATAAAAGAAATAGAATTTGCCGATATAAAAACGACTGACTAGGGCGCTGATAAAAATACTGCTGATGATTAAATAAAGAAAAACGCTCGCCTTTCGATGCTTTTCTCCCCTTTTACCTCTTTGTTTTGCAAAGAACCAGAGAATGGCTGTAATAATTACTCCCAGTAAGCCAATCCCCCACCACTGAAATTGAACTAATAGTGGTTTATGAGCGATTATGGAAACTGGAGCAAAACTCAGAATAGATTTGGCTTTACCCCAAAATTCAAAAGGCACCTGGGCTGTTTTCAGAAACGTCCCAGAAAGAAGAGCAACAAATAATTCAAAAACGGAAGCCACCATGGGCTCAAAAAATTTCTTCGGCGAGAGGCTAATTCTCTCTCCAGCAAAAAAGTAAGTATAAATATTTTTAGTTAACATAAATTGGTGGCGAAGATCAAAAAGAATAAGAGGAGCGCCAAAAAGAAAGAGAACCAGCAAGGAAAATAAAATCAGTCTTTTTTTCTTTGACTTAACCAAAAACCAGAAAAAGGCAAATAGCCAAATTGGTAATAAACATAGAGCACCATAATGAAGATTAGTGGCGTAACCAAAAGACAGAGAGGAGAAAAGTAAATATTTTTCTTTTTTAGTTGTCCAAAGTCTGTACCAGAAAAAAAGGCTTAAAAGAATAAAAAGGGGTTGAGTGTTCGGGTTCCAGGCGCGATGAGAAAGTTCAACAATTAGGGGCGAAGTGGCATAAAGAGCACTGGTCATCAAGGCAGGAATTTGACCAAGAACCTCCCGGCAAAAATACCAGACAAGGATGACTGTCAAAACACCAATCAGAGCCGTGTAAATATCGACACCGACTGGATTTAATCTTGATAACCATAAAATTGGAACAAGGGTATAGTAATAGTAGGGAGGCAAATAAACGCCCCGCATGGAACTTTGAGGACCGAGCAAGGTCCATTTGTGGTCAACTAAAATTCTCTTGGCAATTAAATTATCCCGCGCCTGGTCATAAGTAAAAAAATGAAGCTCGTTAATCTTGTAGAAACGAAGAAAAATGGCGAGGAGAACAATAGCTGCCAGAATAGCAGTTTCAAATTTGCTTTTTTTGATGGATTTGATAAGCCTCTTCATAAACTTTTAAGGTCTCCCTAGCTGCCTTTTCCCAAGAAAATTGCTTGGCTCTTTTTAAGCCGGCTTTAATTAGAACTTCTCTTTTCTCAAGAGCCTCGTTTATTCCTCGAGCAATATCGCTGATGCTTCTTGGATTAACCAAAACCGCTGCTTTCCCTGCCACCTCCGGCATACTGGAAACATTCGAGGTAACTACCGGACAACCACAAATGAAAGCCTCTAAAATAGGTAAACCAAAACCTTCATAAAGCGAGGGATAAACTAAACAACTAGCGCCGCTGTAAAGAGCATTAATCTTTTCCCCTTGGGAAACAAAATCAGTAAAAATTATTTTTTTATCACCTAAAGGAATCTTTATTTCTGAATAGCCGACGACAACTAAACTTAGGTCTAAATCGCTAAGCATCTTAAAAGCCTGAATAATTCGTTTAAAATTTTTTCTTGGTTGCCAAGGAGCAATGACTAAAAGATAGTTACCTTTGATACCGTATTCTCTTTTTATTTTTTCGATTTTCTTTTCCTCTCTAACCCTTTCCAGGTCTTCAGGAGCTGCTTCATAAATAACTCTTACCTGGCTAGGCTTTATCTCCAAAATTTTTACTGCATCTTGTTTGGTAGCCTGGGAAACAGCAATAATTAAATCAGCTTCTTTTTTAACCCAATTAAGACGGCGCCGGTGGGCATTTAGAACTCGAGGGTGAACTTCTTTCCCGGTTTTGAGAAAAGTGAGATCGTGAAGGGTAGTTATCTTAGCCGCTTTAGCTGGTGGTTCGGTCCAATCAGAAGTATGAAAAATATCAATCGGACCAATAAATTTCTCAATTGGTAAACAATGGCAACGATTAAAAAGCAGCTCTGCCAATGTCGGGGGCAAAGTAATGATTTTGGCGCTAAAGTTTTTATTAATTGCTTGAATCTCATCGACAAAATCCTGAAGAACATCCTTTCGCCTTAAAGAGCCGCCAAAAAGAAGATATTGGTTTTTCTTATCAATCTTGGCGAGAGCTTTAACTAAATTCCGGGTATAAAAAGAAACCCCGGTCCAGTGAACTATTTGACTGATATCAATTCCGATTTTCATTTCGAGCGCCTGCGAGAAATAAGGTTCTCGCGAAGCGAGGTTCTTATATTGGTTCGTATATCCATACAGGAATCTGATTAAAACTTACTTCCTTTATTTTAACAAAGCCGTTTTGATTAAGCCATAAGACTGTCTGTTCTTGAGGATCAAACATTGGCACTAGATAGCGTATATAATAAATAGTACTCTCTGAGTAGTGTTGCAGCCTCTTCTCCAAATCTCTCTCTTCCACCATGCGAAAACCATCGCTCAAACCGACCAGCGGGACCTTCTTGGTTGAATAATATTCATAGGGCCAATAGGAATTGTAGGAGGGTAAAATCGCCACTTTTTCTTCTTTTGGTTGCGATTCAATAAATTGAACCAGTCCTCGCCAATCTTCTCGATAAAAATAAGGATTGGTGTAGTAAACACCAGCGGAGATTAAATTAACTAAAAGAATAAAAACGACTACTATGATTCGAATCGTGGTAGTCCTAATTTGAGAAATCCCCCAAGTTAAAAGAAGATAAAAAGCTGGCAAAACCAAAAGCAAGCGAAAGGGTTGATA
>JAHIFH010000041.1 GCA_018900995.1 Patescibacteria group bacterium | reverse complement strand
TGAAACACAGAGGGTTTTTTTAGCTTCTTCAAACCTTTTCGGTCATGCTGATGGTCGGCTTTTTGCGCCTGCATCGCTATCCCGCTTTGGGCGGGACTGAGTTTCATCACTGCGTTTAAAGCCTCGTCTTCGGCTTGATATGGTTGTAGTAAAAGACAGGCATAAAAAAAAGTTAACTAAACTAAGTTTTAAAACACCTTCTTGACAATCAGTATTTTATTATGTTTAAAATTAAGAAGTAAGGCTAGTACCCACTTACTGTTTACACTTTTTATGACTAAATACACTGCCCGCGAGCGGTTTGAAATAATAAAAGAAGTAACTAAAAAAGGAAGGCCGGTTGCTCAGGTTTGTCGCCAGTATCATATCTCTCGAACCCTTTTTTATCGCTGGCTGTCTCGTTATCGACAGGCGGAACCTGGTGAGAAGAGAAGAGCTCTGGCTGTCAAAGGAAGGAATCTTCTTTTCCTCAAAAATAAAGTTTCTCCGAAAGCTGAACTGAAAATATTAAAAATTGTTATTGAACACCCGGAATATTCTACTCATAAAATCGCAGGATTATTAGCAAATGTAGGCAATCATGGCGTTCAAAATGTATTAAAGCGACTCAATCTTAATACCGTTGATCAACGAGAAGCTTTTACCAGAAAACGCTCCGCATTTCCTCCCTTGCTTAAAAGAGTAATTGTTGGACGAGTGATAAAGGGAGACGAAAAAATTGCCAAAGTTTGCCGAGAATACGGTATTTCTCGTACCATCTTTTATCGCTGGCTTAATCGTTACCAAGAGTCAGGAGGGAGAATAGGGGCTTTGCGAGAGAGAGTACCTAAGATTAAACGTTATTCGCGTCAAGCGACTGACAGGCAAGTAGAGAAAGTTCTTAAAATTGTTATTGAACATCCGGAATATTCTACTCATAAAATCGCCGGATTGATAACAAATTTAGGCAATCATGGAGTGCAAAATGTTTTTCAGAGGCTAAACCTTAATACTTATGAAAAGCGGGTTGCTTTTGCAGAGAGTTTTGCTCCCAAGCCGGTCTTTCGACCAACGGCCGCTTTTTGGGACCGGATCAAGCTTGTTTGGGCAAAATTTGTACCCAGTCTGGCGCCAGCCCCTCCTCCTGCCTGGGATAAGCGTAAGGGTTTACTTCGTTCCGCCGCTTTTGGCGCTCTTTTCACTTTAGGATTTGGCTTCATTTCTTACCGTTGGCTGATGATGCTTTCTCAATTTCCTCCTGGTACTAGGATTGGTCTCTTTTTTGCTACCATTGCTTTGACTGTTGGTTCCTTCTTTTTCCTCTACAGCCTGAAGTATTACATTACCATTGCTTTAATTCTTTCTTTCTCTCGGGAAAGCCCTGGTGAAGAGAGTTTTTCAGGGAGAAGAAAGGAGAGGAATGGTCAAAATCTCCTTGCCAAGATCTTTAATTTTAACGGAGGCAATGGTCTTCTTAATGGTAATCATCGGAATGGCAATGGAGGAGGAAGGAATGGTCTGAGTAATAATGTTCAAGATGTCAAGCTGAAGCGTTATCCCTTTGTTTCCATTCATCTGCCCTTTTACAACGAGAAGAAAGTCGCCAAAAGAATCCTTGATGCCTGTACTTCAATCGATTATCCCAACTTTGAAATCATTGTCTGTGACGATAGTGATGATGAGACAGTCCAAATCGTGCAAACATATGCAAAGAAACATAACAGCAAGCTGAGAAGGCAGGGCAAAAAAGGGCCTTTTATTGAAGTTCTTCACCGTCTCACTCGGGAAGGCTTTAAAGGCGCCGCTCTTGGCTATGCTCTCAAGAGAATGGATCCCAGAACCGAATTTGTGGTTGTCTTTGACGCCGACTTTGTCCCTTATCCTGATACTCTCACCCAGTTTTTAAAGTACTTTAAAGCCAGCAACCCCGTACCAGACGGTACAGGGCGCCGCCCCGTACCAGACGGTACAGGGCGCCGCCATTATTCAGAAGACTACACTAAGTCTAACGTGGCTGTTGTCGGCGGCTACCAATGGCATGTCCTAAACAAATCAGAGAATTGGATCACTCGAGGAGTGAGAACCGAATACGCTGGTTCCTATGTCATTGAAAGACCAGGCCGAGAACTGACTGGTGCTTTAAAACAGATCTCCGGCTCAGTCTATATGGCCCGGGCTGATGTCCTCAAAGAGATTGGCTGGGGAACATCGATTACCGAAGACTTTCAGATGACCCTAAGACTTTATGAGAAAGGCTACAAGGTGGTCTACACTCCCTATGTCCAGGCTCCGGCGGAGTGTGTCTCCACTCTCAAAAGATTAATCAGACAGAGAATGAGATGGGCAGAGGGCCATTCTTTCAACATCAAGAAGATGTTCCTCAAGCTCATGACCTCTCCCAAACTTACCTTGATGGAAAAACTAGAAGTTCTCTACATTTCTCCCTATTATCTCCAGGCCGCTTTCTTTCTTGTCGGCACTTTATGCTGGCTTTTAGCGGAAACTGTTTTCAGAGCCAGATTACCTTTCTGGACCGCTC
>JAHIFH010000040.1 GCA_018900995.1 Patescibacteria group bacterium | reverse complement strand
TTCCTTAGATCAATGGTGGGAGCTTCAACACCAGATGTGGTGGTATCATACTCGACTGAGAGCCACTCATACTTATCAATCTTCGGCTCCATCTTGGCCTATTCTATTACGCCCTGTTTGGTTCTTTGTTGATTATCCTTCGACTTCGCTCAGGATGAATTGGATTGCTAATATTTATGCCATGGGCAATCCTTTCATTTGGTGGGGAGGGTTGATTAGTTTGCCCTTTGTTATTTGGCAGACGCTTAAAAAACGCTATTGGCAATTGGGATTAGTAATTTTTGCTTATTTTGCCTTTTTCTTACCCTGGGTTGTTTCCCCTAGAATCATGTTTATTTATCATTACTTACCTTCAATTCCCTTTTTGTGTTTATTTTTGGGATGGATATTGAATTGGGCATGGAAAAGAAAGAAACTTTTCCCCCTGGTCGTTTGGTATTTGCTTTTGGTTTTAATCCTCTTTCTCTTTTTCTATCCCCATTGGATTGGGCTTCACGTCCCTAAGTGGTTGGATAATCTTTATTATTGGTTTCCTTCGTGGAGATAGCCTAGAGAAGCAAACCAATCAAGATAAGGATTATCCCTCCAAGAGTAGCGAGGATAGTTGGTGAAATAATACCTGCTACAGGTAGCTCAGGAGCTGGACTTGGTGAGGCAACTGCTATTGGTGTTGGCGAAGCCGCTGGAGATGGTGAAACACCGGGCGATGGACTGGGTGATGGACTTGGCGAGGGAGAAGGTGAAGGGGAAGGAGACGGACTCGGACTTGCCTCTGGGCAAATACAATCTTCTTCTTCAGGACAATCTGGATTGAGACAAAGATCAGTACCATCAACATCTTGACAGACTAGATCTTCAGGACAATCTTCATTAGTTTCACATTCTTCATAGCACTCAGGAAGAGGGCTTGGGCTCGGACTAGGCGATGGAGATGGGCTGGGTGAAGGCTCAGTTAGACAGAAACTAAGAGTACAAGGTGGACTGGGACTAGGAGAGACTTCAACTGCTGGAGCTGGAGTAGGAACGGTTGGGGCAACAGGAACTTCTCGCAACTGATATAGCCTAATTGCCGTAATAATGGCAATTATCCCTAAGGCCAGTGTAGCAAATCCGATTAAGATTAAATACCAATTTTTCTTTAAAGTCTCCATAGATTAATTTACTGAGCTTGTCCCCAAACAGTACATTCTGTTGAATCACTGCTAGTGCAAGCCCGACACTCTACTTGATAACAGCCGTAATCGGGAATAGTGTAAATTTTTTGTCCTTGATACCCCTCGCCAGTCTGGGAGGCAGGAGCTGTTCCCAAATCTTCCCACTCTCCGCCATCAATCTGGACCCTAAACTCAAAATGGTTAATGGAGTTATCAACGGAACTAGCCCCGACACAGGTAAACAAGACTGTATCCGCACCAATGATTTTGCCAAAGCTCGTCGCTAGTAGCTCTGCCGAGGGAGAGGAGGTAAGATCAACACAAATAAGTTGTGGTGTCGGGGAAGGTGTTGGACTTGGGCTTGGAGATGGCGTTACAGTGGGAGTAGGAGTAGGTGTAGGAGTGGGAGTTGGGGTTACAGAGGGGGTAAAATTTATCGTTAATTCGTACTGTATCCCTATAGGATTGTCAGCGTCGTTAACATGGTCATTCGAAAGTTGAATAGCAAGGACATTTTCGCCTTGATTAAGAAACTGTGGACTAACACTTGCTGAATAGCATCCTTCTATGTTGGAAACTATTAACCCTCCTCCAGTGTCGTCATTTAAATAAACTGCTGTTTTATTGTCACTAAACATGCGGAGTTCAGCACTAGCAATTTGATAGCCGCCGGGAATAGTCAGCTGAAATTTTCTTCGATGGAGTCCAGTAACACCATTTTTATTAGGGAATATCGTATCCCTATCGTCAACTATACTGATTGTTTGTGGGCCGCTAGTAAAGTAAGTATCTTTGCATACCCAGGCGTCCTTGTGCCACCAACCACTGTCTACAGTAAAGTTTTTAGTAGACCAGGAAGAATCATCAAAACCCAGACTAGTCCAGCCGTTAACAGGAGAATAAAGGACGAGAGAACATTGCGAAGCACTCCAACAACCAGGATATCCGTCGTGGGCAACCTCTTTCCAAACACCCTGCCCAGCTACGCTTTTAACGATAACCGGAGAAGGGGGTGGTACCTCTGCCTCTTTTCTTATTTCCTGTCTTTGTTTAACCAAATAAACCGCTGCCGGGAGAGTGGCGATTAAAAAAAGGACCCCTAAAGCCGCTAATAAAACTCTAGTCTTTTTAGACCCACCTTCAGGGGGAATCCCTAATTCAGAAAGTTCTTTTTTAATTTCTTCTTGTTCAGGAGTAGCAATCTTTTCTTCAGTTGTTATCTGAGGAGACGAAATATCATCTAGTTGTTTTGATGGGACAACTGCTTGGGTTACAGGAGATTGATCACTCGCAGGCGCATCTGGAGTTGGTTTTTGTTTTAACGGTTGGTCTTGGGACAGGTCAACCATCTAAAATATCTTTTTCTTTAGCAAACTGTTGCTAAATAATCCAAAAGTAATCAAAACTAGTCCCATTATGAAGACCAAAAAGGTGGGTGTCAAGTAAATAGCCTTAAGGGTAGTTTTTTTAAAGAAGCAAACCAATCAAGATAAGGATTATTCCTCCAAGAGTAGCGAGGATAGTTGGTGAGATAATACCTGCTACAGGTAACTCAGGAGCTAGACTTGGTGAGGCAGCTGCTATTGGTGTTGGCGAAGCTGCTGGTGATGGAGACGGACTAGGCGAAACGCCTGGTGAGGGACTGGGAGTGGGCGAAACACCCGGTGAGGGCGAAGGAGATGGTGACGGACTAGGTGATGGCGAAGGGGATAGCGAAGGAGATGGTGATGGGCTTGGTGAGGGACTTGGCGACGGAGATGGACTAGGTGATGGTTCGACTAAACAGAAGCTAAGAGTACAGGGAGCCTCACCCGTGAGACTAGCCTCACATTCATCTTTTGTAGGAAAGGTACGTAGTCCATAATACATATACATTCCGCAAAATTCTTTTTGTTGACAATATCGATGCTCATTGTCATACCACCATAAAGCTTGGCATTCAATAGCCGGGGCTGGTGCTGGGGCAGTTGGGGCAACCGGAACTTTTCTTAACTGGTAGAGTTTCCAGGCGGTAATAACGGCAATAATACCTAGAATAACGGTTGCTACCCCAATCAAGATTAAAAGCCAATTTTTGCGTAAACCTTCCATTGTTTTATTTCTGTTTTACTGAGCTTGACCCCAGGCAGTACATTCGGATGAATCACTACTAGTACAAGCCCGACATTCTATCTTGTAACAGCCGTAATCAGGAATTTCGTAAGTTGTTTCCCCTTCGTATTCTCCATCAGTTTTTGTAGCCGGAACAGGTGGTAATTCAACTGGGGTTCCTGAATCACTACTGACCCTGAATTCAAAGTGGTTAATTGGATTCAGATCACTTGTTCCTTTACAAGTAAGACTAATCACTGCTCCGGGGGAGAGCAAGCTTGGAGCAGATGGGCTGGTCAAACTAGTGCACGTTAAAACTTCAGTAGGTGGAGTGACGGCATAGGCCATCATTCCTCCATGTAAAACTAAAGAGTCACCTACTCCTCCTGCAGGATTTGCCTTTTCATCATTTGAAACCACCCAGAATTTTGCCGTTGTTCCTGAGGCTGAAATTGTCGGTAAATTGCCCCCAGTGATTCGGGTGTCCCACCAATGTCCATCATCCTTGGAGTAAGCAAAATATGGACTTCCGTCGGTAGGGTTCAATTGGTTTCCGTTGTAAAAAAGAAAGTTTGGCCTAGGCTTATTATCCTCGGTTCCCTCCCCTTCTCCAGCAAAAAGGACAGTTTTAAGTTCCGAAGACTGAGAGGTGTCGATATCTGTAAAATTAAAGACCATCTCCGCTGAGGTATTGGCCCGGATATATTCTCCCCAAAGCTTGATTTTAATTTCTCGATAGAGATTAGCCGAATTTTTATAGACAATAATGATAGAAATTCCGTGCCCCGTTCCTCCCTTGCCATCGTTGATGTAGTTTTCTAAAAAGCTCCCGATACTAAATGTGAAGTTGGTTGTATCAGCTGGTAAGAGAGAAGTAATATCAGCAAGGTAGCTATTTTGGTAAGTGTTATAGTTAGTGTTAAGGTGGTCCCAAGAAGCAAGGTTCGGGGTTACGGCCTGGACTGCGCCACCGTTAACACTAATAGTGATTGTGGTATCTTGAGGGGTGCCGGAGTCTCTTTCTCCTCCCCAAACAGCATGGGCTTTATAGATAGTCGAACCAGCGGGAATATTTAGGCTAATTGTTGGCGAAGAATTTTTTTGAGTCCCATATCCCTTAGCCACATAATCAAGATACTCAGGACCGATTGTAAGTTCGTAATCTGAATGGGCCTGGTCGCCATATCCAATTGCCTCTATTTTTAGTTTCTGACGCTGTTTAACCAAATAAACCGCCGCCGGTAAAGTGGCGATTAAAAAAAGGACCCCTAGAGCTGCTAATAAAACTCTAGTTTTTTTGCCCCTGCCTTCAGGAGGAATACCCAATTCAGAAAGTTCTTTTTTAATTTCTTCTTGTTCAGGAGTAGCGATTTTTTCTTCGTCTTTTATTGGCAGGGACGGAGCCTCATCCGGTTTTTTTGGTGAGGTTGCTGGTTGAGTTATGGGAGATTGGTCACTCGTAGGACTAACAGAGGCATCTGGTTTTGATTTTTCCTTTAGCGGTTGGTCTTGGGACAGGTCAACCATCTAAAATATCTTTTTCTTTAGCAAACTGTTGCTAAATAATCCAAAAGTAATCAAAACTAGTCCCATTATGAAGACTAAAAAGGTAGGTGTCAAGTAACCGGAATCAGGTACCCCTTCTTCCGTTGAAGGCATAGATACTCGGCCACTCGGGCTAGCGCTTGGGGAAGGGCTAGCGGTGGGCGAGGGTGTTGGTGAGGGAGTGGCTGTTCCCGAAGGAGTTGCCGTTAAAGAGGGAAGCTCACTATCACCTGCGGCTAAAACAATGAAGGTCTGAGAAAGAGTCTGTTCTTGACCCTCCTCATCTTCGTAAGTAATGGTGATGGTGTGCTCGCCTGGTTCCAAATCAGCTGGGGGTATCCAATCCCAGCTGCCATCAGCATTAACAACAATTGTGTCTGTATAAGTTTGGGGTGATTCCACTGTTATTTCAAGGACTTTACCTGCTGGACCAGTTCCCTGGATTTCTGGTTTTTGGGTATTGATTTCTTCCTCATCGCCAGGATTGATAATCGTCACCTCGGCTGAAGGAGTAGTGGCTAGTGTTGGCGATTCAATTTCTTCAAAAGTAAATTTAGAGGAGCCTGTTCCCTCTTCGGTTTCTTCTATTAGTGGTGCCGTGGTTCTAAAGTCATGACTTTCGCCTAGGGTGATGGTTGGGACCGGACTATCGTTCTTAGTGGTAGCTACAGCCGTGGCTGTTCCCTGGTTACCGGCTTGGACTAATATTTCTTCAACCGTTGCTTGTTTATCGTATTGGGCATAAGTACTTAAGTCTTCTGAATGAGCGAGGTTAAGAGGGATGACCCAATAACCGGACGCTTTAACCAGGGCTGATTGAGATATTGCTCCAGGTAAAGAGAAGTAGACAATTGCCCCCTCAGCCGGCGAGCCTGCTTGGTTATTAACAGTACCATAAGCAACGTCGCTTGGGGGTGGAGGGGTGGTTGGCGTCGGGGCGGTAACCATTTGATAGTTTTGGCCATTATTGTCATATGATGCTCCACCAGAGCCGATTTGAAACTGATAGGTCGTTGCTGGATTAAGGTTTTGAAGGGTGACGTGATGGGTAATAAAATTGCCTGTTTGACTTGCCTGCTCATCTCGGTCATCCCTGGCAACTTGGTCAAGCTTAGTGGTTGCCCCATATTTGATAAAACCAGAAGTCGCCTCGTCAGTAATCCAAGAAACAGAGAAGCTCTTGTCAGCGATGTTGGTAAATTTGACTTGTTTAGGCGTTGTTTCCGGAGAGGCTCGGGTGAACCAACGAGTGCTTTTGTTGATAAGAAAAACAGAGGTGACAATACCTAGAATTAGGATTAATAAACCAATTAGTGTTGGTATTTGTCGACTTTTCATTTTTTTAGATTATCACTTTAATCAGGTGTTTGGCTAGGAGTAGCTTCTTCTTCAGTTTCCAGCTCAATAATAGGTTGGGTGATAATATTAAGTTCTTCTTCCGGAATTTGATATTTTCTTTTGATATCTTCAATCGCCGCCTCATCAATACTTGGGCTTAAAGGTTTAATCAGTTCTTTAATTATCCGGGGAACAGTTGTTTGAGTATAAGCGTGATAAACTTCATATCCAACCCAGACAATCACAGTTATCAGGGTCATTATTGAAATAACTAGAATATTTTTGCCGAATTTATATTCTTGGTTCATTAGTCTCTAGTTAAGTAAGAACCTGCTCTTCGAGCAGAACCTTGTTTATTCCTAAGGTAATAAATAATGAGCTTCAGCACTAATTGACAGTATCAACAGTTGGATTTCCTCTTCCGTTTTTGAGGTAAAACCAAAACTTTTAACGGAAATAATTCGCCTAAGGGTATCAAGTGAACTAAGAAAGTCCTTAAGATTTTTATAGTCACCTACTAGAGTTACGCTAAAGCCACTTGCTTGGCCTTCCTCTGTTTCTATTTCTCCCTGGAGATTGGTTTTTTCAAATCTCACTGACTCAACGGCTACAGAGGATAGTCGAGCTAAAGATTCAAGTTGTTTAATTAGAATGGGCAAATCTGGGTCAAGGGGGAGTGATTCGTTAACCAAATCAAGGTCCTTTTCAATTCGAGTGTAATTTGTTTGTGCTTTGTTAAGGTTGTTAATTTTCTGGTCCATCTGGGCAACAACTTCCCTTTTATCTTTGATTTCTTTTAATAGACCACCAATTGTTACGAGAGTGGGTCTGATAGCAAAAAAACCAAAGAAAGCAATGGTAAAAATAGAAAGAATAATACCAGTATAGACCCTGGCTTTCTTTTTTTTATAAAGAACGCCAATGCCAGTAACGTAGCGGCGGTAACGATGATAACGATCTGGTGAACTTGGGTCTGCTGGCATCTTTTTCCTTTCCTTTTAGTGCTTCCTAGGCTTCATTTATTTATTTGGCTTTCAAGAGTAAAAGTAATACCAATTCCTTCCCCTGTACCAATCGCTAGACTGCCTATTTTTAAATTACTAAAGCGGGAGGATTTTTTTAGATTGTTGATAAAAGTCGCTAAACCCGCTTCAGACAAGGCGTTAGCAGTAAAACTCGCTTTGTCTCCGGTAATACTTAGGTCAGAAAAATAGACATCAATTGGAGTTAAGGCAGCGATTTCCTCCATCAACTGCTTAGTTTGCAGTTGGTCTTTTCTTAGACCCTGGATGGTAGAGAGTTGTTTTTGAAGGAAGCGAAAATCAGACTCAAAATCGACTGAAGTTTGGATAATAGCCTGTTTTGCTTCAATCTCTTCGTAAAGGTCGGTCAAATCTCGGTCGAGCTTGAAGCGAGAAAGAAAAGCGAGGATGACAATCAATTCAGTGAAGATAACAATATAGCGGCCAATAGTCAGTAACCACTTAAGAAATCTACCAAAAGAAGTTTTTTCCCAGTCTTCTTGTGGCAAAAATTCAATGTTGCTTTTTGGGGCAGCCATAGAAATTACAATAAGCGATAGGCAATAAATAACTATACGCTCTTCGCCATACGCCAATATGCTAGTTCCAGTATATGAATTAAAGAGGGGTTTGTAAAGTAATTACTTCTTTTTTCTTTTTTGAAGCAGTTTGGCTAGTCGCGATTTTAATCTTGAGGATTTACCTTTATGAATTACTCCCTTTTTTGCGGCTCGGTCAAGCGCTTGGCTAGCTTTTTGAAGAGTCTTTTTTGTTGGTTTTTTACGCATTATTTTGACTGCCGCTTTCATTTGCTGGCGGATTTTTTGATTGATAAGATTACGCCGTTTATCACGACGCATTTTTTTCTTAGCTGATTGAGTAACTGGCATAGTTCTATTTGGGCCTGTCGGTGATGATTATAGAACAGTATAATAAAGAGGACAACTATGAAAAACTTCCTGCGCAACGGTAGACTGATCTTTTCACGCAAACAAGCCAATATTCTTTCCGCGGCAACCGTGATAATGGTGGCTGTGGCTATGTCGCGGCTCTTGGGTTTGTTTCGAGACCGTTTGCTGGCTGGGACTTTCTTTGGTGGTCAAGAATGGCAACTGGATGTTTATTTTGCTGCCTTTCGTATTCCCGACATGATTTTTCAATTATTGGTTCTTGGCGCTCTTTCAGCTGCTTTTATTCCTGTTTTTAGTCGCTACTTAGAAAAGAAAGAAGGGGAGGCCTATTATCTTTCTTCTTCAGTGATTAACTTTTTGCTAATCTTTTTTATCTTACTTTCCACCCTCGTTTTTATTTTTGCTGAACCCTTAGTAAGAATAATCGCCCCGGCTTTTGATCCTGTCGAAATGAGCCTGATGGTTAACTTAACTAGAATTATGCTTTTGGCACAGTTGTTCTTTTGTTTTTCTAATTTCTTGACGGGCGTGATTCAGTCTCATCAGCGTTTCTTGGTGCCTGCCTTATCACCGGTTGCCTATAATTTGGGAATAATTTTTGGGATTGTTGTTCTCAGCCGTTGGTTAGGCATTTATGGACCAACTGTTGGTGTTGTTATTGGCGCTTTTCTTCATTTGATTATTCAATTACCCCTTGCCTTGAAATTGGGGTTTCGCTATTCTTTTGTTTTTGATTGGCGTCATCCTGGTGTGAGACAAGTGGCGCGACTGATGTTGCCGCGGACTTTGGCGTTGGCAGTGAATCAGATTGAATTAACGGTAGCTGTTTTCTTAGCTACCTCTCTTGCGGCCGGTTCCTTATCAATCTTTTACTTTGCCCAACATCTAATGAATTTTCCGATTGGTCTTTTTGGCTCAACTATTGGTCAAGCGGCTTTACCTACTCTTTCTCGAGAGTCGAGGGAGGAAAGCTTTGATAAATTCAAAAAAACTTTCTTATCCTCATTTAACCAAATTCTTTATTTGGCTTTGCCCGCCAGTGCTATTCTCTTGGTTTTGCGCATCCCGGCAGTGCGGATTGTTTTTGGAGCCGCTTCCTTTCCCTGGAGAGCGACCTTATTAACCAGTCGGGTTTTAGCCATTTTTTCAATTTCCATTTTTGCCCAGGCTATCGTTCAATTATTAGTTAGGGGTTTTTATGCCCTTCATGATACTAAAACTCCTTTTTGGATTGGGGCGTTGGCGGTTTTGACTAATGTTAGTTTAAGCTTTATTTTTATCTTCAAATTAGATTTGGGAATTCTTGGTTTGGCTTGGGCAACGACCTTAGCCAGTTTTCTTCAAACCGGTTTGCTCTTGATTTTTCTTAATCGGGCCATTGGCGGTTTTGACAAGAAGGAGTTTTTTATTCCGCCAATCAAAATGGGAGTGGCGACAATTTTAACGGCAGTAGCTTTATGGGTGCCAATGCGTTTTCTCGATAAATTTATTCTGGATACGACCCGGACCATTAATCTTGTTATTTTGACAATTATTGCCACTCTTTCGGGAATGATGGTTTATTTCCTTCTTTCTTATGTTTTAAAGATAGCGGAACTGAAATCGTTTGTTAGTTTGGTAAAACGCCTAGGTCGCTGGCAAGAAGTTTTGAAGAGTTCTGAAGAGCTGATTACTGCTCCTAACCCACAATCAACTTCTAAAGAGATTTAATAAGAAAAATGGATGCTGATATAGACTCTAAGATTAGAGCCATCAAAGAAGAAATTCGCAAAACTCCTTATCATAAGGGAACAGAACACTATATTGGTCATCTCAAAGCCAAGTTAGCTAAGCTGAAACAACGCCAGGCGCAGGCAAAACCCAAAGGTAAAAGTAAGGGGTTTGCTTTGAAAAAAGCTGGTGATGCTACGGTGGTTTTGGTTGGTCCGCCCTCAGTGGGAAAGTCAAGCTTATTGAATAGGTTAACTCGTGCCCACGCCCGAGTTGAGGAGTGGCCCTTTACCACTCTTGAGGTTATTCCCGGAATGTGGCAATACAAAGGCGCTCATATTCAGATTTTAGATTTGCCTGGGATAATTAGTGGGGCGAGCAAAGGAATTGGACGAGGAAAGGAAGTTTTTTCTGTCGCTCGAGAGGCAGATTTATTGATTTTAATGGTTGATCTCGAAACCAAGCATAAAGTGAGTTCTATTCTCAAAGAACTTAAAAAAATAGACATCTCCTTACCAATTTTAATAGTTGTTAATAAGATTGATTTGGCTCCTAAAATGTCCTATAGTGTAAAGCCCCAGTGGATATACCTTAGTGTGCTCAAAAAGAAAGGTCTTTTAACACTTAAGAAGGCTATTTGGCAAGAATTAAAGCTGGTTCGGATTTATCTCAAGCCGAAAGGGAGAAAACCAGATTTTGAAGAACCCTTGATTTTGAAGAAAGGAGCTAAGGTTTTTAGCGTTGCCGAGAAAATTTTCCCTGAAAGAAAAGACTTTAAACAGATTTTGCTTTGGGGACCCAGCGCCCGTTTTCCTGGTCAGCAAGTGAGCTTAGACCATCAACTGAAAGATGAAGATATTTTGAGCTTTGTTTGATGGGACTTGACAAACATTAGCAGTCATGTTATAAAAGTGCCAATCATGGCAGAGTTGACCGACCGCCAAATAAAAATTCTCAAGTCAATTATTGAAGAATACATGGAATTAGCTGAGCCAGTGGGCTCAGAGACCTTGGAGAAAAAATATGAACTCGGTGTTTCTCCGGCCACTATTAGAAACGAAATGGTGGCTCTGACTGAGATGAAGTATCTTCATCAACCTCACGCCTCTGCCGGTAGAGCTCCCACTAAAGAAGCTTTCAAATTCTACGTTAGCCAATTAATGGAAGAGAAAAAACTTTCTGTGGCGGATGAAGTGGCTGCCAAAGAAAAAGTTTGGGATGCTCGGTTTGATTTTGATAAATTAATGCGCCAAGCGGTTAAGGCTTTGGCAGAAAGGTCACGGGTTCTAGCAGTGGCAGCAACCAAAAAAGGCGATGTTTATCATGCTGGTTATGCTAATATTTTGGAATTACCGGAGTTTTATGACATTGATGTTACCCGGGCGGTTCTATCCATGCTTGATGAAACCAATCGTTTATTGGAACTCTTTGCTCATTCTTTTGGTGAAGAACCAGTTCATATTTTGTTAGGCGACGAATTGGGTTACGAGTTGCTTGAGCCTTGTGGCATGGTTTTTGTTGAGTTTAATGCCGGACCAGAGAAAAGTGGTTCTTTAGGAGTAATTGGACCAGCAAGATTTAATTATCCTCGAATTATCCCCATGGTGAGATATTTCGGAAGTTTACTAGAGGAGATTTTACGTGAGCAGTAAACTGGAGAAACAAGGTTCTTGCCGAAGGCAAGGTTCTTACTTCGGCAATTTGCTTGAAGAGATTCTCAAAGAGGTTTAGGATGAAGAGAAAGAAGGTAAAGAAAACCGAGAAAAAACTCGAGGACCTTGAAAATCGTTTAAAACGGGCATTAGCAGATTATGCTAATTTAGAAAAAAGAATTGCCCGAGAAAAACAGGAGTTTGTTAAATTTAGCAATGCCCAGCTTTTGGACAAACTTCTTTTGGTTTTAGATGATTTAGAATTGTGTGAAGAACATCTAAAAAACAAGGGCGTGACCATGGTTTATAATCGCTTTCAAGGGGTTTTGAAGAGCGAAAGAGTTGAAGAAATAAAAGCTTTAGGTGAGAACTTTGACCCGGAGACCATGGATGCAGTTGAAATTATTCCGGGGCCGAAAAACAAAGTCATGGGAGTTGTTTTGAAAGGCTATTTTTTAAATGATAAGGTTTTAAGACCAGCGAAAGTTAAAGTTGGTCAAGGAAAGAAAAAATAATATGTCAAAGATTATTGGCATTGATTTAGGCACAACTAACTCCGCCGTAGCGGTGATGGAGGCTGGTAAAGCCAAAGTCATTCCCTCGGCAGAAGGCAGAAATATTATTCCTTCGGTGGTTGAGCCAGTTAAAAATCTAGTTGGTGAAATAGCAAAGCGCCAGATGATTCTTAACCCGGAAAATACCGCTTATTCAGTTAAGCGATTAATGGGTCGGCGTTTTACTGATAAAGAAGTTAAGAAAACCCAGAAAATGGTGCCTTATGATGTTAAAGCTGGCAAAGACGGCATGGCCGTTATCCACATTGCTGGTCGCGATTACACTCCTCAAGAGCTTTCCGCCAAGATTCTAGGAAAATGTAAAGCAGATGCTGAAGCTTATCTTGGGGAAACCGTTGATAGAGCAGTGATTACTGTTCCCGCTTATTTTGATGATTCCCAGCGCCAAGCAACGAAACAAGCAGGTGAGATTACTGGTTTTAAAGTGGAAAGAATTATTAATGAGCCCACTGCCGCTGCTTTGGCTTATGGTTTAGAAAAGAAAAAGGGTGAGACAATCGCTGTTTATGACTTAGGTGGGGGAACTTTTGATATTTCTATTTTAGAGATTGGTGATGGGGTTTTTGAGGTTAAAGCCACTAATGGTGATACTCATTTGGGTGGAGATGATTTTGATCAAAGGATTCTTGATTATTTAGCAGATGAATTCAAAAAAGAGCATGGCATTGATTTGCGGGGAGATAAACAAGCTTTGCAAAGATTAAGAGATGCGGCGGAAAAAGCCAAAGTTGAATTGTCTTCTTCTCAAGAAACAGAAATTAACCAACCTTTTATTACTCAAGGCAAAGATGGTCAACCTTTGCATCTGACGATGAAGCTGACACGGGCCAAATTGGAGCAACTTGTTGATGATTTAATTGATAAAACCATGGGCCCAGTGAAAGCTTGTTTAAAAGATGCCAAGATTAAGCCGTCTGATGTTGATGAAGTAATTTTGGTTGGAGGCATGACTCGCATGCCTAAAGTTTATGAGACGGTGAAGAAATATTTTGGTAAAGAACCGAATAAATCCGTTAATCCTGATGAAGTCGTTGCTGTTGGGGCCGCCATTCAAGCTGGTGTTCTTGGCGGAGAAGTCAAAGACATTCTTTTGCTTGATGTAACTCCTTTAACTTTGGGAATTGAGACTTTAGGGGCAGTAAGAACGCCCTTAATTGAAAGAAATACCACTGTTCCTACTTCAAAATCCCAAATTTTCTCTACTGCGGCGGATAATCAGACCCAAGTCGAAGTTAATGTTCTTCAAGGGGAAAGACCCATGGCAATGGATAATAAGTCTTTGGGGCGGTTTATTTTAGCGGGCATTCCCCCCGCACCTCGGGGCGTACCCCAAATTGAAGTTGCTTTTGATATTGATGCTAATGGGATTTTGAATGTTAAAGCTGTTGACAAAGCGACTAACAAAGAGCAATCGATTACCATTAAAGGCGCGGTGGGTTTGTCTGATGATGAAGTCAAGCAGGCTCAAGCTGAAGCAGAAAAATATGCCACCGAGGACCAAAAGAAAAAAGAAATGGTTGAAGCCCGAAATCAAGCGGATAACTTAGTCTTCACTGCGGAAAAAACTCTAAAAGACGCCGGTGATAAAGTTAAAAAAGAGGATAAAGAAAAAGTGGAAGCGGAAGTAAAGAATGTTAAAGAATTGTTAGGAAAAGAAGAGACCACCAAAGAACAATTTGAAGAAGCTTCCAATAAACTTTCTGAAGAACTGCAAAAAGTTGGGGCCGCGATGTACCAAGCCCAACAAACCCAGCAAGCCCCGCCAACTAAAAAGAAAAAAGGAAAAAAAGCCAAAGGCCCTGAGCCCTTCGGGTCTGAGCCTCAGGGTCGAAGACCTGTCGAAGGGGCAGAAGAAGGAGAAGTGGTAGAATAATGAAATGGGAACCAAACGTGATTACTATGACATCCTCGGTGTTTCCAAAAATACTTCAAAAGAGGAAATAAGAAAGGCTTATCGAAAGCTGGCTCTTCAATGGCATCCAGACCGCAATAAAACTTCTCAAGCCAATGACAAATTTAAAGAAATCAACGAGGCTTACGAAGTTTTGTCTGACCCCAAGAAAAAAGAAACCTATGACCAATTTGGTCATGCTGCTTTTGATCCCCGCTATGCTGGCTTTGGGGCGGGAGCGCCAGGTGGCGGACCTTTTGCTGGCGGCCAAACAAGGACTTATAAACAGGGACCTTTTACTTACACTTACACCACTTATGGTGGTCGTGCGGGCGGTCCGGGGATAGAGTTCGATTTTGGCGGTTTTTCCGACCCTTTTGAGATTTTTGAACAATTTTTTGGTGGCGGTTATCCTTTTGGAAGACGAGAAACCAAACCCCGTTATGGTTTAACCATTTCTTTTATAGAATCGGCTCAAGGTTGTGAGAAAACAGTGAATCTTGATGGTGAGAAAAAGACTATTAAAATTCCTGCTGGAGTTGATGATGGTTCAAGAATCCAGTTTGCTAATTTTGATATTACCATTGATGTTCAACCTGACGACACTTTTCAAAGAGATGGGGTTGATGTTTTTGTTAATCACCAAATTCCTCTGAGTATGGCAATGTTGGGTGGGACAACCAAAGTCCCGACGATTGAGGGAGAAGTCAAACTAAAAATTCGCCCTGGCACTCAGTCCGGCACCATGGTCCGTCTCCGCGGCAGGGGAATCAAAAAACTCCACGGCTTCGGCAAAGGCGACCAATACGTCAGATTGCAAGTTAGAGTTCCTGAGAAATTAACTAGAAAACAAAAGGAGTTGATTAAGGAATTTGAGGAAGGTTAGGTTTTTGCAGTTATTTTCTTTCCTCTTCCCATTTTTATGCGCTCTTTCATTTTCTCTATGCGTTGTTGCATTTTTAACAACTGAATTATTAACTGCTTTTCATTCATAGCAAGAGATTTGCCTACTATTTGCCTCCAACCCTCTGCTTTCCTGTTTTTAAGATATTTAAGGGAAAATAATTCTGCAGCATGTTCTACTCTTGATGAAAACCATTTACGGAGCTGAAGCTCTCCTTTTATATTATATTTTTGCACTTCACGGGCGGCTACATACGGGAACCTCTCATCCGCCCTAAAATGATACATTTCATGAGCTACGGCGAGTCGAAGTTCATCTTCATGCCTTTCCCTGACCGGTATGGGAAATTTCATGTCCCAGGCAACTTCTTTTAAGTGCCGGGGAGTAAAGAAAATAACTCCAGTTTCTCCCCCATCTTTTTTTAAGTAATCCATTCTGGCCTTAGTTTTTCGCCTCTTTTTCTCTATTTCCTTATTGCCCCACTGATAATCAAGCCTGACCTCAGGCAGGGGAACATCTAGGACCTCAGCTGTTTCTACTATTGTTTCAGCAATAGCGGTAGTCATTCTTTCTTTAATATCCGGGGAGACTTTAGGAAGACCTTCATCAAGCTTTAACCCGCCTTTTACTTTTTCTTTTGTCTCAGCAAGCAGTCTTTCGTGTTTTACCTCCACAGCTTCTCTCGGTGTTTCTTCTGGAGATTGCCCAACTTCCATATCTAAACCCATATTATCTAGTTCTTCAAGAATTTTCAAATTGAGGAGTTTGAGGAAGGCTAATCGCGCCTTTTGCTTTCCTCGTAGACCTGGCGGATTTTTTGAGGTTCATGGAAAGCATCTTCAAAATTAAATACTGGTATACCTAATTCTTCTAATCTAGCTTTGTCTTCTTCATAAACAAAACCTGAAACAATACAAATTGGCAAAGATTTGATTCTTTCATCTTCGTGAGCTCTGACTGCTTCTACAAATTCTAATCCGTTCATACCAGGCATATTAAAATCAGAAATAACAAGGTCGGGAAGAGTTCCATCTTTTACTTTTCTCTCTAAAATTTCCAGCGCCTTTTTTCCACTCAAAACATACTCAATTTCTCCATTCAGGCCTTTTAGCAGTAGTTCATTGGGTTCTACTCTCTCAAATGCCTCATCATCAACCCAAAGGATTCTAATTAAAGTTGGGTTTGGTTCACCTTCTTTAAAATTTCTATTCATTTTTCTTCCAAAAAACTGCCCTTGTTTACCACGTTTGACGTGGTGGGCAGCGGGGGATATTAAACTGCGCCTAACGGCTTGTATAATCTCTGACGCGATTATATCACAAACTAAACCCTAGTCGCTAAACCCTAGACCCTAATCATTTTCCCAACAAAACCCAAAAAATCCTCATTGTCAGAAAGCCGAGGGGATGGCTTGCCTTGAGCTTGTCGAAAGGGTAAAATTGGGGCGAGGTGAATGAAAGAAAGTTTGCCAGGTCCCGACTAAATCTCTTTTACAAATTCACTCTCATCTTCTCTTTTATCACTGTTTTTGCCCTGGACTATCTTTACCCTGACTTAGAAAAAAGAAAATTTTTATCATCCTGCCAATATGCTTTGGCCCTTTATTTCTCCTTAAATCTA
>JAHIFH010000039.1 GCA_018900995.1 Patescibacteria group bacterium | reverse complement strand
ATGGGCTTCTTCCAGATATAAGCAAGGGTTTTGGCGGTTTCTACTCCTACTAAAAGCGAACCGATTAAGCCTGGCCCAACGGTTACCGCAATAGCATCAATTTTTTTGGTTTTTTGAAGCGCTTCTTTAATAACAGGAATGATGCACTTTAATTGTTCCCGAGCGGCAATTTCGGGAATAATTCCGCCAGTTTTTTGATGAAGTTCGACTGAAGAGGCAACGACATTAGAAAGGATTTTCCTCCCGTTTTCAACCACGGCTGCAGCGGTTTCATCACAAGATGTTTCTATGCCAAGGATGCTCATTTCGAGTTTACGAGAAACAAGGTTCTTCCGCCGAAGGCGGAAGGTTCTTATCTGAGTTTTGCTATAGCTAAGTTTTTATAAATCGGTCCAGATTCGGTGAGAGTGCTTTTAGTTAAACTCACCTCGCTGGCAACAAATTTTACCTTTTTGATTTTGGTTTTTCTTATTAATAGAGTTAGATTCTGTCGCTTCCTAATTCGTCCCAAAGTAACATGGCTAACAAATGGCTTTTTATCAAAGTAGATTTTTTCTTTTTTTAACTGTTTTCTAATTTTAATGGCTAAAGCATTGAGCTTGCCCAATTCCCCGCCTAAATCAACAAAAACAATTCTTGCCTTGGTTAGGCTAGGGAAGCAACCAATTTTCAAAAGATGAAGCTGAACTGGCTTGATTTGACTAGCTACTTTTTTGAGAATACCCTCAATTAGTTCCCCCTTCTCTGGCGTAATTGAGCCTAAAAAAGCTAAAGTTAAATGGCTTAATTCTGGCTTAACCCAGCGCGCTTGAACTCCGGCTTTTTTTAAATCCCGTTGAATTTTTCCAATTTCCTTTTTTATTTCGCCAGAAACAAGGTTCTCGCGAAGCGAGGTTCTTATTTCTTCTGGTAGTTCTAAAGCGATGAAAGCTCTCATTTTCACTCCGGCTTGGTCCCTCTTAAAAAGATGGCTTGCCAAGGACGGTAAGCTGAATAAAAGGTTCGGTCCTGCAAAATTTCGTTGCCCCGCTCAACCTTATAGTCAAAAGCCACTTTCGCTCCCCAGGCTTTCCAGTCAATTTGCTTTGTTTGCCCCAAGGGAAGCGTCGGGTCGTCTTGATATAAGTCTGGTGGTGGCGGAACCTGATCCCAAATTCTTGATTTGGAGATGGCGACGATTCGGCCATCATGAGTGCCGTAAAGTTCAAAGGTCAGCTTATAGTTTTTCATATCAACGTAGGTTTGGACAAGGAGGTGAGCCGGGGTGTCATTTTTAAACTTCAAATCAGCTGTTGGGTCAAAAACGGTTGCGTCTAAACCCACTTGTGTATTTTGTTCATAGTAACTGACACGGTAGGCATGGGCGTGTCGCTCCACAATTGGCAAGCCAGCGTCTAAAGCAGCCCGGAAGAAGGTAGTGGAGACTTGGCAAACACCGCCGCCATCGCCGAGAATGGTTCGCCCTTCTTTAATAATGTAGGCTTGTTTGAAACCAGTAGCGGGCGAGACTTCTCCTAAGGATTGATTAAAGGAAAAGATTTCCCCCGGAGGAATAAGTAAGCCATTGAGTTTTGATGAGGCTAATTGAATATTGTGAACCCGCTCACTAATTGAGCCGCGGAAATAGGAAATACCACGACCTACAAGTTGCTGAATACCCAAGGTGTTGACTTCAGCCGTGGTTATTTGGGGCGGGGTGGTGACAACCGGCAATTGAGCGGTGATGGTTTCTTTCTCAGCTTCCAATTCGGCTAAAGAACGAGTGATCAAATTAACTGTTTTTTGTTGTTCCAGGTTGATACCCTCCTTAGCAGCTCGAAATTGAGTTACTCGTCCTTCTTTAAATTCAAAAGCGGCGTTTTGGGGCGGGCGATTAATGGCTGAAGCAAGATTAGCTGACCAGCTAGCAATTTTTTCTTGATTAAAGTCATCGGAGAAAGAGAGCAATTGAACCAGTTGTTCGTCATCTAATTCCCAAGCCACTTCCTCAGCGGTTAAGACTAATTTTTTGCCGAGAAATTTTTCCGCCCTTATTTTGGTTTGGTTGATTTGCTCCTCAGTTAAATCAGGCGAAATTTTAATTAAAGGTAATTCGATAGGTTCAAAGATTAGGTTGGCAAGTTGGGAGTTGATGGTTAAAATTAATTTTTTCTTATTTAGGATTAGACCCTCTTCGCCTAGCTCAATCTCGATTTGTTTCTGGTCAGTGATTTTGATGGCTGGCTCAATCGTGGGAGTAAAGACCTGGTCAGCAATTTGGTCGACCTGTTGACCGAGAATTTCTCGATTAAGAGAATAGTCTAAAGCTAGGTCAATCCCCTTAGTCCAAGCAAGCAATTTTTGCTGGAAATTTTTAATGGAATTGGTGTGGCGACCGATTTGCCAAGCCTTTTCTGCTGTTGTTGCTGGTTGATATTGAAAGTCAGCTAATTCTAAGTGCCAAATCTGTTCGTCTGATTTAAGAGTTAAGGCAGCACTAGGACTGGCTTGATTAATGAGTTTTTCGACAGTTTGATTGGCAGTGGCTAAGTCTTGATTTCCCACTGATTGGCCAAGGACCGCGATCCCAGGATAAATTTTTTGCCAATAGGCTAAATGATAACCAATTAAAACCAAACCTATAAGAAGGACAATGGCGACGGGAATGAAAAAAAGCGCTTTCTCTCTAAGTAGTTGCAGTTTTTTCTCCATCTCTTGTATGATAACATTAAGATATGCCTGACCCAAATCAAGACCAGCCTCTTGACGAAGAACCATTGACAGATTCGGAACCGGATAAGCCTACCCCGCCCTGGCAAGCTGAGGAAGAGGTTGAGCCAGAAGGGGAAGAAGTTGGGACAGAACCAAGCCCAGGATTTGCCCCGCCCGTAGTAGAGGAGATTGAGGAGGAGAGTGATTTGGCGGAAACTCCTGAGGAAGAGACAGCTCCAGTTGAAGAGCCATTTCCTTCAGAGATGCCCTCAGAAGAAGAAACCACCCCTCTCGAAACACCTCCAGAAATTTCTCCAGAAGAGCCACTACCTTCAGGACCACCCGGACCAGTTGAAGCTTTCCATATTGAAAAGAAATCGCCCTTTGGGGCAGTGAAAAAAATTCTTCCCATTATCTTAGGTCTGATTTTAGTTGTTGGGTTAGTTTTCTTAATTATCAAAGTTGGTCTTCCTCGTTTCCAAAAACCAAAAGAAATTACCTTGACTTACTGGGGCTTATGGGAACCGGAATCGGTTATGCGCCAGGTGATTGCTGATTGGAATAAAGACAATCCTAATATCAAGATTAATTATTCAATGCAATCAAAGCTTCAATACCGAGAGCGGGTCCAATCTGCTTTAGCCCGAGGTGAAGGACCAGACATTTTTCGCTATCACGCTACTTGGCTACCAATGTTTAAAAACCAACTTGATTCGGTGCCAACAGAAGTAATGAGTACTTCTCAATTCGAGGCTGCTTTTTATCCTATCGCTGCGAGCCAGCTTCGTTCGGGAACTAGTTATTTAGGCATTCCTTTAGAGATTGATACCCTCTCTCTTTTTTACAATAAGGATATTTTCCAAACTGCGGGCAAAACCCCGCCAACCACTTGGGATGAGTTAAGGCGAGTTGCTATTGAATTGACCACCCATGATGAGGCAGGGCGGATTCAGACTGCTGGAGTTGCTTTAGGGACAACCAATAATATTGAACATTGGTCAGACATTTTGGGCTTAATGATGTTGCAGAACGAGGCTGATTTAGCCAACCCAACTGGATCCTTAGCTGAGGATGCTTTGATTTTTTACACTATTTTTAATAAGACTGACCGGGTTTGGGATTTGACTTTGCCCAATTCCATGCTTGCCTTTGCTAGTGGCGATTTGGCGATGTATTTTGGCTATTCTTGGGATGTTTTTGAAATTAAAAATATTAATCCCGATTTGGAATTTGGTGTGGTCGAAGCTCCTCAGTTGGCGGGAACCAATATTGCCTGGGCGAGCTTTTGGGTTGAGGGAGTTAATAATAAAAGCGAGCATAAAGAAGAAGCTTGGGAATTTCTAAAGTATTTGTCAAGCAAAGAAACTTTGACCAAGCTTTATCAGGCTGAATCTCAACTGAGGCTTTTTGGCGAGCCTTATTCTCGAGTGGAGATGGCCGACCAAGCGAGAACTAATCCTTTGGTCGCCCCCTTTGTTGATCAAGCCCCTCGGGCCCAAACCTGGTATTTGTGTTCTCGGACTTATGACAATGGCATCAATGATAAAATGATTGACTACTTTAAGGACGCTGTTAATGCCATTAATGCCAATGAAAATCCGGCTGACGCCCTGGCAACCACTGCTTCAGGCGTGGCTCAACTTCTTTCTCAATATGGTCTGTCCACAGCCGTGACTCGTTAAAATGAGGAAAAAAGCAATTCTCCGAACTTTGGCTTATGCTGATGTTTTTGATTATCCTTTAAAGGAAAACGAAATCTTTCGATTTCTTATTTCCAATTTCCAAAAAGAATTACCTACCTTATCTTCCGAAGTTTCTAAGAAAGAAGGTTTTTATTGCGCAGCAACAAGCGAGCGGAGCGAAGTTTATTTTTTAAAGGGGCGAAAAAGAATTGTGGTGACGCGCAAGAAACGAGAGCGGTGGAGTAGGGAGAAGCTAAAAATTGCTAAACGAGTAGCTGGTTGGTTAAAACTTATTCCTACTATTCAAATGGTAGCGGTGACTGGGGCTTTGGCAATGAACAATTCAGAAAAAGAGGATGATATTGATTTATTGATTGTTACTTCAAAAAAACGGCTTTGGCTAACCCGTTTGTTGACAGTTTTTTTGGTTGAGTTGGTTTCTCATCGTCGGAGACCACAAGATAAGAATGTTAAAGACAAAATTTGTTTAAATATGTTTTTGGATGAGAAACATTTAGCCGTGCCAAAAAAGGAACAAGATTTGTTTAGTGCCCATGAAGCCTGTCAATTAAAATTACTTTGGGATAGAAATGAGACTTATCAAAAGTTTGTTAAGGAGAATCAATGGGTGAAGAGATATTTGCCAAACTGGAAGCCCTAGCGAGATGGACTCAGCTTAAATATATGGCGCCCCGGCGGACAACCGAGATAGTTGAGCCTGGTCGGATTCGCTTCCATCCCCAAGATGCGAGAGAATGGGTTTTAAAGGAATATCAAAAGCGCCTCAAAAAGCTTCGGATTGCTTGACTACAACTGTACCAAGGGTCGAAATTTCGACCGCTTTCTTTTTCCACCATTTTATGCTATATATAGGATAATTAGAAAATTCTCGGTTTTCGTCCTATTGATATTTGCATTGATTCGGGATGAAAGCTGTTTGAATATATATTGTTCAGGCACCTTGACATCGCCATTTTCATCGACCGTTTATCAGCGGATCTGATATATCAACTAAAGAAGGGGAGAAAGATGGGAGAATTACTACTTAAGATAGTGGTTATTGTTAGCTTTGGTTTAGTCTTGTATCTCTATGATCGAGATCAACTGGAGTTAATGTCGGGTCCCCGACACCGAAACCACCGGTGAAGAAAAGGAGGAGAGAGATAGAAAAAGCCTTGAGAGAAGCCGAAATCTACCGGCAAAGTATGAGTGATTTCTTCTAAAAAGGAGGAGGAATGCTAGAGATTTTGATACTGGTTTTTGGGGCAGCTTTCTTTGCTATCGAGTGGGGGGCGGTCTTTTATTTGATTGCCTCCGCAATTAGAGGAAAATAGAAGGACGAGATGAAATGGCATGAGATGTTTGATAGAGAGACTACCCGTCTTGGGTTTACTAAGACATAAAGGTAGTCTCTTTTACTTTTTGATGATAGAATGAGAACTATCTATGAACTCCTGGACTTATTCTTTAATTAGCGTTTTTTTAGTCAGCCTTCTTTCTTTTGTCGGTGTTTTGTTTCTGGCTATCAAAGAAGAAAAACTGAAAAAACTTCTTTTGTTTCTTGTTAGTTTTGCTGCCGGCGGACTTTTAGGAGGGGCTTTTCTTCATCTCCTGCCTGAGGCGGTTGAAGAGACAGGCTTTAGCCTAGAAGTTTCTTTGGCAATTTTAGCAGGTCTTTTAGTTTTTTTTGTTTTGGAAAAATTTATTTCCTGGCGTCATTGCCATATTCCCACTTCCAAAGAGCATCCCCACCCTCTGGCTTTTATGAACCTAGTGGGTGATGGCCTTCATAATTTAACTGATGGGGTGGTTATTGCCGCTAGTTTTTTAACAAATCCAACTTTGGGAATTGCCACCACTTTAGCCGTTATTTTCCATGAAATTCCCCAAGAAATTGGCGATTTTGGGGTTTTGATTCACGGCGGATTTACAAGAAAAAAAGCCCTTCTTTTTAATTTTATTTCCGCTTTAATGGCCATTGGTGGGGCAATCTTAACTTTATTTTTAGGAACAAAATTTACTGGTTTTATCCAGCTCTTAATTCCTTTTACTGCTGGTGGCTTTATTTACATCGCTGGCTCAGATTTGATTCCCGAGCTTCATAAAGAAACCAATCTTGCCAAATCATTAGTTCAAATGTTAGGCTTAATTTTAGGTATTGGGATAATGTTAATTTTGCTTTTATTTGAATAGTTTACTCTGAGTCTATCGAAGAGAGAGGGGGTGATTAATTTGAATTGTCAATCATGCGGCATGCCCATGGATAAGCCAGAAGACCATGGTGGGGGTGATGTTAATAATCCTTTTTGCAAGTATTGCACTGATGAGCAGGGGAATTTAATGCCTCGGGAACAGGTACGAGCAAAGATGATTCAGTTTTACATTGAGAAACAAGGGAAGCCCCAAGAAGAGGCAGAGAAACTAACTGATCAACTAATGGGAACAATGCCTGCTTGGAAGGGTGAGGGTGTAGGAGCGGCGGCTCCAACTGAACCAACAACTCCACCAGCCCCGGAGCCAGAGCCAGTGATAGAAGCTGCGCCGGAACCAACAACGCCACCAGTCCAACCCACTGAACCAAGCGAACCGGCAGCGGAGACGACACCTGAACCGACAATTGGAGAACAAGCCGAAGTATCTAAACCAGAGGGCGAGACACCAACAGAGTAAGATGCTAGAGTTAATCAAACGAAGAAAGAAGCTTTTTGCTTCCTTAGTTTGCTTGCTCCTCTTAGTTGGGGGAGCTTTTATTTATCTTTATTTTTTCCGCCAGCCACCACCCCTCGAAAAGAGGTTTGTTGTCGAAAAACTACCGGTTCCAGTAGCCTCGCCTGAAGCAACTCCTAGCATAACTTTAGCCCAACCAGGAGAAAAAGCTCTTCTTTCAGGAACCAAAGTAGCTTATCAAACTTTTAATAACTGTGGACCAGCCACTCTTTCAATGATTCTTTCTTACTATGACATTCGTAAATCCCAAAAAGAGTTAGGAGACGAAATGCGACCCTATCAGCATCCTCAAGGCGACAATGATGATAAAATAATTTTTCCAACTGAATTTGTAGCCTGGGTAGAAAAATTTGGGTTGAAGGCAGCGTATCGCCCCAATGGCTCACTTGAGTTGCTTAAACTCTTTCTTGCCAACGAGATTCCGGTGGTGGTTAAAACCTGGTTGCGCCCCAATGAAGACATTGGCCATTTTCGGATTATTCGCGGCTTTGATGAAGGAGCTAAAGTTTTAATTGATGATGACTCTTATTTTGGTCCCAATCGCCGACTTTCTTATTTTGATTTTATGAGCATGTGGCAACCATTCAATTATGGGTATATTCCTGTTTATAAGCCAGAAAAAGAAGAAATAGTCAAGGCAATTTTGGGTCAAGAGCAAGATTCTGAAGTGGCTTATTGGAAAGCTGTTAATCGGGCTCAAAAAGAAAACCAGCTCGACCCGAATAATATTTACCCATTTTTTAATCTTTCTACTAGCTACTACCATGTGGGTGAATACGAAAAATCAGTAACCGAATTTAAGAAAGTCGAGTCTCGGTTACCTCGCCGAATGCTTTGGTATCAAATCGAACCTATTTTGGCTTACAAAGAATTGAAAAATTATGGCCGAGTTTTTGAAATTAGCAATTGGCTTTTTGACCACGGTAACCGGGCTTTTTCTGAGCTTTATCAGATTCGGGGCGAGATTTATTTAGAAAGAGGCGATAAAGAAGCAGCCAGGCGCGAATTTGAATCAGCTTTGCAGTATAACCAAAACTTCCAACCAGCCAAGGAAGCACTTTTGAATCTTTAGTTTGCCCACGCTACTAAGATTGGGGTAAAATAAAAAAGGATGAAACAAAAACAGCCTTTAGTTTTAATATTTTTGGTGGTTTTAGCCTTACTTTTTGGCGGTCTGACTTTTGCTATTAAGACCGGGCGAATCACTTTAGGACCAACTAAAGAACCAACAATTTCCTCTGGAGTTTCTACTGAGGTGACGCCCACTCCAGAAGATAGTTCTCGCTGCACTCTTTATACCAATGAAGAATATGGTTTTTCTCTTTGCTATCAAATTAATTGGGATTTGCCCGAGGAGGAGAAAATCACTCCCTCCCAGCAACATCTTTACCAAATTACTCTTAATCCCGATGGCATGAGTTATATGGTTAACATTTATGACCAACCTTCGCCCATTTCTTTGGGGAGTTTTGTCCGTAATTATTTTCAAGATATTGAGAGTGGAGTGAGTTGGACTAATGATATTGAAATTAATGACCAGGAGGCATTACAGTTTTTTATTCCTAAAGCCGGCACCACTCCAATGGGAATTGGGGCCGTTGCTTTTAGAAAAGGAAGTTATATTCTTACTATTTCTACCCCAGCCCAAAAGGCACCAGAAGGGGATTTAAAACAGTTGGTTAATGAAGAGACTTTGACTCAATTGGCGGAAAGTTTTAACTGGGTTAAGTAAGGTTCATTTTGGCCATGAAAAAAGAGGTCTGCTTTGGAGATTGTTGTCGGGCGGACACCGCGATCGGCGTCTTTGCGATGAACAACCATGTAATGGCATGACCTCAATTTTCTCTTTCTGCGCCTCTATCGGAAGCTAAGAAAAGCTCCGAAATTCGTCCGGGCGATGTAGTGGAAGGCCCAAAGAAAGGCGGCGGGGACTCCGAAGGTGATTCCAGCCTGAATAAGGCCACTAATTATTGGCTTTGTTATGCCGACATAAATGCCCCCTCCGACCTTGACATCCTCTGGTCTTCCATTGATCCTTGCGGCTGTAACCTTTCCTAGGGCTGATCCCAGGCAAAGGCCGAAGAACCCTAAGCCAAGTATCCCAACCCAGACGATGAGGAATCCTCCCGCGTGATAGAGTCCACCCATTGTTTTCCTCCTTGTAGTAGGATTTTTTCCGCCGGGATAATTACTTCCAGAATTTTGTTAAGGCGCAAGATTGAAAAGTCTCCCTTGCGAGAGACAAGCGAAGTATATCATAAAATTAAGCAAAAGTCAATATTATGGGATGCATCTTGACAAACGTGCTATCAGCCTTTAAAATAGCAATCGTCACTTGAAAGTGATAATTTTTTTTGATAAGATTTAATCAATGGCAAGACCAAAAAAGAAAACAACTGCTCTTAAACTTAAACCCATGGCTGGTTATGCTTTAATTGAGCCAGTTGAGTTAGAAAAGAAAACCGCCGCCGGTATTGTTCTTCCTGATACCCATGACGAAAAATCTCAACGAGGCAAGGTAATTGCTATTGGTGCCCCCCAAATTACTGATTCCGGTAAAGAAATTAAACCCGAGTTCAAAGTCGGGCAGACCGTCATTTACAAAAAGTGGGGCGGTGATGAGGTAAAATTGGGAATCTCTGGGAGAGAATTGATTTTTGTTAAATTTGAGGATGTTTTGGCGGTGGTAAAATAATAACATATGGCTAAAAAGTTTGAATATTCAAAAGAAGCTAGAGCGAAACTCAAAGCAGGGGTTGATGCTGTTGCCAAGGCAGTCGGTACTACCCTTGGTCCAAAGGGTCGCAACATCGCCATTGATAAAAAATGGGGAGCACCTTCAGTGGTTCATGATGGTGTTTCCGTTGCCAAGGAAATAGAACTTAAGGATGAGTTTGAAAATATGGGGGCTCAGTTGGCTAAAGAGGCAGCGGAAAAAACTAATGATGCTACCGGTGATGGCACCACAACTGCCACTATCTTAGTTCAAGCAATTGTTGAAAAGGGAATTGAAGCGATAAATAGAGAGCCAGTCCCAGCTAATCCAATGGTTTTGAATCAAGGTATTAAAAAAGCAGCGGATTGGGTCATTAAATCAATTAAAGAACAGGCCCAGCCTCTTAAGAACGATCCAAAAAAGATTATCCAAGTTGCAACAATTTCTGCCCAAAATCAAGAAATTGGAGAAAAAATTGCCGAGGCGATCAAAAAGGTAGGCCCCGATGGGGTAATTACTGTTGAGGAAGGGAAAGGTTTAGAGTTAGTCATTGATTACAAAGAAGGGATGGAATTTGATAAAGGTTATGTTTCTCCTTATTTTGTTACTGATCCAGATTCAATGGAGGCGACGATTGAGGATCCTTACCTGCTTTTAACTGATAAGAAGATTTCTTCTCTTCAAGAACTCTTACCTTTTTTAGAGAATCTCGTGAAGACTTCCAAGAATTTGGTCATTATTGCTGACGAGGTTGAAGGAGAGGCTTTAGCGACTTTGGTAGTGAATAAACTGCGAGGGACTTTCAATGTCTTGGTGGTTGAAGCTCCAGGTTTTGGTGACCGAAGAAAAGAAATGCTTCAAGATATTGCCATTTTGACTGGCGGAACAGTTATTTCTGAGGATGTGGGGCGGAAATTAGAAGAGGTAACAGTTGAAGATTTAGGTCGGGCTGACCGAGTAATAACTGATAAAGATAATACGGTCATTGTTGGCGGTAAAGGTTCAAAAGCGGCTATTCAAGGGCGGATTAAACAAATTAAAGCTGAATTAGACCGAACTACTTCAGAGTTTGATAAAGAGAAACTTGAAGAAAGATTAGCGAAATTAGCAGGTGGTGTGGCGGTGATTGAAGTTGGGGCAGCTTCTGAGACAGAAATGAAAGAGAAACAGGAGAGGGTGAAAGATGCTGTTTCAGCCACCAAAGCGGCAATTGAAGAGGGGATTGTTCCCGGCGGAGGAGTGGTATTGATTGAAGCATCTAAGATTCTAAATAACAAGCTTTTAGAAGGTGTGGGCGAAAGCAAGAAAACGACTAAGAATAAAAAACCAGAAGATAAAACGCCCGAAGAAGTCGCCGCCGAGGGTGATAAGGTTGCCGGTCTTAATGTATTGAAAAAAGCTTTACTGGCTCCCATGAGACTTATTGTTCAAAATGCAGGGCAAAACGGTGATGCTGTTATAGAAGAGGTAATGAAGAGAGCAAAGGGTGTAGGCTATGATGTTATGAATTTAGAATATGTAAATATGATTGAGGCGGGCATCATTGATCCGGCTAAGGTTACCCGGACTGCTCTTCAGAACGCCGTTTCCGTGGCGATGATGATTTTAACGACAGAAGGTTTGATTACGGATGTAGTTAAGGATGAAGAAAAAACTCCAGGTATGCCTCAAGGCGGAGGCGGAATGGGGATGTAAGAGAAAATTCAAAATTTAAAGTTCAAAGTTCAAAATTAACCCGCGCAAGCGGGTTTTTTGATTTTCCCGATTTACTTCAGAATAGTTAGCGGGTTGAAAGTCCGACCGTTGTCGTAAACTTCCAAGTGTAAGTGAGAACCGGTAGCCCAACCAGTGTGACCCACGGTACCAATAACGGTATTTTTATCCACCTCTTCACCCTCCTTAACCACCACTTTAGCTAAGTGAGCATAAAGAGACTTAAAGCCCGAACCATGGTCAATCAAAATGTGGTTACCGTAAGAAAAGCGGTTGTAAATAACTCTCTCAACTTTTCCTTCCGTTAAAGGATAAACCGGTGCTCCTTCAATTTCGTTTAAGTCAATTCCCCGGTGAAGGGCGTTGTAATTCCCGGTGACCTCAAAAGAATCTACTGGCACCCGAACCGATTTTTCCGTGGTTAATGGCTCGGCAGTAGCAATGACAGTAGTAGTTTCAATTGGCTGACCAGAGTTAAAGGCAGAGATAGGAGGAATGACCGCTCCTACCAATAAAGTAATTATCGCCAGGTTAAGGCCAAGAATTTTCTTGGCTTGTTTGTTTTCAAACACGAAACGCAGAGTCCGGCTAATAGGTTGACCAGAATAACGCTTATCAGTTGCTAAGGCGATTAGATGAGAAAGGAATCCGTCAAGATGTTGAATGATGGATTTTCCAGGACGACCCCGCTTGCGGCTTAGTTTCACCGCAATTTGATGTTGTCCTAAAGTGATTAAGTAAGTCATAAAGTGGGCTAATTCGCCCACAAAAAAATCCTCTCCGATAAACGAGAGAGGATCTACATATATTATACCACAAAAAAGCAATTTTTGAGGTTTTTTAGAAAGGAGACCGGGAGGGGACTCGAACCCCTGTAATTGGTTTTGCAGACCAACACGTAGCCACTCCGTCACCCGGTCGCAACTAGATTATCTCATTTTCAGCCTCAGAACGCAAATGGGAGCCGGTGCTAAGCTGGAGGAGTATTTCCACGAAGTGTGGACTCCAGCCTAGTCGGCTCCCAAAGTTTTGGCTATCGCCATTTCATTCTTTCTCCCTGGTGCCCTTTTTCTCCCAAATGGCTGCTATGATTGCAGCCGCAAAGGCGGAAGCTCCGAGAACAGCGAGACCTAACACGTTGCCCAAATATAGGTTGGTGGCTCTCAGGCGAATGGCCTGGGGTAGCCCGGCGCCAAGGAGGTAAATAACACCGACTACTAGTAAAAAGGTAAAGAAAAGTTTCACTTTCTCCTCCTTAGGTTATAGCCAGGATTGGCGATACCAAAGTGCAAAATAAGGTTATAATCTGCCTTTTGATCGCAATCTGAAATCTCGAGCAGATGAAGCCTTAAGTAGCCTATAATATAGCACAGTTTCTTGAGAAAGTCAAGCCTGGAGCTTCCTTTCTTGCTTCTCTTGACCATCTATGCTATCATCCCTCTGATGAAGAGAAGCTGGCTTATTATCGCCGTTGTTATTTTGGTCATTGTTCTTGGGGGCCTGATTGTTAAGAATAAGTTTTTTTCTCGAACAGGCGCCGGTGCCCTTCAAGTTAACGCTACTCCCAAAGCTACTGTTTATATTGATGGCGAATTAAAAGGCGTTACCCCATTTTTTAGTGATAAAATTGAAGCCGGTGAATACACCATTAAAATCGTCCCCGAAACAACGATTGATAATTTAATCTCCTGGGAAGGTAAGGTTAATTTAGTCCCAGGCATAATTACCGCCATTAATCGAAACCTGGGAGCAACTGAGGCAGAATCATCTGGAGAAATTTTATCTTTAGAAAGAATTTCCAGTCGAAACACGGCTTCTTTGACAGTTATTTCTATCCCTGACCAAGCGATTGTGAAGATTAATGGGGTGCCCGAAGGATTTGCTCCGGTTTTAAAAGAAAACTTAACTCCAAGCGATTATCAAGTGGTAGTTAGTTCTCCGGGTTATGAAGAAAGAAGCATTACCGCCCAAACCGTGGCTGGTTACAAGTTAACCGTGAGTGTCAAGTTAGCCCAGAAGATTGAGGGTATAGCTGAAGCAACGCCAAGTGGGGAACTTGAAGAAGAAGAGGAGGCGGAGGAAGAGGAGGAAGTCGAAGCGAGTCCTTCCCCTTCGCCAAAAGGAAGCCCCAAACCTAGTCCGACGCCACCAGACAAGCCTTATGTGAGAATTAAAGAAACTGGAACTGGTTGGTTAAATGTAAGAAGCGAGCCCTCAAGCGCTAAAGGTGATGAGACTGTTTTGACCAAGGTTGATCCCGGCGAGATGTTTCCTTATCTTAATGAAGAAAAATTTGGCTGGTATAAGATTGAGTACGAGACAGGAAAAGAAGGTTGGGTTAGTGGCACCTACTCCGAACTAGTTGAGTAACTAGGGTGTCGCTCCGTACATAATCACCACTACTAAGAAAATCCAAACCCCAACGGTAGCGAGTAATGTCTTGTCACCAAGAAGAACTCTTTCCGGGGATTCTGCCCGGGCGGTGCCTTCATGAATAATTCTCAAGTACCTCATAATTCCAAAGATAACCACGGGAATGGTAATCATCAGCCATTTGTTGATACCAGCAAAAGTTAAGGGCAAATCCCTTAAAAGGGCAATTCTTTGTCCAATCGGTGGCGGT
>JAHIFH010000038.1 GCA_018900995.1 Patescibacteria group bacterium | reverse complement strand
CCAAGGCAACAAAAAATCTTGAAGAACCAGGGTCCCCTTGTCGTCCGGAGCGACCCCGAAGCTGATTATCAATTCGCCTGGACTCATGGCGCTCGGTGCCAACTACATGAAGTCCGCCCGACTTAACGACTTCGTCATGTTCTTTTTGCCATTCTTTTATTTCCCTAGCTTCTTTTGAACCACCTAAAACAATGTCAACTCCTCGCCCTGCCATGTTAGTAGCTACGGTGACGGCTTTAGGCTCTCCGGCCTCGGCAATAATCCTGGCTTCTTTTTCGTGCTGTTTAGCATTCAAAACATTATGGGGAATGCCTTTTTTATCCAGAAATTTGGAAATAATCTCATTCTTTTCAATCGAAGTTGTCCCTACCAAAACTGGCTGATCTTTTTGATGACATTCTTCAATTTCCTTAACCACAGCCGCATATTTAGCCCGCATGGTTTTATAAACCAGATCGGGATGGTTAGTCCGAATCATGGGTTCATTAGTAGGAACAACCACTGTCTCTAGTTGATAAATTTTTTCAAATTCTTCGGCTTCGGTGGCAGCGGTACCAGTCATGCCCGCTAATTTCTGATACATCCGGAAGTAATTCTGAAAAGAAATCGTTGCCATGGTAATTGATTCTTGTTGAATTTTGGCTCCCTCTTTGGCTTCGACTGCCTGATGTAAGCCCTCGGACCAACGCCGGCCATGCATTAATCGCCCAGTAAATTCATCAACAATAATCACCTGGTCATCTTTAACCACATAATCGCGGTCCCGCAGATAATGAGTCCGAGCTTTCAAAGCATTCTCAATATGATGAATGGTATCAAAATCTTTTTCGTAAAGATTATCAATCCCCAATCGTTTCTCCACTTTTCTAAGACCATGCTCAGTTAAATTAGCGGTTTTCAATTTCTCGTCCATGACATAATCTGTATCTGACGATAAGCTTTTGATTAAATCAGAAAATTGATAATATTTTTGAGTTGGCTCGGTATCCGGAGCCGAGATAATTAAAGGCGTTCGGGCTTCATCAATTAAAATCGAATCCACTTCGTCAACAATGGCAAAGTGATGCCCACGCTGAACCTGATTTTCAAACCGCAGCGCCATATTGTCCCGAAGATAGTCAAAACTAAACTCATTATTGGTTCCGTAAGTAACATCAGCTTGATAGGCTTCTTGGCGACTAACTGGCTTTAAGTGTCTTAAGCGCTCATCATCTTGTTGTTTCTCTGTGTATTCTGGGTCCAAAAGAAAAGCTTGTTCATGAATAATACAGCCCAGAGAAAGTCCGGCGAAATGAAGCGCCTCACCGTACCAGCCTGTGTCTCGCCGAGCCAAATAATCATTGACAGTAATAATATGAACGCCTTTGCCAGCCAAACCATTAAGATAGGCAGTTATCGCTGCTGATAAAGTTTTTCCTTCTCCAGTTTTTTGCTCAGCAATCCTGCCTTGATGAAGAGTGATGGCCGCCATTAATTGAACATCAAAGGCCCGCTCACCCACCTTTCGTTGAATTGCTTCTCGCGCTAAAGCAAAAGCTTCAGGCAATAAATCATCAAGTGTTTCTCCACCAGATAACCGATCCCTGAAAGCCGCTGTCATGCCTGGAAATTCATCATCCTTGAGTTTTTTCATTTTTGGCTCAAGGGAATTGATTTTTTCCACCACAGGTTGGAGTTTTTTCAACTCTTTTTCATTGGAATCCAGAAGGCGGTCAAGAAATTTAATCATCGCTATTTAATTTTATCACAAGTTGGCTTGCTTAATCGTGCTATAATTTCCTTCATGTCAAAAAGAGAAAGAGAATCTTATACCCAATCTTCATTCTTAACCAAAACTCCCGTGGAGGTTACTCCCAGGAAAACATTTAGTTCTCTTTCCGGAACAAGACTAGCTGAATTCATGAATCTCGAGAATCCTGCCGGATGGATAGCTAAACAAGGCCTTACTTTTCAGCTCGCTGGCAAAGAAAAATCTCCATCTCAAAGTCAAGGAATTAGTGTCCACGAGGGCGGTTATTTTTATCTGCTCATGGCTCAGCATCCTCTTCCTCAAGGAAAAGATGCCTTTCTTCATGCCCAAGAAGTAGCCAAACTCCACTTATCTGAAAGGTTTCCAACTACAAATAAGACTGATTTTCAGAGGCGAGAAATGATTTTAACCATCCAATTGCCGGAAATTTGGCCGAAAGTTGGAGAAGATTTAGACAAAAATGCTTTAAAAAAACTTTTTGATATTACTCACCAAAACACTCTTTATCCTCATCCACCAAACCAACCGTACCTAACTAAAGTCGGTCATGATATTGAATTGGACGGCACCCATTGTCTAAGAAATTTAACTCGATTTTCTCAAGAAGAGCTTCTGCCGACAATCGCCAAGAGCGAACATGCAGTTTGCGAATTCACCATTATTCAATTCTTTAGACGCCACTGGAATATTAAGGTAACTAGCATGGCTGATCTCTTGATTGTTTCCAAATCCATCCGAGAAGATGGCGTCCCAATCTGGACTTATGATTTGTTTGATATCAAAAGCGGCAAAAGAGTTTTTGAAACAGGCCAAAGAAAAATCTATTTTGACTATCTTTACCAATTATGGATTATGAAAAGGGCCTTAGAAAGAACATCGCCCGACCAAATTCAAGAGGCAATCGGCAAAAGAGAAGCCCTTCGCCTTGAAACAGGTAATTCGCCAATAGAAACAGTCCGAGTCAATTGTTATCTAATTTGGCCAGGAGAATACTTGCATCCAAAAGAAACTTGCGAGCTGGTGGAGCTGCCTGATGATAAAAAGGCGAAAAAGAAACTTTATCAATGTCTGACTTTATATCGGAGGTTTAAGGACGGCAAATTAAGAAAAGGTTTGTCTTCAAATCGAGAGCTTCTACTCTAGCAAAATTGGCTCTCAGTTTTTCTTCAAACCCTGCTAAATCTTCGCTAGGAGAGATGAGGCGATTAAAGATTATTCTTCCATTTTTAGACAGAAGCTTTTCAATATTTTTCAAAAACTCATCGCTTTCCACTTTTGGAGATAATTGTCTACCTATATACAAATCTACTAAAATTAAATCAAATCGACTACGATGATATGATATATCGTAGTTAGCTACCCACTTAATCGCATCGGCATTTACGATTTTCAGATTTTCAATTTTGCCCAAGCTAAAAAATTTCTTGCCGATTTTAATAATCGCCGGGTCTATTTCAATGCCAATAATTTTTGCTCCTGGATATTGCGCTTTTACTTTTTTGCATAAGCAAAAATGTGGCCGAGCCGAATGGCCGGCAATTAATTGAACCACCGTCCCCCCGCCTAAACCCAGAACAAGACAATTCGAAACAGAAAGTTTACCCTGAGCTCCTCGAAGGGCTTTCTTCCAAATCCCCTCAATTATTCCCCCTGATTGGATTAAATCCTGAACATGAAGAGTATAGTTCCCCAATTGCTCTTTAACTTCAATCTGACCACTAATTTTTGACTCTGTTTTATAAACGGTTCGAGGGAAAATCGAGAAGCTCATTTCTTTGGAGAAATTTTCTTAATACCTGTGTATTTTTGAAGAACTTTTGGCACTGAAACCGAGCCGTCTTTTTGCTGGTAGTTTTCCAAAATCGCCAAAATCATTCGACCAATGGCAAAAGCGGTGCCATTAAGAGTATGAACAAAATCGGTCTTATTACCTTCTCTGTATCTAATATTCAACCTTCTGGCTTGATAACCAGTTGTGGTTGAGGCGGAATGAGTTTCGCGGTATCTTTTTTCAGCCGGAAACCAGCAATTGAGGTCATATTTTCTTGCTGTTGGATGCCCCAAGTCGCCGGTGCACATTTTCGTAACCTGATAGGGAATTTCTAACTTTCTAACTAATTTCTCTTCTAAAGACAGAAGATAGTCATGTTCCTTCTTATCAGCCTTTGGTTGGGGCTTAATAAAAGAAAACATTTCTAATTTGTCAAACTGATGAACTCGAAAAATTCCTTTTGTATCTTTCCCATATGTTCCCGCTTCCCTTCTGAGACAAGTGGAAAAACCAACATAGCGTCGAGGCAAATCTTTGGACCCAAAGATTTCGCCCGCGTGCATGGGGCCAACTGATTGTTCAGCTGTGCCAACAAGGTAGAGCTTATCCTTATCGAGATGATATGCTTGGTCTTCACCCCCATGTTCCAAATACCCCATTCCTTTCATCATTTCATCCTTAATCATGATTGGGGAAACAACGGGAATGAAGCCCTCTTTAATCAACACCTCAAGGGCTAATTGAACCAGGGCAAATTCCAATTGGACTGCTTCATTTTTAAGGTAGCCAAAGCGAGTTCCTGAAACTTTACTCGCTGTTTTGGTATCAATTACATCCAATAACTCACCTAATTGTTGATAGTCTTTCGGTTTGAAGCTCAATTTCTTGGATTTGCCCCATTTTTTCATTTCTACATTTTCTGATTCATCTCTACCTTTAGGAACATCATCAGCGGGAAGATTGGGAATTTCAACAAGGAGGTTCTCAAATTGTTCCCCGACTGCCCGCAAATCAGGTTCTAATCGCCGCAACATTTCTTTAATTTTCTTTCCTTTTTTGGTCTCTCCCTTTTTTAATTTATTTTGAGCTTGCGAAAAACAAGCTTGCTTATTTCTCGCCTGACGCCATTTTTCCACTTCGGCAATTAATTGCCTTCGGGTTTCATCAACTTTCAAAACCCGGTCAATAATTTTTGGGTCATAGCCCTTTTTCTTGGTTCCTTCCTTAACTTTTTCTGGATTTTCTTTGATGAAATTAATATCTAGCATATTAAGATTTTAGGATTTTAGTGATTAATGATTAGTCTTTAAGATTTTTTGCCTAGGCTGTTAAGCGAAGACGTTAGCATCTTAATGCTTTCCTCATTTTTAGATATTATAGCATCTATCTCAGTTTTAAATCGTGGATAAATGTCACGAAGTAATCTTAGCCAGTAATCCGTCTCGTTTGCTGACCCCAGAGATATTTGAAGAAATCTTGCGTATTCTTTACCCTTAAATCTCCCATAACCTTCCGCTACATTGGCTCCTACCGAAGCCGAAGAACGAATGACCTGCCTGATTAAAATATAGGAAGCCCCATCCTTTGGGAGTTTTTTTGCCAGTTTGATTACAAGTAAAGTAGCCTGATAAGCACTTTGCCAAAATTTTAAATCCCGATAAGTTTTCAACATAAAAATGACTAATCACTATTGACTAATCACTACAATCTTACATTCCTATAATCCTAAATCTCTATTAATGCCTTGCATTGCCTCTAAAGCAATTTTAACAAATTCCTCCAAAGGAATATCCAATTTTTCTTCACACATCTTGATTTGTTCTCGGTCAATCGCTGCCGCAAAAGCCTTATCTTTCATCTTTTTTAAAACTGATTCAACTCTTACTGTGGCTAGCTTTTTATCCGGCATCATTAAAGCTGTGGCCACGATTAAACCCGTTAATTCATCGCAACAATACAAAGACCACTCCATTTTTGTCGCTGGTTTGTTTTTGCCGGTATGAACAAAGTTGTGAGATAAAATTGCATTTAGAATCTCGTCATCTGTTTCCCCTGCCTCTTTAAGCCATTGATGCATGAGCAAAGTATGTTTTTCTGGAGTGTCTTTCGTTTTTTCGTAATCACCATCATGAAGTAAGCCAACAATACTCCATTTCTCTTCATCTCCTCCTAGCTTTTTTGCCAAAGCTTTCATCACTGCTTCCACCGCATAGCAATGCCGGCGGAGATTCTCATTCTTCATGTTTTGGTGAAGAATTTTTAAGGCTTGTTCTCGAGTCATCATGATTTTATATTTTATCTTCCCCTGCGCATTAAGGGGAAAAAGACACACTCCCGCATTGGTTTATCCATTAGAAGAGCAAAAAGCCGCTCACTCATCCCAAAACCAGCTGTTGGTGGCATTCCATACTCCAAAGCCTCAACAAAATCTTTGTCATACATTTGTGCTTCTTCGTCGCCTGCCTCACGCAGTTTCTGTTGCTTTTCAAAGCGCTCTTGCTGGTCAATAGGATCGTTTAGTTCCGAAAACCCGTTACCTAATTCTGTTCCCCCCACTATTACCAAAAGCCGCTGGGTAATTAGTGAATTTTTAAAATCACGCTTTGACAAAGGAGAAATTTCGGCGGGAAGATTAATTAAAAATGCCGGACCAACAATGGTTGGTCGAACTGTCCTTTTGTAAACCAAATCCAAGAGCCTCCCTTTACCCATAAACTTCTCGGGTTTCAATCTTAGGCTTTTTGCTTTCTTAAAAAGTTCTTCCCTTGTTGCCTTGACTGGGTCCAGACCGGTCTTGGTTTTAAAAATCTTGCTAAAATCAATTCTCTCCCATTTCTCTCCCCAATTTATCTTTTTTCCTTTTCGCTTTGTAACTAGACCTCCTGTGGTTTCTTTGACTAAATATTTGTAAAAATCTTCCAAAAGATCCATTAAGTCCCTGTAGTCAGCATAAGCCCAATAAAATTCCATCATAGTATAGTCTTGGAGGTGCTCGGCATCCATCCCCTCGTTTCTAAAAACTCTCCCGATTTCAAAAACCTTTTCGTATCCACCAACAATAAGTCTTTTTAAATGGAGCTCCAAAGAGATGCGCAAATAGAAATCAGTATCCAGCGCCCAGTGATGAGTAACAAATGGTCGAGCATCAGCCCCTCCAGGGATCGCTTCTAAAACCGGTGTCTCTACCTCTAAAAATCCATTCTTAACCATATATTCTCTAGCACTTGTCCAAAATTTGTTTTTCTTCTCAAACATCTCTTTAGCTTGGGGATTCATCATTAAATCTACATATCTTCGGCGATACCTTTCTTCAATATCTTTCAAGCCATGCCATTTTGAGGGTAAGGGTCGAAGCGATTTGGTCAAAAGATGGAAATCCTCAACAGCTACCGAAATCTCACCTGCGTCAGTTTTAAAAACTTTTCCTTGGGCATCAATGAAGTCGCCAATATCGAGAAGAGTTAGGAGCTGGGAGTTCTGAATAGTGAGTTGGTCTTTTTTGAAAACGAGTTGAATTTTTCCTGATTCGTCCTGAAGGTCAAAAAACTGAATTCCGCCATGCCCCCGCATGGACATAATCCGCCCTGCCACGGCAACCTTTTTCCCCATCATTTTTAGAGCCTGGGTAATAGTTTGCCTTTTTTCACACCGAGCGGGATAGGGGTTAATTCCTAATTTCTTAATCTTTTCTAGTTTTTGGAAACGAATTTTTCTTAATTCCTCAAGAGGTTTAGCCATCCTGGCTAGAGTTTAGCACAAAAGAAAGTGGGGCTCAATCGATTTTTTTGATTGTATAAACGATTTTGCCTATTGGAGCTTCAACTGACACTTTGTCGCCTACTTTTTTACCTAATAAACTTTGACCTAAAGGAGACTTATGAGAGATTTTCATTTCCGTGGGGTCAGCTTCCCATTCACCGACTAAATGATAAACCAAAGTTTTTCCTCCGCCAGCAACTGTTACTTGGCAGCCCAAATTAACTTGCTTATGTTTTTTATTACCCTGACTAATGATTTGGGCATTTTTAATCACTTCCCCCAATTCGCTAATGCGGCCATCAACAAACGATAAAGCCTGCCTTGCCTGAGTATGCTCGTTGTCTTCAGTTAAATCACCAATCGTTCTTGTTTCGGTTATCCGCTTAACTGCCTCTGGTCTCTTAACACTGACCAACTTATCGTATTCTTCTTGAATTTCTTTTAGACCTTCTTTGGTTATGGGAATTTTGTCTTGATTATTATCCATAGAAATCACTAAACACTCCTTTTTTTATTTCTTTAAATTAGGGCATTGGCAGTTGAAGATTTAATATCTTATGATAATAATTTATTGTAACATCGCTGTCAACAGCCCTATAGGAAGAAACTGAGGCTAATTTTTTGTGACCCCAACCGGATTTGAACCGGTGTTTTCAGGATGAGAACCTGATGTCCTGAGCCGCTAGACGATGGGGCCGGACAAACCTAATTTTAGCTGAAAATAGGAAGAAAAACAAGCAGGTTAGCTCGTAGCGTAGGCGTGTTGAGAAGGACGAGATGTTGTTCCTTTAGTCTTTTTTCTCTTGGAAGTTTTCTTTTTTCGTGTTTTTCGTGTCTTCAAAACAATCTTCAAAACCTCATCCATATGCTCCACAAATTTAAACTTAATATCTTTTTTCACTTTCGCAGGAATTTCTTCCAAATCCTTTCTATTATCTTTTGGTAAAACAACTGTCTTTAACCCTGCCCGATGGGCGGCAATTACTTTTTCTTTAACTCCCCCTACTTCCAAAACTCGACCCCTTAAAGTTATTTCACCAGTCATTCCCACATCTCGTCTCACCGGAATTTGAGTAAAAGCAGAAACCAAAGCGGCGGTAATGGCAACTCCGGCTGATGGTCCATCTTTGGGAACGGCTCCTTCGGGGATGTGAACGTGAGTATCAGTACTCTCATAAAAAGTTTCTTTAAGACTAAGCTCTTTCCAGCGACGACGAACATAAGATAAAGCCGCTTTACCTGACTCTTTCATCACTTTACCTAGCTTTCCAGTCAAAAGTAGCTTTCCTTTACCTGGCATTAATGCCACTTCAATTAGCAAAATATCACCACCAACTGGGGTATAAGCCAGAGCAGTCGACATTCCCACTGTATCTGTTTTCTCAATCATTGTTTCCGAATATTTCCTTGGTCCTAAATATTTAGCTACTTCTTTTTTAATAACTTCTTTTTTGAATTTTTTGTTTTCGGCTTCTTTACGAGCAATCTTGCGGCAAATAGTGGCTAAATTCCGTTCTAACTCTCGAACTCCAGCTTCACGAGTATAGCGATTAATGATTTCGTGAAGAACAGCATCAGCGATTTTGATTTTGTTTTCACCTAGACCATTAAAGAGCAATTGTTTTCTCCAAAGGAATTTTTTAGCAATGTTAAACTTTTCCTCTTCGGTATAGCCTGGAAAGCGAATAATTTCCATTCTGTCTCTTAATGCTGGTGGGATAGTATCCAAAATATTACCCGTAGTAATAAACATTACCTTAGACAAATCAAAAGGGACTTCTAAGTAATTATCAGAAAAGGAATAGTTCTGTTCTGGGTCAAGAGCTTCCAATAAAGCAGCTGAAGGATCGCCCCGGAAATCAATACCAATCTTGTCAATCTCATCAAGCATAAAAACAGGGTTATTAGTGCCAGCGTTTTTTATCCCCTGGATTATCCGCCCGGGCATGGCGCCAACATAAGTCCGTCGATGTCCCCGGATTTCGGCTTCATCTCGAATCCCACCTAATGACATCCTGATGAACTTCCTGCCCAAAGCGCTGGCAATAGATTTCCCGATTGAAGTTTTACCTACACCAGGCGGACCAATAAAACAAAGAATGGTCGGACCACCACCCTCCTCTTTTTTTCGCGCTTTTCGTGTCAATTTTCGCGTTTTTTGCGTCTTCAACTTCATCACTGCTAAATATTCAACCACCCGCTCCTTAACTTTTTTCAAGCCGTAATGGTCTCCCTCTAAAACTTTGGCAGCTTTAGTAATTGAACGTTTATTGGCAGAAGATTTGGACCAAGGCATTTCCGTTAACCAATCAAGATAGGTACGGATATAGCCAACCTCAGGATGATTGGGATTAAGTTTGGAAAGCCGCTTTGATTCTTTTCTAGCTTTAGCAGCCATCTCCTTAGGCATCTTTGCCGCTCTAATCTTCTTCTCATATTCTTTAAGCTCCTCGCCCTCATCGCTAATTTCTCCTAATTCCTCTTCAATTGTTTTCTTTCTCTCCCTTAAAATTGCTTCACGCATTGATTTATCAAATTTCTTTTGGGTTTTAGAAGCAATTGTTTTCTCTAAATCTAAAACTTTTATCTCATTAGCAAGAAACTCAGTTACTTTTTCCAACCGACGACGAACATCGGTCATCCCTAAGAGTTCTTGTTTCTTACTTGTTTCTAAATCAAGAACATAAGCCACTTGGTCAGCTAATTCTACTGGATTAACTCCACTCATCAAGCGAATAATCACTCGGGCATCAACTGATTTGCCAAAATTAATTGCTTTTTGAAAATCACTAAGAAGGTTTTTGTAGAGGGCTTTAATTTCATGGGAATCTTCAATAATGTCATTTACTACAGAAACACTGCCAATAAGAAAGGGTTCTTTGGTTTGTATAGACTCCAAGCGGACTTTAACTAAGCCTTTCACTAGAGCATGTCTTAATCTCTTTTCTTCAATCAAATCCTCAACTCTCACTACTGTTCCAATACGATAGAGTTCATCAATATCAGGGTCTTGAACATGGGGGTCTTTCTGGGTAAAGAGACAAACTAATCTATTACTCCGAAAGGCAGAATTAATAGCCGCCACTGATTTTGGACGACCAAGGGTTAAAGTGGTTTCGACATGAGGAAAGATTACCGGTTGACGAATAGCAACAACCGGAAGAATTTTTTCTTTATTGTTATTAAATAGAACAGCCATATTTTTTATGGT
>JAHIFH010000002.1 GCA_018900995.1 Patescibacteria group bacterium | reverse complement strand
TTGTTATTTGCGGACCAACGGCAACTGGGAAAACCGGTTTGGGTATTCGTTTAGCCAAAGAATTTGAAGGAGAGATAATTTCCGCAGATTCTCGCCAGGTTTATCGAGGGATGGATATTGGGACAGGTAAAGACCACCCAAAAGGGATAAAAATTCATTTAATCGATGTGGTCAGACCCGATGAGGAATTTAGCGTTGCTCACTATTATCGTTTGGCTTGGCGAGAAATTAAAAATCTTTGGCGGAAAGGAAAACTGCCGATTTTAGTCGGTGGGACAGGTTTCTATATTAGAGCTGTGGTGGACGGAGTAGGGACAAAAGATATTCCTCGCAATTTGGAAGTTAGAGCTAGAATCATGGATTGGTCTCCAGAAAACCTCTTCAATCACTTAACCAAGTTTGATTCAGAGAGAGCAGCTTTAATGAATCAGTCTGATAGGAATAATCCCCGCCGGCTGGTAAGGGCAATTGAAGTGGCCATTTTCAGAAAAGAAAATCCCTCATGGCAACCGCCTCGACATCGAAAACCAGAAGCCTTGTTTATCGGCCTGAGGACAGCTGACGAGATACTTGATAGAAGAATTGAGGCGCGGGTGAAGGGAAGACTGGAAGAAGGGTTGGAGGACGAAATAAAAACCCTTTTGAATCAAGGTTACACCTGGGAGTCATCAGCTTTAAACGATACTCTTGCTTATAAAGAATGGCGGTCTTTTTTTGAAGGTGAAGAAACAAGAGAAGAGGTAATCGACCATTGGCAAACCGACGAGAGTCAGTATGCCCAGCGACAAATGACCTGGTTTAAAAAAGATAAAAGAATAAATTGGTTTGACATTAGTCAAAAAAGATGGCAAGATAGAGTTGTTAAATTGGTTAAGGAGTGGCTAGCTAAGAAAGATGCCCAAAAAGATTGAAATTTCTCATCGCACTATTGTTTTTACCGCCTTCTTCTTGATTTTCCTTGCCTTTCTTTGGCAAATTAAACAAATTATTATTGGCTTGTTTGTGGCTTTAATTTTAATGGCAGCGATTAATCCAGCGATTGACAGAATGGAAAAGATGAAAATTCCTCGAGTTTTGGGGATTATTTTGATTTATATTTTGATTTTAGCGTTAGTGGGATTAATCATTGCTGGAGTAATTCCTCCTTTAGTTGACCAAACTTCAACCCTGATTGCTAACGCCCCAAAATTTATTGAAGACCTGGGTATTCCAAATATTGATCAGCGAATTATAGAAAGTCAGATTCAACAGCTAGGTTCAATTCCTGCTAATCTTGTTAAAGTCAGCGTTGAAATTTTAACTAATATGGTTGCTATTGCTGCTTTATTAGTCATTACCTTCTACCTTCTTTTAGAAAGAAAAAATCTTAATCGCTATCTCCACATTCTTTTTGGCGGTGATGGAGAAAGAAAGGCAGAGAGATTTATTGACGAGATAGAGAAGAAGATTGGCAGTTGGGTAAGAGCCCAACTATTTTCAATGATTATTATTGGAATGATGTCCTATTTTGGATTGTGCTTATTAGGGATCGATTTTGCTTTACCCCTAGCTCTTTTGGCCGGGCTTCTTGAGATTGTTCCTAATATTGGACCAGTGATTGCTTCGATTCCAGCGATTTTAGCTGGATTAGCGATTTCGCCATTAATGGCTCTTGCTGTTGCCGCTTTATATTTTTTGATCCAGCAGATTGAGAGTAGTTTTATTTATCCTCAGATTGTAGCTAGAGAAGTTGGAGTTAATCCTCTAATAACAATTATTTCTCTGGTTGTTGGTTTTAAACTTGGCGGAATTTTGGGGGCGATTCTGGCTATCCCTTTTGTATTATTAATCCAAGTAATTGCTTCAGAAGTTTTTACTTTAGAGAGGTTTAAGAGGATTTGATTCAGCGGTTGCGAGTCCGCTAACAAGCGAAGGATTCTTTTGGATTTTTCGCTTTTTTGTGATATAATACCCCTGTTCCTAGAAAACTGGCAGCTACCCGCCAAAGTTTTGCTTCGCAAAATTTAGGTGGGAGGAAAGTCCGGACAGCAGGAGACAGGGTGGGCACCGAAAGGTGTCACTCCATACGCCTGGTCGTATGGAGCTAGACAGGGCCACAGAGACTACGACTCACCCCTCACCATGACTGGTGAGGGATAGAGGGTGAAAAGAGGCAACCCTCCCCGCTGCAACCTCCGAAAGACGCGCTTGTAGGATGTCTCCCCAAGCGTCAAGGTTCGAGGGCATAGATAGATGGCTGTTAAAACAGAATCCGGCTTACGGGTTTTCTAGGAACAAGAAAAAATCTACCGAAAGGTAGGTTTTTTGTTTTTAGGAGTAAAATTTAGTAGAATTAAGCCAATGTCTTACTCACAAGCAATTATTTTGGCTGTTGTTCAAGGTTTAACCGAATTCTTGCCCGTTTCTTCTTCAGGTCACTTAGTTATCTTCCAGAAATTGTTTAATTTAGCTGAACCACCAGTTTTGTTTGATATTTTGGTTCATGTTGGAACTTTAGGGGCGATTCTAGTTTATTTTAGAAAAGAGCTGGTAAAAATTTCTCGAAAGACAGTTTGGTTAATCCTTATTGGCACTATTCCAGCAGCAATAGTTGGCTTGTTTTTACAAAGCTATATTAGTCAAATTTTTAATTCTTTAAAATTAGTCGGAGTGGCACTGTTGGTAACCGCTGGACTATTATTGTTAAGCCAGCGATTTACTTCATCGGCTGCAAGGCGACATTGGTCGCCGCAGCTCCGCCGAAGGCGGAGTAGCACAGCCACGAATAAAGAATCTCTCAGCCGTCGCGCTGGAGGATTCTTTAAATCACTAAACCGCCGCTTCGATTCACTAAAGTGGCAAGACGCAATTTTTGTTGGTTGTTTCCAAGCTTTTGCCATTATTCCCGGAATTTCTCGTTCTGGCGCCACTATTGTTTCCGGTTTATGGAGAAGATTTGATAGACAAACTGCCTTTCAATTTTCTTTTTATTTAGCTATTCCTGCTATTTTTGGGGCTTTGCTATTACAGATTCCCGACTTAATTTATTCACCTTGTAGCTATTTAGGACAAGGATTTTTGGGGATGGTTATTGCTGGTCTAGTAGGTTATGGAGCATTAAGAATTCTGGAAAAAACATTACTGAACGCCAAGTTTTGGCTTTTTGGAATTTATTGTTTAATTTTAGGTATAATTGTTCTTCTTGTTTAGTTTAAGGGAAGGAGGTGAATGGCATTATGAATAAAAATATAATCTTATTATTCGCCGTTGTTCTGCTAATTGTTGCCATTGCTAGTGGGGTCTATCTTTGGTGGTCGATGAAATCAGGTGCTCCTTCTGTTGAACCGACAGTAGAACCTACACCTATTGCTAGTCCTGAGGTGATGCCAACTCCAGAAGAAACTCCAATCGTGGAAGAGATAAAATCAGATCTTGAGCAAATTAAAGAAGCGTTTGCGGAAAAATACAATCGGTCTGTTGAAGAAGTTGACGCTTCCATCGATAACAACACCGGCACTTATGCTAATGGATTAGTTAGATTTGCGGGCGAGATTGGTGGCGGTTGGTGGTTAGCATACAATAATGGAGATGGCTGGATTATTGTTGCTGATGGCAATGGAAGTGTCTTGTGCGATGATATTGAGGGCTATGATTTTCCCACGGATATGGTGCCTGAGTGTTGGGATGAGGCAACGAGCACGCTGATTCAGCGCTAATGAAATATAAAAATATTGCTGTTTCTGGAAAAATCATTGCTTCTGGTTCAACCACCTTAGCTTGGGAGTTAGCCAAAAAACTAGGGTGGCGCTTTCATACAGCGGGAGAAGTAATGCGACAATATTGTCAAGAAAAAGGCTGGCCCATTGAGCGCTATAAAGATATTCCTGATGAAATTGATAAAGAGGTTGATGAAAAGGCAAAAGAGATGCTGGAAAAAGAGGAAAAAATTGTTTACGAGGGCTGGCTAGCAGGTTGGTTAACTAGAGATTTGCCTTATGTTTTTCGGGTTCTTTGTATTGCTCCTTTGGAAGTTCGAATTAAAAGATTTGCTAAAAGAGAAAGAATTCCTCTTGATGAAGCCAGAAAAAAGGTAGTTTTTCGGGATAAAACCACAGTAGAAAAACACCAGCGCCTTTATGGAATAAAAAATCAATTTAACAAACGCTATTTTCATCTCGTTCTTGAGACAGATAAGCTGACGCCAGAAGAAGAAGTTAAACTTGTTTTGGATAAACTAGGTTTAGTGTAAAGATGGTATAATAACTAATATGTGCAGATTTTTTAAAAAAAAGAAAAAATACTCTTTACCTTTTATTGCTTTTTTCCAGGCTTTGGGTTTGGTTATTTATTGTGGTTTAGTTGGGCTTTTGTTTTGGCAGGGGGATAAATGGTTTGGTCCAATGTCCACCTTTTTAGGTCCAGCTTTTGTCTTGGTTCTTTTTGTAGTTTCAACTCTAATTTCCGCTCTTATTGTCTTGGGTCATCCCTTTATCTTATTTTGGGAAAAGAAGCAAACAATTGAGGCTTTAAAGCTAGTTGTTTATACCATCGCCTGGTTAATTTTCTTTATTCTTCTTATTATTCTTGTTTTTATTGTTGCTTAAAAGAAAACCTGCCCAGAGCCTTCCGAAATCAATTTGAACCTTCTCTGAGAATTCTATATTAAGGTTGGTTATTGTTTTGGGATATGGTAAGATAATCTAAGGTTAAAGTTTTTAAAAGGAGGTGATTAGTAATGACAGATAAAGATAAACCAGTTGCTGATGCTAAGCCAACTAAAAAAGCCAAGGCTGAAGAACCAAAAGTTAAAGAACCAAAGACAGAAGAACCTGTTAGCAGTCCGGCTGCCCCAGCAGACGAAGCAGTCACACCAGCAGGAACCGACCAATCCGGTCGTCAGCTTTATAATGTAACTTGTGCTAATTGTGGTAAACAAGCTCAAGTCCCTTTCAAACCAACCGGAGACAGACCAGTTTATTGTAGAGATTGTTATATGGAACAGAGAAAAGGGAGAACGGATGGAGGGATGAATAGGGGGCCAAGAAGGTAAGAATGAATCCTCCCCCAGCACGGAGGCTGGTGTTTCCTTTGGTAACCCAACCATCGTTCTGTGCTGGTGTCGGCTTCTTACGCCTGTATTCCTATTCCGCCTTCGGCGGAACTGCGGCTCCCCCGCCGTTTTTTGAAAACAGCGCGGTCGCCTTGATACAGTTGTAATAAAACCTGTTCTTTGCGCTGCCTGTGTTAAAATTAATTAATGCTTGCCAAAGTTACTTCTGGCGCTACAGTTGGGCTTGATTCAATTCCGGTCACCGTTGAGGTTGATATTTCTGAAAGGGGCTTACCTTCTTTTACTATTGTTGGCTTGCCCAATAAAGCAGTTGAGGAATCAAAAGAGCGAGTGAGAGCCGCCATCAAAAATTCTGGAGCCGATTTTCCTACTCACCGAATCACTGTTAATTTGGCTCCGGCTGATTTACCTAAAGAAGGACCGGCTTATGATTTACCGATTGCCTTGGGACTATTAATGGCTTCGGGGCAGATAAAAGCCGATTTAAAAGACGCCCTTGTTTTAGGTGAGCTTTCCTTAGATGGCTCTCTTCGTCATACCAATGGCATCCTGCCAATGGTATTATTAGCCAAAGAAAAAAAGAAGAAAAAAATTTTCCTTCCTGAAACTGACGCTAAAGAAGCCGCCATTATTGAAGGGATTGAAATTTATCCACTCAAATCCTTGTTAGCTCTTTTTAATCATTTAGATGGAGTTGAAGAGATTACTCCTCAAAAGCATATTGGCTTCGAATCGCTGGCAGCTGATTTTGAAGCCGAATTTGACATGTCCGAAATCAAAGGGCAGGAGCATGTTAAACGGGCTTTGGAAATCGCTGCCGCTGGAGGACATAATGTTTTTATGAAAGGCGTACCGGGAGCGGGGAAAACCATGCTTGCTCGAGCTTTGCCTGGCATTTTGCCTGATTTGACTGAAGAAGAGGCTTTGGAAGTGACCAAAATTTATTCTATTACTGGAAACCTGCCCCCAGGCGCTTCGGTTATCACCCAGCGTCCTTTTTGCGCTCCCCATCACACGACTTCCAGAATTGGTTTGATTGGCGGAGGAACCAGACCAATGCCTGGCGAAATTTCTTTAGCGCACCGCGGTGTTCTTTTTCTGGATGAATTTCCTGAATTTCCGCGGCATGTTTTGGAAGCGCTCCGACAGCCCATGGAGGATGGTATCATTCAGATTTCTCGGGCAGCGGGAACAGTTAAATATCCCGCCAAGTTTATTCTTATAGCGGCAGCCAATCCTTGTCCACAAGGATATACATTACTTAGGAACTAAAGAAGTATGGCCTTATTTCTTTAAGGAACTTTTGGCTTTGATGTTTACCCAAAACATAGGTTAACGACTTATCCTTTTTCCTAAGAGTATTACTAATACCTCCCCCATATTTCTCTTTGATGGCACAGAGAAGGTTATAATTTTGTGAATGAATAGCCAGGATAGGTGAGTTAAAGGGATTATCTGATCGGATATTTTTATAGAGAGTTCCTCTTGCTTCAAATACTCCAGCTAGAAACCGTGGCATAGCTACTAACTTACGATATTCTTCTATCGGAACT
>JAHIFH010000037.1 GCA_018900995.1 Patescibacteria group bacterium | reverse complement strand
GATTACAAACAATATTTTGATTGGGGCGAAATAGGGGAGAGAATAATTAAAAGGGCGCTTGAATTAAAAAATTAAAACCCTTAATTTTAGCCCCAATTCAACGGCTACGCTTCTGCGCGTAGCCGTTGAAATCGCTGTGTATTCGCTCCGTTTTAGTGGGCGATGTTCAAACCTGTATAATATTAAACTTTTAAATTTTTTTTACTTGAAATTTAGTTAAATCTGTATCAGAAAATATTCTAGAAATTGTAGATTCTTTTATCATACCGATTGATGGATTTATTCCAAAACCAATATATTCTACATTCTTATTTTTTGCTTTGCGGACATATTTAATAGCGGGTATGAGATCTGTGTCAGAAGAAATGACTATGGCTGTGTCGTATAAATTATCTACTGCTCCAATAACTAAATCTAACGATAGTTTTACATCAACACCCTTTTCTCTTATTTTTCCATCGTCATACATTATTTTCCCTCTTTTAATTTCAAATCCCTCTTTTTGTATACTCTCTAAAAATTTTTGTTGGTTTCTTACCATTTCCTCTGCTTTTTCAGATCCATCCACATTTCTTACCGTTCCTATATAATATCTTTTTGATATTAAACTTCTATTGCCAATTAAGTATTTTGTAAAAGCTGAATAATCAAAGCGGTTTGAGTTTTGAGGTATACCGAGAGTTTTTAGTCTTTTATAGAGATTGCCTCCGTCAATATATATGGCGACTATTTCTTTTTTTGTCATAAATAAATTATATCATAAACAAACCACCCCTGTCCGAAAGGGCAGGGGTGGTGCTGTTAATAATTACATTATACACCTTCATTATGAAAAATCAACAAAACTGTGGATATGTCAAAATGCCTTATTTTGGCGTAAAAATAACTCTTTTCTAAAAAAGTCTTTTTTGCTCCGTGGGCAGGACTCGGTCTCCAGTTCTAATTATTTTAGTTCGCTTCGTTTCTAAAATAATAAGAACTCGCGACCCCGCTCGGACTGTCGCCTACGGCGAGCTTTGCCAGTCCTCGTTTCGAGCCCTGCCACGGAAGAAAACAATAACGCCCCAATATTGCATATTGGGACTTAATTGTTTTTGCTCCCTGTACGGGTTAAGAAAAAAGATTGGTCAAACCTGGTAAGGGTTTTTGAGTGGCTTTTAAAACAAGATCGGATGCGGACGGGTCGCTTTAAGAAAAAATGAAATGCGACAAAAACGACAGTTCTAGGGGCTTTTTGTTTTTTTAACAAAATTTGCATAAGTTTATAATTTATGTTGCTATTTTGCCAATGAAGATGTATTGTAAAAGCAGGAAATTTGTTCATTTAGTTCTTTGAAATAAATCAAGTCTTATATAAGGGAATAATCCCTTAAGGAGGTTAAAATGTATAAAAATCTTTCCGCACCGACTTCTTGTCAGTTAGAGCTAACCACACTTTGTAATCACAATTGTATTCATTGTTATAATTTTTGGAGACATGGACAAGGTGGAGATAAAAATAAAACTTTAACAAAAAAGGAAATTGAATGTATTGTAGGTAAACTTACAAAAGCAAAGGTTTTCAGTATTGTAATAACAGGAGGAGAACCTTTTGTTGAAAAAGAAATGTTGTCTTTTTGTGTTGATAAACTTACCGATTCTGATGTTTGGGTCTCAATAAATTCAAATTTAACAATTTTGGATAAAACTCTTTTAAAGAGTTTTTATAAAAAAGGGGTTAAAAATATTTTAACTTCTCTTCTGGGCCCTAATGAAAAGATTCATGATTATATTACACAAAGACAAGGATCTTTCAATAAAATTAGAAGAAACATTAAAATAGCGATTGATTCTGGCATGAACATTGTTGTAAATATGGTCGTTTCTAAATTGAATAAAGATAGTGTTATAGAAACTGCTGAACTGGTTTCTGATTTGGGAGTTAAAGTTTTTAGTATTACAAAAGCTGGTTGCCCAGGAAACTGTGCTGATTTTTCGGAATATTCTTTGTCTAAATTTGAATTTGATAAACATATAGAAGATATCTATAAGATCAAAAAACAAACAAATTTAGATATTAGTGTCTTGGAAGCTTATCCTTTGTGCGGGATTAATAATCCTGTTTCTTTTATGAAAATTGTGAATAGGCGTTGTAATGCCGGAATAAGTGATCTTACTATCGCCAGTAACGGAGATGTTCGCCCTTGTTCTCATCTTGATATAAATTACGGAAATTTGTTAAAAGAAGAACTCTCTGTGATTTGGGACAGAATGATCCCTTTCAGAAGAGGTGATTTTTTGCCAGAGCTATGTAAGGAATGTAACCTTTTATTACTTTGTGGTGGTGGTTGCCGCATGGAAGCGAAAACAAGTTCTAAGGGAGATATTTCGGCAAAAGACCCCTTTTGTTTACTTGAGAATATAGAAAATCATACTAAAAACATTTCTAAAGCTTTTTTCTCAGGTGGAAAAGAAGATTTAGTTATAGATTCTTTTCGTCTGAAGAAAAATTTAAGATTTAGAGAAGAGGATTTTGGAGCTGTTGTAGTACGAAACGATTCTTCGCAATTTTTCTTAAATAAAAAAGGGTTTAGTGTTTTTCAACAACTTAATCAAAATGGTAAGATTTTTGACATTAAAAGAAACAATATTGATTGGCGAGGTTTAGATCCTATTAATTTTGTTTCAGGTTTGTACAAAAAAGATGTCGTTGTATTAACTGAATAAAGTAGGTATAATGATTTTGCCTGCAAATTAATTGAAAGGAGGTGATCTATTATGACAAAATATGATAATAATTCAGGCTTCGAAACTTTGATTGATACTTCTTATCTCAAAAATGTAAAAGAAAAACTGGGAGTAGGGGAAGGTCAGGTTTCGGCTTGTAATGTCATTGGGTGTTTTGGAGGATGTCTTAGTTGTAATAACAAAATCATATCCTCAGAAGATTAACCGCGGGTGGCCTGTCTATCTTTTTAGTAGAGTAGACAGGCCTTTTTTTTGTTTACATAACGAGGTATAATCTAATATATAAGAAAGTGTATAAAGATTTTAATGATATTTGAATTAAAACAAAAGAAAAATAAATTT
>JAHIFH010000036.1 GCA_018900995.1 Patescibacteria group bacterium | reverse complement strand
ATTGCTGTTTTGGCTGGTTTGGCTTTGGTTTCATTTCAGGGAGCGAGAAAGACGGCACGGGATGGAAAGAGAAAAGCGGATTTAGAACAGATTCGAAGTGCTTTGGAAATGTGCTATTCTGATGCCAATAGCTACCCCCTTACTGGTCAGATAAGCTCAAGCGTTACTTGCGGTGGGAAAACCTATCTTATTCCCACACCGGTAGACCCCTCTACTAGTGCCAATTATTACTATTCTTCTGGCGGAACTACCTATACTCTTTGTGCTTCTTTAGAAATAGGAGGTGGGAGTGTGCCTAGTGATTGTGGGAGCTGTGGCAGTTCCGCCTGTAACTATAAAGTGACCAATCCTTAAAATGCATGAAAAAAATCTGCCCTGGTTTTACCCTTATTGAACTTCTTATTGCCATCTCTATTACAGCCATTTTATTTTCCATAGGCACGGTTCAATACATGAAATTTAATCGCCAGCAAATATTAACGCAGGCTATTTTAGAACTGAAAACCAACCTGACTAATGCCCAAAGCATGGCCTTATCTGGTAAAAAGAAATGCGTAGGAACATTTGATGGGATTTTAGTTGAGTTTAGCGGAGGGGAGAGCTATACGTTGTCTTCTAGTTGTAACGATAAGGCAGCTCCTCTAGTCCAGATTGGAGAAACCCATCGGTTTCCTCAAGGAATAACTAAAACTGGTGGACCAGCAGATATCTTATTTAAAACACTCACTGGTGGGACTGATAAAACAAGTGAGGAGAGAATTACCTTAACTTTTTCGGGAATCGTTAGCGGTAGCATAACGGTTACTACAAGTGGAAAGATTGATTTAGTTTTAGATTAATAAGATGAAAAAGCGAAGAAATGGTCAATCTCTAATTGAAGTCTTAGCAGCTTTAGCAGTAGTAGTTATTGTTATTCTAGCTTTGATTACCGTTACCACGATTTCTATTCGCAACGCCACTTTTGCTAAAAATCAATCTTTAGCCACTAACTATGCTCAAGAACTCATTGAAAAAGCCAGAGATTTAAGAGATAGTGATAAAGAAGCTTTCTTTACTGATGAGTCTTTATGTGATAAGCCAACTGATAGTGTTCCTCCTTTTACCCTTGAAAGAGTTTGCACTTTGGTCGGAGAAGACAAAATGCAGGTCTTAGCAACGGCTACTTGGACAGACGCCCACGGGGATCACAAATCAGAATTGTATACAGAGCTAACTAAATGGTGAATAAAAAAGGATTTACTCTCATTGAAATGCTAGTCGTTATTGGCGTTCTCGCCATCATTGTGGTGGTTGGCTCAACGATTTTTTTCAATTTGCTCAAAGGGTCAACAAAAACAAGAACAGTAAACCTGATTAAACAAAACGGCAGCTATGCTCTTATTATTATGGAAAGAATGATTAGAAACGGCAAGATAATTCAAAATAGCGATGGACAAATATGTGAATCAGTAATGCCCAAAATAAAAATTGAAAACCCTGGTGGAGGAGAAACTGAATTTAGCTGCGAAGGAGATAGAATTAGTTCGAATTCAGCTTCGCTAATCAGCAATCAAGTCAAAGTTGCCAATGGCAGTTGTTCTTTCGATTGTCAACGCACCAGTGTCTTTGAGCCTGATGTAGTTACCATTAATTTTACCTTGAGCCAAGTTCAAGCAGATGTTCGTCCTGAAGAAGAAGCTTTAATGGTTTTCAAGACAACGGTTGTCTTAAGAAATATTGTTGGGTATGATTGATTTGACAGCCAGTCATTAATATTACTAAAATGAATGAGAACGATGAAACGAGATAGTTCAGGTCAAGCTTTACTAATCATTCTCCTAGTTATGGCGGTGGCTTTGACCATTGGCTTGTCAGTGGTTTCTCGGTCAATTACTGATATCCGTATCTCTCAAGAACAAGAACAATCAGCCAGGGCTTTTCTGCTGCCGAAGCAGGTTTGGAGAGTCTTTTGGCAACAGGGGGAGCCCCAGGGAGCGTTGGCGATTTTACGATTGACACTCATATAGAACCCCTAGGAAACAGCAGCACTTTTGTTTTTCCTAAAGAGATTAGCGTGGGTGATACTCAGACAGTTTGGTTGGTTGATCACCTTGATGAGGATACCTTAGATCTTGACAATCCCAAGAGTTTTACTGATTTTGAGTTTCATTGGGGAAATGAAGAATTGTTAGGCGACGAGGAGACAGCACCAGCGCTGGAAGCAGTCATCATTTACAAGGACTTAGCCGGTGAGTATACCACAAGAAGGGTGGCTTTTGATCCCAAAACAGGGCGGTCTGACGGTTTTACTAATGTAGATGATAGTGATGATCCTTTTGGTGAAAATGAAAAAACATTCTCTTTTAAGGCGAAATTTACGGACGATGATCACACAGACTCGTTGCCTAATGGCGATTTATATGCCATCAGGATAAAACTTTTATATAATGACGAACCGCAAGTTTTAGGTATTGAGGCTTCTGGAGACCCATTACCCCTTCAGGGTACTTGCTATGCCTCAACAGCGTTCTCAGAGACAACGGGAATTTCCAGGAAGGTTGAGCAATGTCAATTTTACCCATCCTTATCGGGTATATTTGACTATGTTCTCTTTAGCGAAAGTAGTTTGTAACATCAATCCTGCCCACCCTAAAACCCGCCTCTGGCGGATTACGGGTAGGCACGAAATCCTGAAAGGATTTTTAGTGCCATGGAATTTTTTGGCTTAGACATTGGCTCACACAATCTCAAAGTCGTTCAGCTTACTAAGAGCGGTAAGCAATATCGCCTAGTTGCTTTTGGCTCAGGTCCTTCAACCCAGAAAGGTTTAGCTTCTGAAGCTGATGCTGACCTCACCGCTTTAGCTGAGGCGATTAAGAAACTTCACCAAGAGACAAAAATCTCTACTAAGAATGTCACCACTGCCCTCCCCCAAGATCAGGTTTTTACCCGAACGGTTAATTTGCCTCCTTTGTCTGAAGAAGAATTACGGTCAGCCATTAAGTGGGAGGCTGAGCAATACGTGCCTATTCCTCTAGAAGAAGCAACGATTGCCCACCAGGTCGTGGGTCAGATTAAAATAGATACTCAGCAAAAAACTCAGGTTTTAATTGTTGCCGCCCCCAAAAGATTAGTTAATAAAGCCCTAAAAGTTATCAAAACCGCCGGTTTAAACTGCGTTGGTCTCGAAACAGAGATTGTTGCTGTGGCGAGAAGTTTGGTTGCTCCAGGAGGAGATAGTGCTCTGATAATTGATTTGGGAGCCAAGGCAACAGATATGGCGGTGGTGGAAAATGGCTTAGTTGTCTTTTCTCGTTCAATTTCTACTGCTGGCGAAGCCCTGACTCGGGCCATAGCTTCTAGTTTAGGCTTAGACCCCACTCAAGCAGAGGCTTATAAAAAAGCCTATGGGGCTGACCCCCAAAAATTAGAGGGTAAAGTCCGGGAAGCTATCGGGCCAATTCTTGAGGTGGTTGTTAAGGAAATTGAAAAGACGATTGAATACTATCGCTCGGAGACTAAGAGAACGGTTAATCGGGTCATTCTTAGTGGTGGCACCGCTGGATTGCCGGAAGTAGTCAACCTAATGGCTTCAAAATTGAGCTTGGAAATTCAGGTTGGCGACCCTTTTGATCAAGTGACAATGGAAGAAGCATTGAAAAAACGGCTTTCTCAAGTTCAGGCTCCTTTTTATGCAGTGGCGGTTGGTTTAGCAATGAAGAACTTATAGGATAATGGCAGACAAAAGTATTGATCTACTTCAACCAGATGAGCTTTCTTCCGTAGAAAAAAAAAGAGCCGTTTTTATTAGAATAGGAACGATTTTCTTGATTGTTTTTTATTGCCTGGCAGTCGTTGCTTTATTTTCATTTGGATTAGTGGTAGTTCGCGAATCCCGGGTTGTGGCTGATAAAATAGAGTTAGAAAAAGCAAGACTGAGCGATCTTCAAGAAGGAGAGTCACTCCAATTGCTTCTCAAACAGCGTCTTTCTTCTTTAGTTAAAGTTGTTGAGGTTGACGGCTTAGAGCCAAAATACTGGCTCAATTATTTAGATAATCTCGTGCCCGAAGGAGTGGCAATAGAAAGTTCTGACTGGAACGCCGACGGAGAGGTAGAATTATCAGGAATAGCTAGCAATGCTGTCATCCTGGCTGATTTTCTTGGCACTTTAAAGCAGGCGACCGACGAAGAAAAAATTGCCAGAACTACTTTGGTATCAGCTACTCGGCAGACTGAAGGGGTTTATAGCTTTAGTTTGGAGATCCTAGTTCAAGAAGAATGAAATTAGAAGTAGGCAAACTATCAGAATTAAGCAAACACCGAAGCTATCTCTTTCCTGGTGTGGTCGTTATTTTGATTTTAGTTTCGGCAATGACTATTTTGAAACCCAAATTAAATGATTTATTAGAGACGAGAAGAGGTTTAGCCAAACAAAAGCAAGAATTGGCTCAGTTAACCCAAAAAGTCGCTCTTTTGGAGGGCTATGACCAAAATGAGTTGAATACTAGAGTTAATCAAATCCTCAAGGTTTTGCCAACCGAAAAAGATGGTCCCTTAATTTTAGCAACGGTAAGAAGTTTAGTAGCCGATTATGATTTGGAATTAGAGAGCCTCAATGTTGAGGTTGGAGAAATAGCCACTGAAGCAGCTGAGCCAAAGAGAAAAGAAGAACTGCTCCCCTCTCTCAGTATCAAACTAAGTGTAACCGGTAGCCTTGATAACTTGTATAATTTTCTTGAGGCGGTTGAATCAACCACCCCACTTATGATGATTGACCTGGTTTCCGTCAATCGCGAAGGAACCACAATTGAAAGCAGTATTCAACTATCTACTTATTATTTAGCAGCGCCAAAAGATATTGGCAAGGTAGGCAGACAGATTACGCCGATTACTTCTGAAGAGGAAGAAGTTTACCAGAAATTAAGTCGTTATCAGTCCCCATCCGTGGGGACGAGCTTGCCTTATGTCGGCAGTGGCAAGGAAAACCCGTTTACTCTTTAGGTTCTTCTAATTTAACGTTAATCCTTTTTCCTTGTTTTATTGCCTTGGTTTTTGCTAAGGTGCGGATAGCCCGAATTGTTTGACCGTTTTTACCAATCACAATTTTTATATCTTCCGGGTCAACTTTAATTGAGTACTCAGTAAAACCCTCTTGTTTATTTTCGTTAATTTCAACCTTTTTCGGCTTTTCAACAATTGATTTCACCAAAAACTCTAAAAGCTGTTTCATTTCTTTTTTTAATCCTTTTTGATTATCTTTTTAACTCCTTCGGTTAATTGAGCACCTTGCGAGAGCCAGTAATCGAGTCTTTTTCGGTCAAATTTCACCGTAATCGGTTTTGTTTTGGGGTCGTAAAAACCGAGCTTTTCTATTATTTTTCCGTTTCGTTTGGCTCGAGAATCAGCCACAACAATCCGATAAGAGGGGGCATTTCTTTTACCGGTGCGTGATAATCTAATCTTAACCATGATAAAGGTAATTTTACCAGATTTCCTTGACAGAGAAAAGGGCTGGCTCTCTACAAACTCTACAAACCTTCTCTACAAACCTTAGAGGTTGGTAAATGGTAAAACTAGACCTTGGTTAGTTTTTCAAGCGCAGCTTTAGCTGTTTTTTCTTCGCCTTCTTGTTTACTCTTTCCCTTTTCCTTGGCAAGGAGCTTTCCTTGAATATAAACCCCAACCGTAAAGAGCTTGGCGTGATCCGGACCTTCTTCTTTCAAGGTTTTATAAACTGGCGTTTCCTTGATTTTTTCTTGGATTTTTTCTTGAAGAAGACTCTTGCTGTCCTTAAATTCTCCTCTGGAAAGGATCTCATTTAGGAAAGGCTCTAGCTGTGTTTTAATAAAACTTTCGGCTTTAGCCACTCCCTGATCTAAAAAGATTGCCCCGATAATTGCTTCTAGGGCATTAGCCAGAAGTGACTGGTTTTTTTCTCCACCGGCGCTTTTTTCACCCCGACTCATCAGTAAATTTTGACCAATTTTTAACTGAGTCGCGATTTGAGCCAAGGTGCTGGTCCGGACAAGATTAGAACGAAGATTAGTTAATTTCCCCTCCTTGTAATTAGGAAATTTTTGGTAAAGCCAATGAGAAACAATAAAAGAAAGAACCGCATCACCCAGAAACTCCAGCCTTTCATTAGACTCTAGCTCTTGACCAATTATCTCATTGAGATAAGAACGATGAACGAGCGACTGAGCCAATAGTTGAGGATTGTTGAAATTTATTCCCAATCGTTGTTGAAGCTTTTCTAAATTTTTCACTCAATTTCAGTGGCGACTAAATTAATTAACTCTCTCACGGTTTTTACTTTTTCTGCTTCTACTTCTTCTAAATCAAGATTGAATTCTTCTTGAATTTTAGCTAGTAAATCAGCAATGGTAAAAGCTTCTGCGCCTAAGTCTTTTCTTAAACTTGACTCAGGCGTAATTTCTTCCTTAGCGACGCCTAAATTTTCTGAGATTAAGTTAATAATTTTTTCTTCTAATTTAGTCATCTTTAAAAATCCCGAAATATAGCTCCTTTACCAGGTCCGACCTCCCGATAGGTCCAACCTGGTCACTTTTTTATCTTTTTCAAAACCGTGCCCAAAACGCCATTAACGAAGCTGGAACTTTTCTCACTACCATAGCGTTTAGCCAACTCAACTGCTTCGTCAATAATCACTTTAGGCGGTTCTTTTTTGACAATAAGTAGTTCATGAATAGCTAACCTTAAGATAGCAAGGTCAACTCGATTAATTTGTTCAATTGGCCAATCAGGAGCTGATTCAGCAATAATTTTGTCAATTTTTTCTTGATGGGCAAGAACCTCTTGAGCTAACTTATTCTCAATTTTTTGTTTGGACCGAAAACTCCAGCGAAAAAGATTCTTAATTGCCTTTTTTCTTTTAATATGCCTTGGGTCGTAGGGTGTTTTCACTTTTCTTTTTTATCTGCCTTTGGTGGATTTCTTCCCTTTTTTGATTTTGATTTTAACAACCTCTTTTCCTTTGTAGTAGCCACACAAAGGACAAACCTGATGTGATTTTTTTAGCTGGCCACAATTAGGACAAGCGACCAATTTCGGCACTCTAAGCCTAATAGCTGTCCTTCTTCTCCCCTTTCTTCCAGTAGAAATTCTTCTTTTCGGTAAAGCTCCCATAAATTAGATACTAGATATTAGTTGGGCTCAATCGCCTTAATTGTATATTGTTTGAGCCTAGCTTGCAAGGAAGGGTAATGACTAATCTGATTAACAATGCTTTCAGCTGCCTTGCGGGCTTTTTTAATAGTCTTTAAATCAGAGAAGGAAGCCACCCGAAGATTGAAAAAACCGTGCTGTTGGGTTCCATAGATTTCTCCAGGTCCTCGTAGCTTTAAGTCTAATTCCGCTATTTTAGAGCCAGTTGTCAGTGTTTCTAGGGCCTTAAGCCTCTTGATTGATTTTTTACTGGGGGTTTCGCTGAAAAGAAGACAGTAGGCTTGTTGACCACTGCGCCCAACCCGTCCCCTTAATTGGTGAAGTTGGGCTAAACCAAAACGCTCAGCTGCCTCAATAAGCATAATACTCGCCGTAGGGATATCAATTCCCACCTCAACAACAGGAGTAGAAACTAAAATATCCGTTTTACCTTGCCTAAATTTATTAAGAACCCCCTCTTTTTCTTTGCTCTTGAGCCGACCGTGAAGCAAACCCAGTTTCATATCAGGAAAAACTTCTTTTTCAAGCTTCCCTTTTTCGCTAGTAACAGCTTTAACTGACTGCATTGTTTCGTGTTGTGATTCCTCTATTAACGGGCAAACAATAAAAGCCTGGTCTTTTTTGTTCTTAATTTGCTCTCTAATCCATTGATAAGCTGCGGCCCGCTTCTGTGGGGGTACTACCCATGTTTTCGTTTTCTGTCTCCCCGGTGGCATTTCGTCAATGATTGATAAATCCAAATCCCCATAGAGGGTCAAAGCTATAGTACGAGGAATGGGAGTGGCAGTCATGGTTAAAATATGAGGCGCTTTACCTTTTTTAATTAATTTTCCTCTTTGTTCTACTCCAAATCGGTGCTGTTCGTCAATGACAACGAAGCCTAGCTTTTTGAATTTAGCGCGCTTATAAATTAAGGCGTGGGTACCAACGAGACAATCAAAATCAGCTCGAACTTTTCTTCTTGCTGATGTCAGAAGAGCAATTTTTACCCCCAAAGGAGAAAGAACTTGATTGAGAGTTTGATAGTGTTGGTTGGCAAGAATTTCTGTTGGCGCCATCAGGGCGGATTGACTATTATTGACATGGGCTAAATAGATAGCGGCGGCAGCCACCACGGTTTTTCCACTGCCAACATCACCTTCAAGTAAGCGATTCATCGGTTTGTTCTTTTCAAGATTACTAAAGATCTCTCTTAAAACTTTTTTCTGGGCTTGAGTTAACTCAAAAGGCAAGCTAGCGGTGAATTCAAGAATTTTTTCTTGGTTAAGCTTAAACTT
>JAHIFH010000035.1 GCA_018900995.1 Patescibacteria group bacterium | reverse complement strand
GGCTTAAACTGATTCGGTTTTTGACTGTTTTTGTTTTGGCAGTTGGCTTTTCTGCCTTTTGGTATAATCCCAAATTCGTTATTTTGACTATCAATTCCCCCCAAGGGCAGTTAGTCCGGAAAACCTTTTTTAATCTTTTTCCTGTTTCTTTTTTTCTTCTACCCATTCTAGGAGTGTTTGGGTTTTTGCTTTTTGAAAATCGACCCCAGCTTCAGCCGATGTTTATTGCTTTCTTCTTGACCATCGGCTTCGGGGTTTTTTCTCTTGGAGCTGGAGTAGCTTATCCCATTCCCTCTCGCTTTTTGCCGGCCTTTGGAATTTCTCTAGCCTTTTTACTGGGGATTTTAATTGTGGGGTTGGTTGATTTCATTCGTGCCTCGCCAAAGCTTAAGCGATTTAAGATAATTTTTCCTTATCGCCGCTTAGTTGCTGCTGGATTAATTGGATTGCTTTTTGCTTTGATTATTCTTACCATTGGTTTTTCTGGTCGAAATCTTTGGGAATTAGCCCAGACTCAGGTTTTGGGTTTAACTGCTGACCAAACAGTTGGAATTTGGGATATAAAAGAGAAAACTACCGGGATAGAAAACATTATTGGCTATACAATTACTGGTCTGACCGCTCTTGGCGTGGCGATATTAAGAGCAAGATTGGGAATGTAGTTACATTAGTTTATAGATTGATGTATTAGATGAAGCAAAAATTTTCAGAAAAATGAAGAAAAAGAAACCGAAAATTGCTATCTTTCATTGTGGGTTCGTGTATTCTGGGGGTGGTGAACGGATTGTTTTGGAAGAGGCAAAAGGATTAAAGAAAAGAGGCCATGAAGTTCTGGTCTATGCTCCTACTATTGATAAAAAAGCTTGTTACCCCGATTTTTTGGAAGAGTTAGGGGTTAAGACTTTTTTGCCGAGTTTTACTGAAAAGCTTCCTTTTCGCGATGCTTTGAGGATGGTAATTTCTAGTCTTTTGGCTCCGATTTTAGCTCTTAATTTTCGCGATGTAGATGTTTTTTTCGGTGCCAATCAGCCTAGCGCCTGGATGGCTTATTGTATGGCAAAAATTTTAAGAAAACCCTATCTTGTTTATCTTAATCAGCCAAATCGGTTAGTTTATCCAAGGGAAATTGACCAAAAGACTGGTTGGCAGACAAGAAAGGATTATTATCTTTTAGCCGGGATTATCAAAAAGATAAAGCCTTTTATTGCTTGGACAGATAGGATTTCTTTTACTTCTGGGGCAACAATGCTGGTTAATGGAAGTTATATTGGCAACGTAATTAAAAAAATTTACCAAAAGCCTGTTGTTTCTTGCCCCGGAGGTGCTTATCCCCAAGCTTGGTCAAGCTTAAGATTGAATCCCGAAAGTGCTTTTGAGGGAGAATTTAAGATAAATGGTTTTAAAATCACTAAACCTTTTATTTTAATTACTAATCGCCATGAACCCCAGAAGAAGTTTGAGTATGTAATTGAGGCGATGGAAAAGGTGGTTAAGAAGGTTCCTGAAGCGACTTTAGTTATTCCTGGACCCTTCACCTCTCACACCTCAAAACTGATTAATCTATCAAAACATCTAAAAGTAGATAAAAAGGTATTGTTTTTAGGTCAAATTTCTGAAAAAGATCTTCAAAAATTGTACCAGGAGGCAGCGGTTTATTGCTATCCAGCGCCGGACGAAGATTTTGGTTTGGGACCTTTAGAAGCCGGAGCTTGGGGAATGCCGACCGTGGCCTGGAATCATGGGGGACCAACAGTGACGGTGATTCATGGAAAGACTGGCTATTTAGCCAAGCCCTACCAAATAGAGGATTATGCTCAGGGAATAGTGGCGCTTCTTTCTAGCCCTCAAAAACGAGCAGAAATGGGCAAAGCCGCCTGGGAACAAGTGAGAAAAAATTTCTCCTGGGAGAGACACGTTGATATTTTAGAGAGGGAGATTAAAAAAGTAATTAAGTAATTGAGTAATTAAGAAATTAAGGAAATGAAGAAAAAGCGGCCTGGGTTGACTAAAAAATTTTTGGTCTCCTTGGGAATTCCGGCGGTTTTTATTCCGGGATTGATTTTGGCCTCAATTTTAGGCTGGAATTGGCAAAGAGATTTAGCCAGAGTAGTTGAAAGAGGCGGATTCTATCAAACTCTGCGGCTTTTTCCTAAAGAAGCGGTGGTTGATTCGGTTGTTGATGGAGATACCTTGGAGCTTGAAAATGGAAGAACAATTAGGATGGTGGGAATTGATGCTCCAAACAGAGGAGAGGAACTTTATGGCCAGTCCTTGGAGGAGACGATAAAACTTACTGAAGGAAAGAAAGTAGTGCTTGAATATGATGAATATCAAGATGATAAATTTGGTCGAATTTTAGCCTATGTTTGGGTTTCCTGTTCTACCCAGAAGGGATGTCAGGAAGGAAAGTTGATGTTAAATAAAGCTTTGGTTGATGAGGGGTTGGCAAAAGTAGTGATTTACGAAAAAAGAAAGAAACTGAAATATTAGGAAGAACTGATAAAGGCAGAAGAAGAGGCAAAAGAAAATAATTTGGGGATTTGGAGGTAAAAAATGCTTGAGAAATTTTTTGACAAAATTTTGGATGAAGACGAAAAAGAAATTGAACAAGAGGAAAAAGAAGTTAAGTTTCCTCCTAGACCTTTCTGGTTATTGATAGTTTTTATTTTCCTTCTTGCCCTGTTACCTAGGCTTTACACAATTTTTGTTTTGACCGATCCTCAAAATCCCGGGTGTAACTGGTATGAGGATGTTTATCATCACTGGCAAATTGGCTATTTAACTTGGAAGATTGGTATCCATGAGGGTTTTAGGCTTTGGGATCTAAAGGGGATGGAGTATTTTTGGGGAATTGGCCACCCCCTTATTTTAGTTTTTATATCTGCTTTAACGGGTTTATACGACATAGTTGTTTCGAGAATTTTATCGGCATTTTTTGGCTCTTTGGTGGTGGTGCTCGTTTTCTTAATTTCCCATCGTTTTTGGGGGATAAAGATTGCTCTTGCGACGGCTTTGTTTGGAGCCTTGAATCAAATAGGAATATTTAACGACGCTAGTGGGATGATAGAACCTTTTGGTTTAACATTTATTCTTTTAGCAATCTATCTTTGGCCTAAAAAACCTTTTGGTTCGGGAGTTTTTTTGGGGCTTTCAATCTTTATGCGTGCGGAAACGTGGGTCTTTGCGGTTGGGATATTCTTGGCAGTGATGATCCTTGAGAAAAATTTTAATAAAAAGATACCCCTGCTTTTTTCCTTTGCTGGCATTAATCTTTTGCATATGAAGTTCCTACTTGATAAAACAGGAAACGCTATCTATTCCGTCTATTGGAATTTTATGGCAAACGCAGTTGGAAAGTGGATGTACGCTCCTTTTGTTACCTCAGTCCAGGAGCAGATAAAACCGGTTTTCGCCGCTTTGGCCATTTTATCTGCTTTGGGAATTTTGTGGACCTTTTGGAAGAGGCCAAAATATTACCCCTTTTTTCTTTTGGGATTTGGGAATTGGTTCTTTATCGCCGGAATGTTTGGCTTGACGATGTACCTCAAAGCCTATTATGGGCATTTGGTTTGGGCGACGCGGTTTTTCCCTCTTCCTTATTTTTTTGCTAGTGTCTTGCTCATAATTTTTCTTTTTAAAACCATCGGGCGAATAAAATTTTTATCAATATTCGCCTGGATTGCGGTCTTTGCCATAATCTTAGCAAGCCAAATTATTTGGATACCGGTTTTGGCAAAGTACGAATCTAAGAAGGGGGATTGGGAAATTGCCCAGAAGATGGCCCAATACTTAAGGGAAAACTATGAGGGGGGGAGGGTATTGATTCCTGAGGCAATACCGAGCTTT
>JAHIFH010000034.1 GCA_018900995.1 Patescibacteria group bacterium | reverse complement strand
TCTCGCCTCTAAGCAGAAATTACTTTCTGATTACAGGGGAGACGGGGAGCAACCTACTTCTTGGATTCGCATCGAGTGCCAGCTAAGCTGACAACAGATGTTTACCATTCGGTCACTCCCCTTCTCAAATTGGGGGCGTAAGTTCTGCTAGTTTGGGTCCCAGGGAGTTACTCCCTCAACCTCTGTTGGCCAGGGGTTGACCACTCCGCTGGTAACCTCACCAGGTCCAGGCGCGACAGGAAGATAGCACCCGCCTCCGTCGCAGACTTTGCCAGTGTCCAGTTCGATTCGCCATCCGTAGACAGCTTCACCCTTCGCAAAGCGTAGGGTTTTGTTCTGGCCAGTGGCACGTCGCTCGGAAGTTGATATCGTCTCTTTAGGCTCTTCGCTCTTGGACGGCGCTGTGACAGAAGTTGGCGGACTGGGATTGCTTGAATCCCAGACAGGGATGTCAGAGAGGTCCTTGCCGATGCAGTCATAGTGAAACATCTGCTCTTCAGCTCTCTGTGTGACCAAGACCTCAATCCAGCCCTCTCGATCGCGCTCTGATACGTCATAGATTTCGAACCTGGCGTCTAAAATCCACAGGTTCTCGTACCATCCCGGCTCGAGGATGACCAAGTCGCACCCATTACCACCAGCGTCAAGCCTACCCTTGGGCCACTTGATGTGCCACCCAAAGGCTAAGCCAATCTGGTGAGGATTGACGCCGACATCGAAACTGCAACCCTGAGGGTTCTCTTCGGGCGGGCAATCCTCGCCGTAGAAAAATCTCGGCGCCTCTTCACTGGCAGTGGGTCCAACTGGAGGTGAGGTTGTCAGTTGCCCTTGACCCTGCTCGGTCTCACCCACCGGAACAGGTGTTTCTTTTGCTGTAGCTGTGGGCGGCGGCTCAGCAGCCGTTGGCGTCGCATACCTATTGTTTAGAAAAGCTCCTATGCTACAGGAAGCGAGAACGGCTAGAAGCACAAGAGCCGTAGCCATCACCTTCTTATTCACTGTTACCCTCCTTCTTGCTCTTGTTTTTCAACTCTCTGTCTACTTCATCTTATTTCAACTCCCTACGCCCCCATGGTAAACACAAACTACTTGGTTTATGCCCACCATGGGAACGTAGGGTTAAGGAGGATAATCATTGCCCCCAAATTGTAAAAGAACTTTTATTCCAGTTTAACTTTGCTAATCAAGTCATCTGGAATTGTTAAATTCAATTTTTATATGCTAAATTTCCTTAGATAAAGACCGACTAATCCGGCAAGAAGAGAAAAAGGTAAAATTAAAAGCCAATTTTCAGGACCAGTAGGAGGTAGTTCGGTTACTCCCAAGACCTTTTTCTCCATACAAACCTGGGTGGTGTCTTCGTCTTTTTCATCACCGTTCCAGGCTTCTGCCCGGTTAACAACACAAATTATTGATTCATCACTAGGAAATTTATCAGCGGAAACAACTCTAGCCTTAAACTCTCTTACTTCAGTTTCGTCAGGTTCTAAATCCTTAATTTCAAAATCAATATCGCCGGAAATATGCTCAAGATAATTAGGAAGATAGTCTCGGACATCAATCTTAGCAAAAGTTTCATCACCAACGTTTTTTACTTCCAGTCTAAAGGTAATTTCTTCATCAGGAGCAAATTTATAATCATTAATACCAAGGTTATCAACGAATTTCCCATTAACAGGATCCCAAACCATTTTGTCAATAAGAAGCTCAATTTCACGGCAAACCTCGCCATATTGGGTGTCGCAGTAAACCGTTGCCTTTGCTGGTTTAACAACCAAAGGCAATATTAAAAAGAGGATAGCTACTATTAAGATGATTGACAGTTTTTTCATAATTCTTTCCAAAAAATAGCCTGCTTTAGGCAGGTAAAATATAGTTTAGCTTATAATATTAAACTTGTCAAGTTTCTTCAATCGGACTAGCAACAATTATCAATCTTTTCCAAGTTGTTCCTGGGGGCCAACAGGTTTGCAAAACTAATCTGTTTTCTTCTTCAGATGAGAGTAAATACTCAAGCTCATTAGCTTCAGCAACCCTTTTTTCTTCAACCCGATAAACATAATTTTTGCCCTGATAAATAATAATAATCTCTTCCCCTTTTTCAAGATATCTAAGAGGATAGAAATAGGCACTATAACGAGTAATATTCCAGGGATAGTCAGTGGAATGACCGAAAATATAGATTGTGCCTGATTGATCTGGTAATGAGGTTCCCTCAGCATGAGCGACACCAGTCTTAAGAGCAAGCTTATACTCGCCATCATTACTAATGTCAATTGAGTTTTCAACCCTGGCATTGATTTGGATTTTAGGGATGATTAAGCTGAAATCCCAGTCAGCTGGCGAAAGAATGCCCTTTTTATCAAGCCAAAGAAGCTGTCCAAAGCCACTTAATTCAGGATTTATTGGGTTTGAAACTTGGCTAACTCTGTACTGAAACTCTGCTGTTAAAATCGGGCTGAGAAAGACAATGAAAGCAAGAAAGGAAATAGTAAGACATAGAAGCCCAAGTTTCTTTTTAAAACGAGATCCCGTTTCTACCAAACTAGAGTTATAGATAACGAATGTTTCGCCTTTTTGATGAGTTATGTATTTGGGTTCCATGAAACTAATTGATTAATATGGGGCAGGAAACGATTTTGCCTTATTTTAGCACAAAATTGCAACTTTTTAGATGAAGAATGAGAGCGGGTGGAGGGAATTGAACCCTCGTCTTCACCTTGGAAGGGTGATGTTGCGCCTCTCAACTACACCCGCTGGTCGGCGCGTCAAACGCGCCATGACCACGTTCGACGTGGTCGACTATCTATGAGATAGCTCGAACTTATTACGAGCAAAGTGAGTAACAAGCTTGTCTTATTTTAGCAAAAATTATTAGAAAACTCAATTTATGTTACAGTAAATTCATGCCCAATACACTTTAAGAATTAACTTCCCAATATCTCTATTGGCAAGTAAGAAAAGAAAGAGTTCAAGAAAGACTTGATAAATTAATTAAAAGAAGAAATAGTCACTCTGGCTAAAGGAAGAAAAGACAAGGATATAGTTCATTTCTTAATTACTCCTCCTTTTTTTAAACAGAACACCGATTATATCGCTTCCTACATCTTGAGGTTTCCCTTTAACTGGAAAGTGATGAATATCAATCCCTGGACAGTCATTCAGTTCTAATAAATATCCTTTGTTCTTTCTTGGGTTATAAATCATATCTACCCCAGTTATTTTTAAACCAATTATTTTAGCCGCTTTAATTGCGATCTTCTTAAGTTCTTGGCTCACTTCATCACTGACATCTTTACCTATTCCACCAGTACTAATATTGGCATTTTGTCTTAAAAATATTCTTTCTCCCTCTTTTGGTATGTAAGATAGCTTTTTTCCTTGCTTTTTTAAAATCCTTTTAACTTCACTATCTACCTGTATTCGGCACATTGGCTTTTCATATCTCTTGCCAACCAAGGGATTTTGGTTAAACTTTTTAACTAGCTGGCGAATACTACTTTCTCCATCCCCTATAACATGAGCAGGGATTCTTTCCATAACGGCAGAGACTTTGTTATCTACCACTAAAAAGCGATAATCTTTTCCTTCGATAAACTCTTCAACTAAAATATCTCTTTTACCAGGATTACCAAAAACTAGGGGTAAAATCTCCTCAAACTCATCCAAAGATTCAATTTTGGCAAAGACTTTCTTACCATGAGCGCCTTTAACAGGCTTTAGCACACAAGGAAAAATCTCTTTTGATGTCGCTATTTTGTGAGCCTCGGAAGCACTTCTTACTAGCCAAGACTTTGGCATCGGTATTTTGTGAGGTTTCAGAACCTTCTTAGTTAAAAATTTATTATTGGCAATCATACAAGAGGGCTGAGGATTAACCGGGAATGAAGTGCCCTTAACAAACAGACAATGACCATTCCAAGTTAACTTAAGAAGGTTAAAACGAGGCGAAATAACCTCCACTTTTGCGCCCTTTTTAAGAGCTGATTGAAGTATAACTTGGGTACTTTTGCTTTTAAGTTTTTTTGTCTTCGTCATTTTTTACTCCTTTCTCAAGAGCTGCTTTTATTTGTTTTCTTGCTTTTCCAAGAGGCACGCTGCCAACAAAAGCAACTTCTTCAACCAATCGCTTCATGGTTAACTTAAAGATGTCTTTTCTGCTTTTCGTGAAACTGGTTGATTTATCCTTTCGATCTGCCCAAAGAGTTTTTAAGACCTGGGCGGTTTTATGAGCCTCGTTCAAGCGCAAAATTTCTCTTGGCCATGTGGTGTTAATCGGGTTTTTTATACTTGCTTTTTTTGAAAGTTCTTTTAATAACTGTCTTAATTCTTTTTTAGAAATCGGTCTTCTTATTTTTGCCTTCTCAATATTATTGATAGGAATAGAACAAACTAAAGTCCGGTTTTGTCTAGTCTTAAAGTAAGGGCGGAAAAAGATAACTTTTTCTTTTTTAATTTTAAAAATCTTATACACCTGCCCAAAGTCAATTATTTTATCTCCAACTTTAAACTGTTTCTTATTTTTCATTGGTCATTAAGCCTTCTTGTTGAGCATCTTTTCTTTTATCCAGAGCAATTACATCTCGGGCTACTATTTGTTTTTCTAAATTTTTCACCCTTAGAGAGCGGTTAGTGGCTACACTGAAGGTGCACACGGGCACTCCGGTATTGGTTGAGGTAAGTATAGGCTACTCCCTACATTGCCAATAATCATTACTTTGTTTAAGCTCCGTGAGCCCATCAAAAATAGCCCAAATAGTTCTTAGTATAAGAAATAAGAAGACCCTCAAAGGGTGAAAGTGAAAAGCCTATTTGCCACTTCCCGATGGCTTAAATTCACCCAACGTAAAGCGCGTTTAAAAAGCTCTAGAGTCTTGAGTCTTCCCTATAGGCTCTTCTATCTGAAGTATAGCAGAATTTAATTCAGAAAACAAGGACAGTCATATTAATTATCCCTCCATAGTAGAAAAGGATTTGGGTTGAGAAGGGGGCTCAAAAGGCTAGTTATAAAAAAGCAGCTAATTGTTTTGGAAAAAGCTTCAGATAAAAACTGAGGTTCAAAATAGTCCTGGTTTTTAACCTAAATTTTGTCGGGGTGGTGAGACTCGAACTCACGACCTCCTCGTCCCAAACGAGGCGCGCTAACCAACTGCGCTACACCCCGGGTGTGGGCGGAGGGAGAGTCGAACTCCCACGAGCTTTTTAAGCTCAAGAGATTTTAAGTCTCTCGCGTCTGCCAGTTCCGCCACCCGCCCACGAGATTTGCTTCTCCGTTTCACTTCGAGGATTTCTTCGAAATGAAGTCTCGCACGTCTGCCTATTCTGTCACCTCGGCTCAGTAAGTAAGTATTAGTATATCAAAAAAAAGAGATTTTAGAAAGTAAGAAGGAGGTCAAGAAAAGTTTAGTGATTGGCTTTTTCAAAAAGGCACTGTATAATAAAGCCCATGACTGAAAATGGAGGAATTGAGAGACCAAAAGCCAAACCCAAACTTGCGCTTGAGTTAAATGAAAAAACTAAAAAAGTTTTGATTATTCTCCTAGCTTTTTTAATTTTTGCCTTTTTATTATTTAATTTTAGACACCTCTTTATTGCTGCGGTAGTCAATAACAAGCCCATCACTCGCTTTGCCTTAGATAGAGAATTAGAAAAGCAAGGAGGTCAACAAGTTCTAGAAAGTTTGATTACTAAATCTTTGATTTTACAAGAAGCTAAAAAACAAGGAGTTAAAATTAATGATGAAGAGATAAATGAGAAGATTGGAGAGATTGAAACTCAATTAGAATCCCAAGGTACTGATTTAGACACCCTTTTACAAACCCAAGGCCAAACAAGGCAATCTCTCGAAGAACAAATTAAAATAGAGTTGATTATTGGAGAAATTCTTAATGAGAAAGTTAGTGTAACTGATGAGGAAATCAAAGATTATTTTGAAGAAAATAAAGAGTCTTTTGAAGAAGGCGTGACTCTCGAAGAAGTAAAGGAACAAATAAGAGAAAATTTGAGACAGACAAAACTAAGCGAGAAGTTTCAATCATGGCTTGAAGAACTAAAGCAAAAAGCAAGAATTTATTACTTCTTGAAGTTTTAACCCCAAAACTATTATTTGCTGCGAGGGATGGATTCGAACCATCATTGATGCCTTCAAAGGGCACTGTCCTACCATTAGACGACCTCGCAATGGAGCGGGTGATGGGACTCGCACCCACGACCTTCACATTGGCAATGTGACGTTCTACTACTGAACTACACCCGCGTTTAACGCGGTATGATCACGTTAAACGTGACACCCGCTGGTGACAGGGGGCGGAGTCGAACCGCCATCTCATGTTTTTCAGACACGCGCCGTGACCACCTTGGCTACCCTGTCTTGGTGGACGAGAGAGGACTTGAACCTCTGACCTTCCGGATGTAAGCCGGGCGCTCTAGCCAACTGAGCTACTCGTCCTTATCCTATAGTGCGCTCGGTGGGACTCGAACCCACACGCTCCGAAGAGCATAGCTCCTCAAGCTATCGCGTATGCCAATTCCGCCACGAGCGCTTAGTGCCGAAGGTGGGACTCGAACCCACACTCCATAAAGGAACACAGTTCTGAACCGTGCGCGTCTGCCAATTCCGCCACTTCGGCTATTCACTTATTATTTCGAGCTTGCGAGAAACAAGGTTCTCCCGAAATTTCGGGACGGTTCTTATTTCGAGCTTGCGAGAAACAAGGTTCTCCTTATTTCGAATGTTAATGAGAAACAAGCTTGTCTTATTTTATCAAAATTTTCTTTATTTTTCTACTCTCTGGAGATGAAATAGACAGTGGGGTGAAATAAGAAGACTGCTGGAGAGTCCTCTACTAAGAACCTTTGGAAATCTTGATAAATCTTCTTTCTCTCATCTTGGTTAAGAGTTTTTCTTCCCTCTTCTAGTAACGTATCCAACTTTGGGCTTTTATATTTACTTAAATTAGTTGACTGGGTTGAATGCCAAAGAACGTATTGATCAGGGTCGCGAGGAATTTGCTGACTTACCAAAAGAGCTTCGAACTCTTCACTAGGGCTATGGATAAGCTGAATTTCCGTTTCAATGCCGAGTTGCTGCCAATCAGATTTTATTTGCTCAGCAATACTTAACATTGAGGGAATAGTTGATAAGCTTATTTTCTCAACTGAACCCTCGGATTCGTTTTGTCCAATGAGATTTTTAGCATTTTCCAAATCAAATTCGTAAGGTTTGACAGCACTATTAAAAGCCCATGAATCAGGATTATAAGAATTTAGGGCTCTTGGTTCCCATCTTTTATTGATGGCATAAGTTAGCGCTTGGCGAATGGGCTTATCAGCCAGTTTCTCAGTTTGGGTATTAAAAAAAATGGCGGTATAGCGATCATATTTAACTGTTTTTTCTATTTTCGTATTAGGCCAATTTTTCAGTTCATCAGGAGAAAAGATATCTTCAAGGAAATCAACCTCGCCAAGCTTATAGCCGGTCTTAACCGCCTCCTCATTAGGATAAAAATGGAAGAAGAGATTAGGTTTATTCTGCTTTCCTGTAGGTACTAAAATAAGTTTTCTTATGTATTGACCACTTCTTTCAATTGACTTGGCTCGATAATCGCCTAGTCCAACAAGGTTTTTTTTGAAAACCGGACGAGAAACAACCACTGGAAAAGGAGAAAAAGGCTCTTTTAATTCAAATCTAATATGCTTATCATCAACCACGGTAACATTGACATCACTAAAATTATAGTTGATATCCTGGGCAACTACTTTACTGCCATCATGCCAATAAACATCGTCTTTTATGGCAAAAATATAGATTTTTCCATTTTCTCTGATTTCCCATGATTGAGCCAATCCTGGTTCAATTGAGCCGTCTGGAAGGGGAATCGTAAGACCATAACTGATTAAACTAGTAATCTCGTAGGGCAAGTTACTAATATTGTATCTTCCGACCAAACCAATTTTTTGTTGTCCTCGCAGAAGGCTAAGGCTTATTAGTTTAGGAAAGAAATAGATTGAGATAAGAGTAATGGCAAGGGATAAGAGGATAATCCGTTGATGTTTATGCCAAAAAGCCTGGATAAAACGAAAATAATAGCGCGGTTTTGGCAATTTCATTGAATAAAGACATTGACAATCGCAGTGAGAACGAAACCAATAGCTAGACCAATAGTAACAATGAAAAGAATTTTCTCTACTCCCCTTTTAGAGCGGTAAGATTCTCCTCCTCCACCAAAAATATCACCTAAACCAGTTCCTCGTGATTGTAATAAAATTGCGGCCACTAAACCAATGGCAAAGATTAACTGAAGAAAAATTAATAGATTATTCATCAACCTAATTTTAGCACTATCTATTTAAAAAGCCAAAGGAGGAATGTGGTAAACAAGCTGATGAGAAAAGAAGAAATAGCCAAAACCCAGATTTTAGCTAAATACATCTCAGGCATAATGAAGCCTTGATAGGAAAAGCCGGGAAAAGTGAAACCAAAGATTTCAAGATAAGGGACCAGTAAAGTGACCAGATAAAGGCTAAAGATATTGGCGACCCAGCGGAATGCCCCCAGAGTAATTAGATTAATGGGAAGGAGTAATAATCTAATCAAAGGCTTAATAGCGAGGTTGACTCCGGTAAGAACGGCTGTGGTGAAAAGAATACCTTGATAGCCTCCTGAAATTTTGAAACCCGCAATTGCCTGGCTGACTAAGATTAAGGCCCCTAAATTAATAACCAAAGAACGAAGTATTCTCTTCACTCTTCTTTTGTAACACTTCTTTTTTTAACTGTCAATCTATACAAGAAAAAGCCTGATGCGCCCAAGATAAGCAAAAGTCCGATTACTGGTAAAACCCCTTGCCAAATGAATGAATAAATTTTTATTGCTTGGCTGAATTCTTGTCCATTAAGAAAAACAATAATCTTTCCTTGACCGATTTTCAGCCAATCGTTACTGGTGATTTCTATTGGAATTTGTTGCTTGCCAAAAGGGGGAATAATCGTTGGGCTGTTCGCAATAATTGATACGCCTAGATTTTCTTCATTAATTTGAGTAGGCAGGTTGTAAATTGCAGTCGGACCCAAATTGTGGATTACAATATTTGCTTTAGTCTTTAACCCAGCTAAAATGATTTTTGGCATAGCAAATTCAACTTCGACTTTACTTTCTGGTAGTCCTTCAAACTTACCAAAACTAACCTGGATGTTTTTACCCCTATCCTCTTCTACCCGATATGAACCTGCGGGTGCGGGTAATTGACTATCAACTCCGTGAATGGCAAAAACAAAATGGTTTAAATCTGTTTTGTGGAAATAATCAACTCCGCCAGTGGTCTTTTCCCAAGTGGGGTCAACCGGAACCCAAATCTTTTTCTCATAATCCCAATATTCTGGCCAGGAATGAAGAACATCAGCCACTAAACTTAGGGGGCGCAATTTAGGATTAGTGGTATAAGCATAGCCATTTATTTCTCTTGCCGGAACACCGATTGCACGGGAAAGGGTGATAAACAAATCAGTAAACTCCATACAAATTGCTTGGTCTGGCTTTTCAAGCGCCTCCAAAGCGCCTTGCCTCTCGACCCCTTGCTTAACCCGCTCAAAATCATAACTTAGGTAGTTAACAACAAAATCATAGACCTCTTCGACAGTCTTTAATTTATTGGAGGTTTCTTGAACTAACGAATGATAGACCGGCCAGTATTCCTGTTCTCCGAGATTTTTTTGAAGAGTGGCTGGATCTGGCTGAAAAAAATCTTTTTGGGGTTGTGAGATAACTTTTACCTTGCCAATGGCTTCAATGTTGAGTCTTTGATTGCCTGATAAGGAATAACTAGCCAGCCAATTACCATCTTCATCAACGCGAACGTTGTCTGGTTTTGGTTCAAGCGATTGATAGAAAATTTTTTGATAAGCTGTATCCGGAGGAAGGGCAATTTCTGTTGTTATTGGCATAATGCCGTCGTTCAAAAGATGATAATCAAAGATAAAATCAAAAACTTGAAATTCTCCAAAAGCGGCTCTTACTCCTGCTTGAGCGACTTGATTCTTGGTGAATTGATAAACTTGATATTCACCTTCCTGGCTCGTTGCCACTGGATTGGGACTAATATAAGCAGCGGCACCAAAATTAGAGGGAACTAATAATTGAAGCTGATAATTATCAATTTCTGTAGCGCTTGCCAATCTTGGCACCGTGATTTCCCAAACCTGACCGGTTCTAGAAACCAAATCTAAAGCATCATACGAGAGGTTAAATTTAAGTGTTTTCCCAGTTCCGACTACCTGTTGTTTAAACTTAAGCATTATCTGAGTTGAACTTTCAGTTAGGCTTGTTTCTACCTCCAGTGGCCCCAGTTCGTCACTAGCTCTGATGTTAGCAATGTTAGTTGATTGAAAACTGAGGGTATATTGAGTGGCATAAACGTTTGATAACTTGTTAGTTAAAGAAATATCTTGGCTGACTTGAGCGGTCCCATTGGCATTGACTTGATAGCGAACCTGGTATGAAGTTTCAAATTCGGAAGACGCAAACGCCGTTGGCGTAGAACATAGAACATAGAACATAGAACAAAGGGAAATAAAGAAAAAAAATCGCCTCACTTGCCTCATTATTTTCATTAGACTGCGCCTTCGGCTTGTGTAATTATTCTAATTATAACAGATTGTTTTTTATGCTTGACAGGTCCTATAATTTTAGATAAAATTAATGTTGAGGGAAGCGCAACATCGTTTTTCGCACCTTGTCAAACGCGCTTATCCTTTACAGGCGGACGGAAATACTTAGTTAGGAGAGGAGTTAAGTTGGGACATCTAAGACACAAAGGAACATGTTGGTGTGGAGATGAGGCGAGGCTGTTTTGTGATCACTGCAAGAAGCCGCTTTGTGACCTACATTATGCCAGTCACAACCCTTGTAACAGAAAAAACGAAGCGGCATCCAACCCTTCGACACCACAGAGAAAGAAAGGAGCGACTAAATGAATGGGAGGCTCATCTTACCTATCCTCCTTTCTTAAGAAGGCCCCAAAAATCCGTCCGCAACCGGCTCTCCTGAGAATTTGGCACCTCTCAGAGTGAGTGCCACGCTTTGAGAAAAGTTCTCTTGTGAGAGCCAACCGGGGCTAGGGAGAGGAAGGAAAAGGAGGACCGAGCTAACGGGCCTAGCTCGTTTCTTATATTACCCTCACCGTTACCACCTCTTCCCTAGCCTCCTGAATTTCCCTCTTGACCCCGTATAATCTTACCGTTCGCCTCTTCAATACTATATCGTATACGGCTCACGGAGCGATTTGAACGGGGTCTACGCCCCGCACCGAACTTCGTTCTGGTTTGGGGCTTGACAAGATTTTTTTCTTCGGGTAATATTAGGGACAGAATGCCTGTTACTCTTTACAAACGCCAAAAACAAATTCTTGATTTTATTTCCCAATATATTCAGAAAAACGGTTACTCTCCCACTTTAACGGAAATTGCTGAGGCAATCGGCGTTTCTTCCCTCGCCACAGTTCATGAACACTTAACCGCTATGGAAAAAAAGGGCGTCATTAAGCGCTATGAAGGCTCAGTGCGCGGCATTGAGTTAGTTGACAAGAAACTTGGGCAGTTAACAAAAGGAGTCGAAATCCCGATTATGGGCTTTATTGCTGCCGGTAAACCGATTGAACCCTATACTGATCCTAATGCCACGGTTCACATTTCCCCTTCCCTTTTAACAGGAAAGAAGCGAGCTTTTGTTCTCCAAGTTAAGGGCGAATCAATGATTGATGATGGTATCCTCGATGGTGATTATGTTGTTATTGAACAAAAGGAAACCGCTAATAATGGCGAGATTGTTGTGGCTATATTAGAAAATGGTTTTGCTACTCTAAAACGATTCTTTAAAGAAGCCACCCGGGTTCGCTTAGAACCAGCTAATGCCAAAATGTCCCCTATTTTTGCTAAAGAGGTTAGAATTCAAGGAAAGGTTGTTGGAGTCATTAGGAGGTTTTAAAGGTTTTTGTTTTCCCTCTTAATTTTTCTCAGTTTATACCAAACATAAAAAGCTATTACCCCAATTCCCAAGCTGATAATTAAAATATCAAACTTTCTAAAATAAACTTCCAAAATATTCCAATTCTCTCCAAGAATTACCCCTAAATAAGTTAAAAACCCCGACCAAATAAAAGCACCTAAAAAAGTATAAGCGGAAAATTTAAAAACGTTCATTTGGGAAAAACCGGCAGGTAAGGAGATAAAAGTACGCACCACAGGCAGAAGTCTGGAACCAAAAGCAATTAGTTCTCCTCTTTGGCGAAACCATTTCTCTGCTGTTTCTACTTCATCGTAAGTTATCAGGAGATATTTGCCATATTTTTTAACTAATCGGCGCACAAATCTTTCTTGTCCCCAATAGCCCAGGGCATAGGCAATAAGCGAGCCAGTTAAATTAGCCAGAGCCCCAATCAAAACCACTAACCAAAAATTTAGCAATCCCCTACCTACGAGAAAACCAGCGAAGGGCATCGTCACTTCAGAGGGAATAGGAATCAAGGCTGACTCAAGCGTCATTAAAATAAAAACGCCCAAGTAACCCCAGGAAGAAATGGAGTTAGTTATTAAGTGACCTATTTGTTCAATCATTTTTATCTACTCTGATGGCAACATCAGGACAATTAATCTCACACGTCTGACAAAGATTACACTTTTCTGGGATAACTTTTGGAGCAGATTGCCCCACCACCCCTTTTTCTTTACCAAAAATTAATGCTTTTACTGGGCATTTAACTAAACAAATCCCACAACCTTTACACAAACCTAAAAAAACCGTCCAAGTTCCTTTTTTTGTTTTAGTTGTTTTGGGCTCAAAATTCTTCATCTTTAAATTTGGCTCCCAATTTTTCTTTTAGACAATTTCTTACGGTATCTTTTTTGACGATTTTTGTTAAGTCTAATATTTTCTTTAAAATTATCAAATTGTTTTTATCACTGATAACTTCGGTTTTGGGACCTTGATATCTTTCAACCCGCTTTTTAACTCTTTCTGAAAGAATCGCCAAGATATCTGCTTTTTCAAATTTCGGATAAACCACCGGGCCTTTATCAATCACTAAAAAAGCAATAGAGGCGCCTCCTCTTTGTTCGACGCCAAAGTTGGGTATGTACAAAGCATTTTTTCCTTCTTTAAAAGCTGCTTTGGCTAAAACTTGAGCCGCGGTTTGAATCCCCTGCCCACCTTCACCAGCAATTAGAATCTTCATGTTTTTGCTTCACCAATTTTAAAAACCTTCTCTAATTCTTCCATCCTTTTAACTGTTTCTGGAGCATTAGTGCGCCAATTAACAGGACAAGCGGAAAGAGATTCTACCAAAGAAAAATTGTTTTTCATTTGGGTTTCAATTGCTTTCCGTATATATTTTTTCAATTCTAAGGGTTGATTAGATGAGCCTCTGGCTAAATAAGCATCCTTATTGACTACCCAGGAAAGTATTTCTGGACCATGAAGAGTTTTGCCAACTTGGCGACTTTTCTTTCCAGCCGGCGTGGTGGTAGTTATTTCGCCTTCAATTGTGGTTGGGGCTAGTTGTCCTCCAGTCATGGCGTAAAGGGTATTGTTAATCACAATAGTTGTAATGGGGTCATTTCTCATGGCGGCGGTGATAGTGTGTTGCAAACCAATCGCGTAAGCTCCGCCATCACCAACATAAGCAATAACTATCTTTTCCGGATTAGCCATTTTAAAACCAACAGCGGTAGGAACGGTTCGTCCATGATGAGTTTGGGTGGTGGCTAAGTCAAAAAAATCCCAAGCCAAAAGAGAGCAGCCAATGTCCACCATGAAAATGGTTTTATCAGCAATACCCATTTCATCAACTACTTGTCCTAGCATTTTCAAAGCAATCGGATGCCCACAGCCAGGGCAATACCGATGCGGCTTTGACTCAATCTTAAAACAATCAGGAAATTTTGGCGATTTCTTCATAGATTTCTTCGGGCGTAAAGCCAACCGCTGGTTTGTAAAACTCAATTAAAGGAAAAGGTAAAAGAACTTCGTCTTTGAGTAGGTTAGCCAGCTGCCCTTCAGCTGATTCTAAAACTACTATTTTTTCTGCTTGTTTTAAGGTTTCAATTGCCGCCTGAGCAGGAAAAGGCCTTAGGGTGATGGGACGAAACAAACCAGCAGCAATTTTCTTTTCTCTAAGCTTATCAATTGCTGATTTAGCAGCCGCGGCCACAATTCCATGGGCAATGAGAATGATTTTCGCTTCCTTAATTTGATAGCTTTCATGTTCTTCAATCTCTGAACGAAGACGCTGATATTCTTTTTGATAGCGATTGATAATTTCACCAATTTCTTCTTCCCGATTAAAACAATTACGAAGATTAACTCCTTTTTTAAGAATAGGTTCAGTTTTCGCCCTCTTACCGCCATTAATCTCTACTTTTCCCATCATCTTTCCCTGATAGCCATCAGCTAAAAGAAAAGTGGGGAAACGATACCTCCAGGCTACTTCAAAAGCTTTGAAAGTATAATCATATAGTTCCTGTAAATCAGCGGTGGAATAAACAATTCTAAAACCTTCGCCATTACCACCAAAGCAAGTCAGCCTCACTTCTTCTTGAGAATAAATCACGGTTGAAGTGGACAAACCGCCTCTTTGCATAATCATTGCCACCGTGGGTACTCTTAGAGCCTCAGCCATGGAAAAGGCATCTTGCATTAAGACATTGCCAGGTCCGGCTGTAGCCGTAAAAGCAGGCACTCCTGCTAAACAGGCACCAATCGTTCCAAATCCAGCTGCCATCTCATCCTCAGCTTGAAGGTAGGAAAGATTTTTGCTTTTAGTACAAAAAAGAGCCCATTTTTCAAGGATTTCTGAAGCAGGAGTAATGGGATAACCAAACATTATTTTAGCCCCGGCGTCACGGGCAGCCTGAGCTAAGACATGGTTCCCCATTAAAAATTGTTTCATGTTGTAGTATGATTTCATTGTATGGGCACTCTCTATTTAGTGTCAACACCAATAGGCAACTTGGAAGATATCACTTTACGAGCTAAGCGAATCCTCTCGGAGGTGGACATTATTGCTTCAGAAGATACTCGCAAAACAGGCTCACTCCTTAACAAGATTGACAAGGTGTCACCTTGTCAAGAGAAACCCCGCCTAATTTCTTATTACGAAGAAAATGAGCTAAAACGAATTCCCCAAATTATTCGGTTCTTAAAAGAAGGTAAAAATGTCGCTTTAGTAAGCAATGCCGGCACGCCTACTATTTCCGACCCGGGTTTTAAGCTGGTACGCGAATGTATTAAGGAGAAGATTAAAGTTGAATCAGTCCCCGGTGCCTCTGCTATTCTCACTGCCCTAGTTTCCTCTGGATTACCGACTGATAAATTTCTATTTCTGGGTTATTTACCGAAAAAGCAAGGAAAAAGAAAAAAGATTCTCAGTTCGTTGCCAACTAAAACAACAATTATCTTCTTCGAATCTCCCTATCGCTTGTTAAAAAGTTTAAAAGAAATCAAAGATATTTTTGACGACATTGAGATCGTTATTTGCCGAGAATTAACTAAAGTTCATGAAGAAATAAGAAGAGAGAAAATAAGCCAATCAATCAAGTATTTTGAAAAAATTAAGCCTATAGGAGAATTTACCCTTCTTTTTAGAATTCTTCTAGAGTAGAAACGTCGCCAGTGGGCAGACCCAACTCTTTAGCTTTCAACAAGCGCCTGACAATCTTGCCAGAGCGTGTTTTAGGTAGCTTCTCTACAAACTCAATTTCTCGTGGATAGGCGTGACCTGCCAGCTCGCGCTTAACAAAGGTCTGGATAGCCTTTTTGAGGTTCTCAGAGCCTCTCTGGAGGGGTTTTAAGGCAATAAAGGCTTTGATTATCTCGCCTCGAATAGGGTCAGGCTTACCAATCACTGCCGCCTCCGCTACACTTGGATGAGAAACTAAAGCGGATTCCACTTCAAAAGGACCAACTCTCTCTCCAGCGGTCTTAATCACATCATCCGCTCTTCCTACAAACCAAAAATAACCATATTTATCCTTATAGGCTAAATCACCAGAGATATACCATTCGACTCGTCGCTTCGCTCCTCGCTCAGACATTCGGCTGAGCTCAGTCGAAGCCTGGCGAGCCAATCCTTTAATAAAATAGCTTTTGTATTTTTTCGGTCTTCGCCAGACTTTTTTCATCATTGAGGGCCAAGGGGGTTTAATGGCCAAATTACCAATTTTATTAATACCTAGCTTTCTGCCTTTATCATTGATAATTGCCGCTTTCACTCCCGGAACCGGTTTACCCATTGAGCCAGGTTTAATTGGCAGACAAGGATAATTGGCAATCAAAATTCCCCCGGTTTCCGTTTGCCACCAATTATCATGAAAAGGTAAACCAAAAGCTTTTAAGCCCCAATAAATTGCTTCAGGATTCAAAGGTTCTCCCACTGAAGCTAAATGGCGGAGTGAAGATAAGTCATATTTCTCGACTATTTTGGAGTCTTTGGCCGCCAGCATCCTAATGGCTGTTGGTGCTGTATACCAAACAGTCACCCTGTAGTCCTGAATCAACTGATACCACTTGCCAGGATCAAATCTACCCTCATAAACTAAACTAGAAGCCCCATTGCTCCAATTTCCCAAAATTCCATAACCAATGCCTGTTACCCAGCCCGGATCGGCGGTTACCCAATAAACATCACCTTCTTTCAAATCAAGCACCCATTTAGCTGTCATATGCTCTAAAAGAATCGCCTGATGACAATGAACTACTCCTTTTGGCTTGCCGGTTGTGCCTGAGGTGTAAAGCATGAAAGCAGCATCAGAAGGAGACATTCGGGCACAGTTGAGCTTATCTGAGGCTTTAAGAATAAGTTCTGATAAACCAAATTTACCCTTTTTATTGGCTTCGGCATCAATTAACAATACTTTTTCTAACTCAGGGAGTTGCTTTTCAATCTTGACAACCCGTTGATAAAGCTCTTTATTAGTAACCACAACCTTAGCTCCAGAATTTTTTAATCTATCCAGCAAAGCCTGATGTCCAAAAGCAGAAAAAAGAGTCCCGGCAATCGCCCCTATTTTTAAAGTTCCTAGAAAGCCTAAATAAAGTTCAGGCACTCGAGGTAAAAAAAAGAACACCCGCTCGCCTCTTTTAACCCCTAATTTCTTGAGCACATTGCCAAATTTATTTGATAACTGATTTAACTCAGCGAAAGTATATTTTTCCTTCTCGCCATTTTCGCCTTCCCAATAAAGAGCAACTTTATTTTTCCTTGAGCCCTTAGCCTGGCGGTCTATGGCATTATAAGCAGCATTTAACTTTTTTTGGGGAAACCAATCCAGCTCTTTTTCTGCCTCTTGCCATTCAAAACGAGGATAAGTTTTCTCATAATCAACTAAATTAGGCTTGGTTTTGAGCTTTTTTTGTTTAAGGCTAATAATTTTTTGCTTCATCAAACTAATAAGTTATTACCGGTCATTAGACCCGGTTTTTCAACTTCCATAATTGCCAATATCGTAGGGGCGATATCAGCCAAAACTCCTCTTGGCAGCATCCGTCCTTGATGATCAAAATACTTGCTTACCACCATAAAAGGGACGGGATTGGTGGAATGCTTGGTATCAACCTCGCCTGTTTTTAAATCAATCATTTCTTCGACATTACCATGGTCAGCCGTTATCAGACAAACGCCATCAAGATTATTGACAGTCTGAACCACCTTACCTACACAGTCATCAATAACCTCGCAGGCTTTAATTCCCGCTTCAAAAACCCCGGTGTGCCCCACCATATCAGGATTAGCATAATTAACAAGAATAAAGTCATAAAAGCCTGTTTTTATTCTCCTTAATAACTCCTCGGTTACTCCATAGGCTGACATTTCTGGTTGAAGGTCATAGGTTTTTACATTAGGAGAAGGAATTTCCACCCTATCTTCTCCTGGAAATGGTTTTTCCCGCCGTCCATTAAAATAATAAGTGACATGTCGTTCCTTTTCTGTTTCCGCAATATGAAACTGCCTTAAATCTTTTTCGGCTATTACCCTCCCTAAAGGCATTTTGACGCTTTCAGGAACAAAAGCGACTTCTACAGGCAAATTCGGCTCATATTCGGTCAAGGTAACAAACAACAAGTCCTGAAGAACTTTTTCTCTCACAAAAGTAGTTGTTTTCTGGGGTGGTTGATACTGTTTCAGTCCATATCTTTCCGCATAAGGGTCAAAGGCTACTTTTTCTATTACTAATCTCTCAAAGTCAGGTAAAACAAAAGCCTTGGTCAACTGACGAGGACGGTCGATGCGGAAGTTAAAGAAAATAACTGAATCGTGGTCATTAATTAAATGAACTTGGCTATCTTCGGTTACTAAAAATGGCTCTATAAACTCGTCGGTTTTACCAGCCTGGTAAGAAGCCTTAATGCCTTCGGCCGCTGATTTAAACTTCTTCCCTTTACCTAAAACCATCGCATCATAAGCTTTCTGGGTCCTTTCCCAGCGGTGATCACGGTCCATACCAAAATAACGACCGCCAATGGAAGCAACTTTGCCAATTCCTATTTTTTCTATCTCCTCTTGGAGTTGACTAATATAGATAAGAGCGGAGCTGGGCGGTGAATCACGACCGTCTGTAAAAAGGTGAAGATAGACCTGCGTAAGTTGTTGTGTTTTGGCTAACTTAAGTAAAGCAAAAAGATGGCTTATACTTGAGTGAACCCCGCCTGCTCCTAGCAAGCCTATTAAATGAATTTGAGATTTGTTTTTCTTAACATGCTTAATAGCAGATAAAAAAGCGGGAATGCTAAAAAAACTGCCGTCAGCAATTAACAAATCAATTTTGGGCAGCTCTTGGAAGACAATCTGTCCGGCACCGATATTAAGATGACCCGCCTCTGAATTACCTTCTTCGCCTCCGAACAAACCAACGGCTTTTCCTGAAGCAGATAAAAGGGTCTTGGGGTAGGCCGCCCAAAAGCGATTGATATTAGGGGTTTTGGCTTGAGCAACAGCGTTACCCTTAGCTTCTGAGGTAATACCCCAGCCATCCATGATAATGAGAACAACAGGTTTAGGAATGGGCATTCTCTCCAATTTCTGCTTCGATTGCTAAGAGTCGATTATATTTTGCTACTCGTTCACCCCGGGCAGGCGCGCCGAACTTAGTATAATCAGCCTTAACACTTACAGCAAAATCAGCAATAAAGTCATCATTGGTTTCGCCGCTCCGATGAGAAACAATAACTTTCCAATTCGCTTCGCGTGCTTTCATTACCACATAAACTGTTTCGGAAATTGTGCCAATTTGGTTGGGCTTAACCAGAACAGCATTACAGGCCTTCTTTTTTATGGCTTCCTCAAGTCGAAATTTATTGGTAGCCAACAAGTCATCGCCAATAATAATTGTTTCTGGAAGTTGCTGAGTAATTCTAATCCAGCCATTCCAGTCGTCTTCATAAAAACCGTCTTCTAAGGAGAAAAGTGGATACTGTTCGTTTAACTCCTTGTAAAAATTAACCAAATTTTCGGTTTCCATAGGCATGGTGCGGTCTTTAATTTGATACTTGCCGCTCTTGTAGAAAAATCCTGCTGCCACATCCAAGCCCAGAAAGACATCTTTATTGAAAACGTAGCCAGCCCTATCTATTGCTTCCATCAGGAGTTCTAAAGCATCGGCGTTGGAAAATAAATCAGGCGCATAGCCACCCTCATCGCCTACGCTATGGATAGCGCCATGTTTTTTCAAAACATCCTCCAGAGTTTGATAAATTTCTTCTGCTAATCTCAAAGCTTCGCTATATGTTCTTGTGGTAGAAGGAACTATATGAAACTCCTGAAACTCCAAATTTCCCGCCCCATGTTTTCCGCCATTGATTAAGTTAAAGGTTGGCACCGGTAGTTTTTTGGGTATTTTAAAACCATAAAGCGAGGCAACATATTTGTAAGTTGGTAATTTTTTACTAACAGCGGCGGCTTCAATAACTGCCTGGGAAACACTGAGGATAGCATTAGCCCCTAACTTTGATTTGTTTTGGGTACCGTCGAGTTCAATAAGCAACTTGTCTATTTCAATCTGCTTGCTTGCTTCCATGCCTTTTAGTTTAGGAGCAATTATCTGATTGACATTGTTAACAGCAGTCAAAACACCCATGCCTTTATATCGCTTAGGGTCGTTGTCTCTTAACTCCACCGCTTCGTACTTACCTAAAGAAGCTCCTGAGGGAACTGAGCCTTCTGCTTTTGAACCATCATCTAAAACAACTGTAGTTTCTACGGTTGGATTGCCGCGGGAGTCAAGAATTTCTCTGGATTTGATGTTTTTGATCTTAGCCATGTTTCTTCGCTATCCTTTTTTCTGTTTCGTAAACTAATTCTCGGGTTCTTTCAATCGCATCAGGATTAACAGAAATGCTAGTAATGCCCCATTTAACTAAATTTTCTACCAAATCAGGATAGACAGATGGCGCTTGGCCACAAATTGAACTAGTAATTTTGTGTTTTTGACAAGTTTTTATTGCTTTTTCTAATGCCCAAGTAACTGCCGGGTCCTGCTCATTAAATGTTTCTGCTATGTTAGCATTATCTCTATCTACTCCCAGAATAAGCATGGTTAAATCATTTGAGCCAATCGAAATGCCATCAATCCCCACTTTTATAAAATCCTCTAAGAGAATAATATTAGAAGGAATCTCAACCATCAACCAGATTTCAAAACTAGGGCTTCTGATTAAACCACTGGCAGTGATAATTTTCTTTACCTTTTTCAATTCTTCTGGAGTACGGACAAAAGGAACCATTAGCCAGAGATTGGTTAAGTCTAGTTTGTTTCTTACCTTTTTGATGGCAGCCAACTCCATCTCAAATACTTCTTCGTCAATGATGTAGCGCAAAGCGCCACGGTATCCCAAAAGAGGATTTTCTTCTTCTGGTTCGTAAGATTTGCCTCCAGTTAAATTGCAGTATTCGTTAGTTTTAAAATCAGTTGTTCGGTAAACAACGGGACGAGGATTAAAGGCTTGACAAAACTGACTAATACCTTTAGTGAGTTGTTCAATAAACAATTTTTTCTTTTTTTCTTTAATCATTTTCTTAGGATGAGTCCCAATCTCGGCAATCATGAATTCAGCTCTTAACAAACCAACGCCATCAACATTTCGTTGGGCGATTTCTTGGGCAAGCTGAGGTTCGCCCAGATTAACATAAATTTTGGTCGCAGTTTTTAAAGCTACCATCTCAAGCGGACGGGCGCCTTCCTTCTTTTTTGGGGTCATTTTACGGTGACCCCCCTTTATCATTCCGCCAAGATAAATTTCACCCTTTTCGCCATGCACAGTAATCACTTGTTTGTTCTTGAGCCTTTTGGTGGCAATTTTGGTTCCGACGACACAAGGAATTCCTAGTTCCCGACTAACAATAGCGGCATGAGAGGTTTGCCCGCCTTTGTCTGTAACAATAGCCACTGCTTTTTTCATCGCCGGAACAAAATCTGGTGAAGTCATCGAAGTCACCAAGATTTCGCCAACATCTACCTTATCTATTTCCTTGGGCGACTTCACAATTTGCACCGGTCCAGAAGCTAAACCTGGGCTAGCAGCTAATCCTTTTAAGATGGGTTTTCGTTTTATTTCTCGCTCTTTTACTCTTTTACCCTCTTGCTCTTTTATGGTTGTTACCGGTCTAGTTTGGACAATATGAAATTTATTCTTCACTAAAGTCCATTCAATATCTTGGGGAAAGAAATAATGTTGATGAATTTTTTTACCGAGCTTAGCTAGTTCTATAATTTGTTTATCGGTCAATTTTCTTTTTGTTTGAAGACTCTTTGGCACTCTGGTTCGTTTATTGCGAAGCAACAAGCTCTGCTTATTTAAACTACCCACTTTAGTCAATTGAATTGTTTGTTTGGCAACATCTCGCGAAATGATATCCAAGCTTTTTCTATCAACTACATAGCGGTCAGGGATAAGTTCACCTTGGACAATTAGCTCTCCTAAACCATAAATAGCTTCAATAACAATTCTGTTTTTCTCATGAGTCACAGGGTCAATAGTAAACATTACTCCTGAAACGTCAGCGCCAATCATTTCTTGAACAACCACGGCTATTCCTACTTTAAGATGGTCAAATTTGTTTTCTTCTCGATAAAAAATTGCTCTTGGGGTAAATAAAGAAGCCCAACAATCCTGGACTCTTTTGACCACATTTGTTTCTCCTTTAACATTGAGAAAAGTTTCTTGTTGCCCGGCAAAAGAAGCAGTAGGTAAATCTTCTGCTGTTGCTGAAGAACGGATAGCTACCAAGGCTTGCTTTAACAACCCTCCTAGCTTGTCGTAGGTAAAAATGATTTTCTTTGCCAAATCTTCAGACATTCTTCCATCTTCAATCACTTTTTTAATCCTTTGGGAAGCCCGATTGATTGCTTCTGGCTTTTCCAGGTCAATTTCTTTTATTTCTTGTTGGATTACTTTTTCTAAATTATTTTCTTTTAGAAATTGGAAATAAGCAGAAGCGGTAACAATGAAACCATTGGGCATGGGCAAGCCAAAAGAAGTCATCTCCCCTAAATTGGCTCCCTTACCCCCAACAATGCCTACGTCATCTTTATCAACTTCATTAATCCAAACAATGTCTTTATTACGAAGTAACAAGCTTTGCTTATCTTTTCTTTTCATGGGCAGGCGCTTTTAATGCTTTTTTAAAATAATCAACCCAGGGGATTGTAGCCGGGTCGACTTGGTTAATGAGAGCTAAATAGTAGCTGATATAACTCCCAAGATAAATGGTTTCAAAAACTTGAGTAAGTCTGGTTCTTCCTTTGGTTTCCAGGGTGGTATAAGGAACATCATTTTTCTCGACAACCTCTTTTGTAATTTTTATTCTTTTTTGTATCTCTTCATCAAAAATTTCAGACTCAATAAATAAAATCTTTAAAATCTGCTTATTATTTTTAGGAAAATTCAAGCTTTCTAAAAGATGATGATTTAATTCCGGCAAACTAAACCTAACCGCAAAAGTCTTACTATTCTCATTAAGCATATTTTTAAAAGCATGTGAAGCCCCGATAAGATGTTCACTAGAAACAATAACGATGATTCTGTCTTTAAGAGAATGGGCAATTTTTTTAGCCAGATTATCCCTCGAGTGAGCATCTGAAGATGCCTCGATTCTCATTTTGTTGAGATAATTAATAACCTCGGAAATCATTCCTTCCGTGAAGCGAACCAATCCTAATCGTGAAAGCAAAGAAATTTCAGCTGCCAGTGAATAACCAAGTCCAAGCCGAGGCTGTTTTGAGGGATTATATCGGTCTTCAAAAATATAGGCTGGCACTTTCTTCTCTCTAGCTAATTTAGCCAATTCACCGCCACCAGTTAAAATAAAAATTTTACATTTTTTTTCGATTGCCTCTTCAAAACAAGAGAGAGTTTCTTCGGTATTGCCAGAATAACTAGAGATTACCACTAGTGTCTGACTATCGGCATATGCCGGTAAGTGGTAGCTAGTAATTACCTCAAGTGGGAAATCGAGAACTTCAAAATTCAACGAGTCCACTACTCGGGCTCCAAGGGCAGAGCCGCCCATGCCGGCAACAAGAATATTCTTAATTTCTTTAAAATCGGATGCCTTGATTTTTAGGTTTGATACTTCTTCCCAGGCTTGTTTTATTTGGTCAGGAAAGAGGTTGATTG
>JAHIFH010000033.1 GCA_018900995.1 Patescibacteria group bacterium | reverse complement strand
GCAGGACCAAAATCAGGTTTCCTATCGAGATTAGTGGCAATTTCTTTTTTCAGCCCTTCATATTCCCCTTTTCGAACATTGGCTAAATTAACTCGTTCCGGTCTGGTCGCGGCGGCCTCATATAAATAAACTGGGATTTTTAATTCCCTTGCCACTTTCTTGCCCAAACGCTTAGCCAATTGAACACACTCCTCCATCGTCACATTAGCAACAGGAATAAAAGGAACCACATCAGTTGCCCCAATCCGCGGATGCTCTCCCTGATGCTTTTCCATATCAATCAATTCCGTGGCTTTTAAAATCATCATCCAAGCCGCTTGAAAAACTGCTTCCGGCTCGCCCACTAAGGTCACCAAAGAGCGATTATGGTCCTTGTCCCACTCCACATCCAAAACCTTAACATCTTTTCTCCCACGAGCAGTATCAGCAATACTATTTATAATGTTTTTATTTCTCCCTTCAGAAAAATTAGGAACACACTCAATAATTCTGTCCATTTGGAAATATTATAGCAGAACTTAAATTATTTTTCGTTTACGAAGAGTTTTATAAACTATTTCGTGAATTTCATCAGGCGTCCGCAGGTTTCCCTTTCGGTCACAACAATCAATCTTGACCCAGTGAGGATAATGCTTTACCAATCGTAAATACATTTCTGAAGCATTTTTAAGATGTTTAATGTCAGCCTCATGGATATCTCTTTTCTTTCCGCCCACATAGCCCCTATTACCCTTTTTATCAACCAATCTTTGACCCATCTTCACCGGCATGTAAAGAAAAACATCAATATCTTCTTTGGGAATTCCTAAAACTTCATACTCCATTTTTTCTAAAAAACGAAGAAACCCCGGTTGGTCTTTCTTGGGTAATTTTATTGTCTGATGACCCATATTTGAACCAGTATAGCGATTGGCGATTACTATCTTCCCCTGTGAAAGCCATTTTTTAATTCGTTCTTTTGCTTCAAACCGATCGGCAGCATAAGGCAAGCAAGCTAAATAAGGATTAACCTCGCCGATTTTCCCAAATTCTCCTTTTAAAAACCGCCCCACTAATTTGCCAGATAATGTGGTGTAATATTGAGGAAAATCAACCTCTTTTACTTGGTACCCTTTTTTCTTTAGTAATCTTACTAATAGTTTAAGCTGAGTGGCTTTCCCGCTCCCATCAATACCTTCTAAAACAATAAATTTTCCTTTTTTCATTTTATTTTTTCACCAAAACTTCCTTAACCTTCCTGCCCTTGGGTCAAAGCGCGGCGCTTGCGGCTTAAAAACCTCTGGCAGAACAACCTCTTCCACATCACCCATCTTGGCGTAAACTTCTCTCTGGACATCGGATACCACCTTAAAAATTCCAAAAGGATCATCAGCATAATTATTTTTATAAGCATCAACAGTAATTATCGGAACGCCGTGGGGATTCTCTTCTGCCCATTCCTCGGTTCGCTTGGCGATGCGAGGAAAATAATCGGGATAGCTTTCCAACATCCACAATTCGTATTCTCTTCCTCTTGTTCTAATTCTCTCAATAATGACAGCTGCTGGCGCATGAACAGAAATAACTAAGTCTGGGGTAGGAATTTCCTTAGTTTTAATTAGTTCTCCGTATAAGAGAAGGTAGGTTTTATATTCTTCAGCCGTCATCCACCCCATTTGAAACTGAACGAAGGCATAAATTTCGGCGTCTTGCCAATCATCGGGATCAACCATTGCCGGTTCTTCTTCCAAAATGTCTGGCAGGAGGGCCATCTGACCAATTTTCTCCTTAATAAAAAAGGTTTGTGAATGAAAACTCCACCGGGGAGGGTCGGCATAAAATTTTTCCAGAAAGGGATTTTCCCGAAATTTTTCTTCAAAAATTTTTACCTCAAACTTCTCGCCCAAAAGCTCAGCGAGAGTGGTTTTTCCCACTCCAGTTGCCCCATGAATGCCAATCAAAAGATGACGCTTCTTTCTTTCTGGCGAAGATAAATTTTCCCCTTTTTGTTCTGGTGAAAGCTCAACAACCATAACAAACTAGCAAATTCTTCTTTAGGCAGAAAAATTAGAGAAGGAAATTGCCTACCCTGTTTTCACAAATAACATGGAAACTAGATATCCGTCAACTAGTAAAAAATATGTCAAAACCTATCGCCAGTGAACAAATTTGAGAGCTCGACCTAATAAAGGATAGGCGTCTTTTCCTTGTTCAGCCATCTCCCTAGCAATTTTGGCATACCCCGGATGATTTCCTAGCTCTGTTCTCAATTCGGCAATATAGACCAGTTCACGGAAGTTAAGAGTTATCAAATAGGGCATCAAGGTTCCAAAAGCGACCATATATTGGGCCTCAACTGGATAATCTTTAGAGATAATGGCATGGGCTTCCGCTAACTGGTTAAGCCTTTCCTCCACTACCTCGCCAAAACCAAACTCCTGTAAATCTCTCCCTACATCCACCCCTAAGCTATAATCAAGCCGCCGCCAAAAAGGAGTGAGAATCCGGTTTCTCTGCAAATCTCGCCACTCAGCAAAACGAAGAATTATTTGAAAAGAAAGAATTGCTTCTTCCAAAGCCCGACCTGGTTTAGACCTCCTGTCCGGCCTTTGACCTAGATATCTGTCAATAATCCGCACTTTGTCTTCAAGAGAAAGTTGGCTCACTACCTTTAAGACCTGATGGTCAGACAAATTACGACCCTGCCAAAGAATTTTGGCAATGACTTTGTTTTCTCCTTGTGGGTCCCAGTCAGTCAAAATCGGTCCTTTTTTAATTTTTTTTGGCTCTATTCCTGTCAGATATTTTTCGGCTAAAGCCTCCTGTTCTTTTTGTCGATTAGCTAAATACTCGATGGCTCTTTGGCCAAAATCGCCTCTGATTCTTTGAACCAAAGCAGGTGTTACTTTGGCGATTTCCTCCTCAAGCATTTGGCCAATTTCTTGGTGTTCAACTAATTCACTGGCTTTAAGCTTAAAAATCATGTACTCGACTGCCTGACCATTAATCATTGCCCCTAAATTAGTCAGGTTGCCGGCAACTAACAAAACTCTGGTAGTATCAAAAGTCATCCGCTTGATTTTATCCTCTTTGAGATGGGGAAATTTCTTTCGATACGCCTCTCTCACCGGCTCTTGAAGCTCAGCATATAAATCCAAAGCGCCATCAATACTTTTCTCATAAAGCTCGGCATAAGGCGAACTCATAATTACCGGGCTTCGAGCATACAGATACTTCCCGTCAATTTTTTCACCAAAAAAACCATAACGAGTTGATCTCTCAATCGGGCTCAAGCCAATCCGGGTGTCTTCAATCCCTTTAGCTCCCAATTGAGAGATTCTCTCTAACCCTATAACTAAAGGGATTGGAGCGGCGATGCTGTCGTGACCAAACCCGACAAAATGTTTTTTGAAAAACCTGTTGGCTCTTCCCAAATCTAAAAACTCTCTCCCGCCGAGGCTATTTTGAAGCTCGCGCCAAAGTAGCGCCATTTTCCGATCCTTAACAAACTCATCAAGAAAAATCCGTCTCATTGACTCTTCTGATTGACTGTGCCGAGCAATTAAAGCCCCAGTCAGTTCTTCAGGTAAACCAGTGGCCACAAAAACTGGCCTATTCACATTAGAAAAAAACGGCTCAAGGATTTTCTCTTCTTCTAGAGTAAACTTTTCCGGGATGTAATAATTAAAAAACTTAAACTCCGGACTATGTGGTGATCTTTCCACGACTAATATCCTTTCTGGGCAGATGAAAATCAAGAAGATTTGACAGGCACTTTATGCCGAAATTCTTCACCTCTTTCTTCTAATAAACCATCTAATTGCCTCAAAGCCTCTTCGTCAGTTTCATACAAAATCATTGCTTTTACCTCTGGTATCTCTAAAACTTTTCTTTCATATGGATCATTTTTAAACCTTTCGTAGGCATCACGGCGACACAAAACAATAATATTGGTATTATGAAATTGACAAAACCCAATTTCCATTCCCACCCCTAAAGATCCTACTCCATAAGGTGGCCGCCTAATATCAACTATCATTGTTATTGAATCTTTCACTCTTTCTCGATCCATAATGACAACTTGACGAGGCGGAATGTCCGCGTCCTTAATTGGATCAGAATGGAGATGGGGAAGATAAAGATCTATCCCATGGCGACTAGCTACTTCTGCTACTGCCTCATAAAAACGAAGAGTTTGTTCTCGAAGTTCTGGTGATAAACCTGTCAAAGCACCAGACATATAACCTGGAGAGCTTTCAATTTGCCTGCCCATGTATTCTTTAATAACAAATAACTAAAAGAGTCGTCAAGTAGCAAAATTGGGAAAGAATAATTACTTCTTGGCGGGCAGTTTGACTAGTTTTACCTTGGCTTGTCTTAAAAGTTTTTTAGTTTCAGGATCTGGTCGATAAATTCTTCGGTAAACAATTCGTTCCACCCCGGCATTTATAAGAACCTTGGCGCAGTTATAACAAGGCAACCAATTAGTATACAAAGTCGACCCATTAGTGGAAATTCCATGATAAGCTGCCTGAACAACCGTATTAATCTCGGCATGAACAGTTCTGACACAATGACCTCCCCTCATCAAACAACCAACATCATAACAATCAGCAATTCCTTTAGGAGCTCCACAGTAACCAGTAGAAATAATTTTTCGATCTTTAACCAAAATGGCGCCAACATGAAGGCGAGGACAAGTCGCTCGGGTTGCCACTAAATCAGCTATTTGAAGAAAATATTCATCCCATGGAGGTCGGGAACTTTTTTTCCGCCTGCTCATGCTTCTTTTGATAAGCCGTTTCGCCTTTCGGGCTCTACAAGCTTGTTTTTCGCTTTCGCTCAAAATAACAGATAAAGAGAACTCTCGTCAAGGGGCAAAATCGTATTATTTCGGTTTTCTCCAGCTCGCCCAGTTGCAGTCAGGATAATTAGAGCAACCATAAAATTGCTTGCCTTTTCTCGTCTTCTTAATCACCACATCGCCACCGCACTCTGGGCACTTAACTCCTTTAAGCTTAGCCACATGAGGGGCGGTGTAATCACATTCAGGAAACCGCGAACAAGATAAAAACTTGCCAAATTTGCCAATTCTAATTACCAATCTCCCTTGCTTACATTGAGGGCATTTTTCTTCAGTCACTTCAGTCGGTACTTGGACCCTCTCAGCAACCTTTGTTACCCCTTCCAATTGCTTGGCAAAGGGCTGATAAAAATCCTTAACCACTGGCACCCACTTTCGCTTACCATTAGCAATCTCATCCAAATTGTCCTCCATTTTAGCGGTGAAATCATAATCAACAATCTCAGCAAAATACTCCACCAAAAAGTCATTGACCGTGGTTCCTAAAGGAGTGGGGTGAAATTGATTTTCCATCTTCTCAACATATTGACGCCCTTGAATAGTAGAAATAATCGGAGCGTAGGTTGAAGGTCGACCAATCCCTTTTTCTTCCAAAGCCTTAATCAAACTGGCTTCAGTGTATCTTGGCGGCGCTTGGGTAAACTTTTGTTTAGGAGTAATTTTAATTAAGTTCAAATCATCACCCTTTTTCACTTCTGGCAGTTCCATTTCTCCTACTCTTTCACTCTCCTGTTCTTTTACTCTATATATCTTCAGCCAGCCGTCAAACTTAATTATTTTGCCTTCAGTTAAAAGAAGATAAATGTTTTTCGCTGAAGTGGCTTGAGTTTCAATTTTAGTTTTGTCCCAAATTGCTGGCGTCATCTGGGAAGCAACGGCTCTTTTCCAAATCAAATCGTAAAGGCGCTGTTCCTCACGACCTAATTTTTCTTGAATATCACTGGCTTGACACCGAACATCAGTGGGTCTAATAGCTTCATGGGCTTCTTGGGCGACTTTGGACTTGGTTTTGTAAAAATTCGGCTTTTCAGGCAAATATTGCTTACCATAAGTACTATTTATATACTGGCGCATTTTCTCTACCGCTGCTATGGCTAAATTAAAGGAGTCAGTCCGATGATAAGTAATCAATCCTTTCTCATAAAGCCGTTGGGCGGCGTACATCGTTCGCTTGCTGGAAAAACTTAAACGGCGAGCGGCAGTTTGTTGCAGAGTTGAGGTGCTAAAAGGCGGAACGGGATGTTGTTTAATTTCTTTTCTTTCAACTTGATAAATCTCATAATTAGCTTTTTTTAATTCATCCACCACTTGTTTCGCTTGAGTCTCATCCTCAATTTTTATTACTTTGCCATTTTTCTTAACTAGCTTGGCTAGAAAGCTGGGCAAATCTTCTCGCTTACCACCAATATGCTTTTTTAATTTCGCCCAGATTTCCCAAAATTCCTCAGGAACAAATTTTTCAATCTCTCGCTCACGGTCAACAATTAAACGGACGGTAACTGATTGGACCCGCCCAGCAGACAAACCTCGGCGAATTTTACGCCAAAGAAGAGGGGAGAGTTTATACCCAACCAACCGGTCAAGAACTCGCCGGGCTTGTTGAGCATCAACTAAATCAAGATCAATTTTCTTTGGATTGGCAAGGGCTTTTTCAATTGCGGGCTTAGTAATCTCATGGAAAACAATTCGGGAAACACCATCTTTTTTTATCTTGAGAATATAGGCGACATGAAAGGCAATAGACTCGCCCTCGCGATCCGGGTCCGTGGCTAAGAAAATTTTCTTTGCTTTTTTTGACTCGTCTTTGATTTTTTTAATGGCTTCTTTTTTTTGGGGTAGGAGAAGATACTGAGGTCTGAAATCTTTCTCAACATCAATTCCCAGTTTTTTCTTTGGCAAGTCCCGGATGTGCCCCATGGTTGCTTCGATTTTGTATTCCTTGCCAAGAAAGCGGCTCAGGGTTCGACATTTAGTTGGTGATTCTACTATTATTAAATTCATTTGTTAATTGAATATATCATATTCCCCAAATTCCTCACCTTTCCTTTAATCTCCATTAAACTCATTATACTGGCCACCTTACCAGGGTCAAAGCCTGACTGGCGGACAATTTCATCAATATGCTTGGCTTCGTCTCTGATTAAGGAAAGAATCGTCTCTTCTTCAGGGTTTTCCGGCGTAATCTTCTTTGGTTCCTGCTTCCTAATTCGAGATTCGATATTCAGTTCTTCCAAAATATCATTAACATTAAAAACTAACTTCGCTCCCATTTTAATTAAATGAGCTGGACCCGCGGCGTTAGGTGAAGTCACTGGACCGGGAATGGCAAAGACCTCGCGTCCTTGTTCACCAGCGTGGCGAGCAGTAATCAGCGCCCCAGACTTTTGCGGCGCTTCAACAACAACCGTTCCTAAAGCCAAACCAGAAATAATTCGATTGCGAGCCGGAAAACTCCCGGGCATTGGCTGCATCCCCAAAGGAAATTCAGAAATAACGGCTCCATGTCCAT
>JAHIFH010000032.1 GCA_018900995.1 Patescibacteria group bacterium | reverse complement strand
GATGGTTTTCACTAAAAATGGTTGATTGAACCAAACAACTTGAATTTCTCCGCTAGCATCGGCAACAACCCCTTTTTGGATTTTTTTACCCCGGCGCGTATATTCATTTTTGATGGAAATGACTTCTCCCCGAACGCTCACTGTTTCGCCAGCTTGAAGCCTGCCAATTGGTGAAACTAAAGAATAATCAATATAACGAAAAGGAAAGTGATAAAGAAGATCATCAACAGTAACAATTCCCAACTTTTCCAGCCGTTTAGCGTAAGCTGGTCCAATCAGAGGCAGCTTTTCGATTGGGTTTACTAAAAACATTTACCTTAAGAGTGAATACAAAACCGGTAGCATCGAAGTAAGAAGCAAGCCCAAAGCCGCAATGGCAACAATAATCACCCAGAATCTTTGCTGTTTTTTAGAGAGTCTCATTTTTTCTTGATTTTAAAAAATTTTCTCTTCCCAACCTTTAGTATTTCATCACCTTTAACGGTAAGCGTTTCTTGCGGGTCTTGGATCCTTTCCCCCTCATATTCGACAGCCCCCTGATTAATTAATCGTTTCGCCTCAGCGGTTCCAATAGTTGCCCCAGAAATATAAGACAGTTTTGAAGCTGGATAATTTCCAGGCTTTACTGCCTTGGGTGAGTATGGAATCTCAGATGGTCGCTCACCTTTCTGTGCCACCCTTTTAAATTCTTTTTCCGCATTTTTTGCGTCTTTTTTTCCGTAGAGCATTTTAACAACTTCAAAAGCGAGTAGTTTTTTGAGATTTATGGGGTTAGTCTTGCCGGATTTCATTTCTTTTTTCATCGCTTCAATTGACTGAAGTGATACTTGGGTCAACAATTCAAAACCAGGGATAATAGTTTCATCAGGAAAAGACATAACCCCTCCGTACATATCAGCTGGCGTAACGTTGAGAAAGAGAGCGTTGCCAGCCGTCTTGCCGGCTTTTTCTCCTTTAGCGTCAACCAAAAGTTTGGTCGTCAGAACAAACTTCTCCTTTCCTTTAAGACTTTTCATCAAAGCCCTGCCAGCGAGCATGTTAAAAGTTTGGTCGCTACCGCCGATTTCTAAATCAATGTCCATTTCTACGCAGTCAATCGCCTGGGCAACAGGATAAAGGAATTCGTGAAGGTGGATTGGTTTTTTTTGTTTTAGTCTTCTTTGGAAGAAATCTCTTTCTAGCATTTGCTGAACAGTAAACTTAGAAGTGATTTCAATCAGGTCTTTAAAAGTAGCTTTATCATTCCATTGACTGTTGAAGAGGATTTTAGCAGGGTTCTTTCCACTGAAATTTAATACCTTCCCAGCTTGCTTTTTCCAATTTCTGGAATTGTCAAGGACTTGTTTTCTGGTCAAAAGTTTTCGGGCTGAGGTTTTATCGGTCGGGTCACCAATCATGCCGGTAAAGTCTCCGACCAAAAAAATCACCTCGTGCCCCAAGTCCTGGAATTGTCTGAGTTTGAGAATGCCCACCAGATTTCCTAAATGAAGATTAGCCATAGTAGGATCAAATCCCTGATAAAGTTTGATTTTTTTGCCAGAACGAAGCACTTTCTCAAATGTTTTCCTTGAAGGATAAATTTTTTCTACTCCCCTAGTTAAAACTTCGTCAATTTTGCCCATAATTCTAATATTAGCACAAATTTTGAATTTTTGTTACAATCATTTTACCGTGTCTTGGCAAAGAGCTTGGCGAAAAAGAATAAGGCAAGTAAGAGCCTATCGTCGCTTAGGGAAAGCCAGCAAAAGTGCTTTGGCTTCCAGAGCGGCTTTCATTGTTTTTGTTGGCTTTATTGGTTTAGTCCTTCTGACTGGCGGATTATTCATTTTTTATGCCAAAGATTTACCACGACCAGATAAGATTGTTCGCCGAGAAGGATTTTCTACTAAAATATATGACCGAAATGAAGAACTTCTTTATGATGTTTTTGCTGACCAACGGCGCACTCCGGTTAGCCTAGAACAAATTCCCGACCATCTTAAAAACGCTACTGTTGCCATTGAAGATAAAAATTTTTACAAACACGGTGGCTTTGACCCCACGGGTATTTTCCGGG
>JAHIFH010000031.1 GCA_018900995.1 Patescibacteria group bacterium | reverse complement strand
CCTTTAGAGGTAAAAATGGTTGGGGTTTTGGTTAAGCCTTTAGGAATCAATTATCTGGCTCATCAAAATGGAATGACGATTAATGGGACTTATGCTGGGATGACTTGGAACTGTATTGGTTGGCAAAGCTTATTGCTTCTAGTTATCACTCTCATTGTTGGACTGCGAGGGAATTATACTCTCGCATCAAAAATAGAAACTGTTCTTATTGGTCTTTTAGGGACTTTTTTAGTTAATCTTCTCAGACTAACCTTAATTGTTGTTATATTAGCTTATTCTCGCCCTTTGTTTGCTGTGGTTTACCATGATTATTTAGCCGCAATCGTGACGATTTTGTGGTTGTTTGTTTTTTGGTGGTTTGCTTATTCTTTCGTGCTTTTGCCGAAAGAACAAGGTTCTTGAACGAAGTGAAAGGTTCTTATACTTTTGCACTGGAGGAGAAAGTTGACCATAAAATTATCTCTCGTGCTAGAATAAGGAAAGGGTAGGTAATGACTGAGGAAAACGAAATTAAACAACCAGCTGAAAAAGAGACACTAGTTCGTAAGCAAGAAAAGAGAATTCGGCGATTCCAACTTCTCCGAAAAAGGTTCCCTGAGCTTTCACCCCAGTGGTGGGTAGGAGTAGGGGAGCTGCTGGGGATTGTTGCTCTTTTCTTAACTAATATCTGGCTTCTTTATCCATTTTTTGGTCAGGAAGATAAGACTAATGTCTTTTCGGCGCCAGTCATTCCTGTTTTGGCTGATTTGACCGAGAATTTTCTTCCTTTTACCTATGGAGTCAGACTTTGGTTGTTGGTTTTTCTAATTATTTTCCCGCTTTCTTTTTATTTTTTTGTCAGGGAAATTTCGGGCAGAAAATTGGCAGGGTTTTTGGCAGGATTTATCGTCAGTTTGCCAGTGAGCATTTTTTTACCTTTAAGAATTAACTTAGGACTTTTAGGCGAAGATGGGGCTCATATTGCCTCTTTAACCTTTATTCCCTTAATTTGCCTTTTGCTTCTTCGCTTTCTTCGCCAAGGTAACTTCTGGGCGGGATTGTTTTCGGCTTTAGGGACAACCATAGTTGCCTTAGCCTCACCTATAGGAGTGATTGTTTTATTTATCTTTATGGGGGTGATTACTTTTTCCGAGATGTTACTCGGTCGAGGAAGGCTTAAACTGATTCGGTTTTTGACTGTTTTTGTTTTGGCAGTTGGCTTTTCTGCCTTTTGGTATAATCCCAAATTCGTTATTTTGACTATCAATTCCCCCCAAGGGCAGTTAGTCCGGGAAACCTTTTTTAATCTTTTTCCTGTTTCTTTTTTTCTTCTACCCATTCTAGGAGTGTTTGGGTTTTTGCTTTTTGAAAACCGACCTCAGCTTCAGCCAGTGTTTATTGCTTTCTTCTTGACCATCGGCTTCGGGGTTTTTTCTCTTGGAGCGGGAGTAGCTTATCCCATTCCCTCGCGCTTTTTGCCTGCTTTTGGAATCTCTTTAGCCTTTTTGTTGGGGATTCTAATTGTGGGGTTGGTTGATTTTATTCGTGCTTCGCCAAAGCTTAAACGATTTAAGATAATTTTTCTTTATCGCCGGTTGGTTGCTTTTGGGTTAATTGGGATGCTTTTTGCCTTGATTGTTCTCATCATTGGTTTTTTTGGTCGAAATCTTTGGGAACTAGCCCACACTCAGGTTTTGGGTTTAACTGCTGACCAAACAGTTGGAATTTGGGATATAAAAGAGAAAACTACCCGGCTTGAAAATATTATTGGCTATACAATCACTGGTCTGACCGCCCTGGGGGTGGCGATTTTAAGAGCAAGATTGGGAATGTAATGATGGAGGATAAAAATGCCTGTGCCACCAGATTATTATGATCAGGGGATAAAAAAGAATCTATTGCAGTTTATTTGGCATAAGCGCCGCTTTTGGTTAATAGAGAGTCTTCTTCCTAAAGTTGGGACAAAAGTTCTTGATGTTGGCTGTCATGCAGGGACATTTACCGAAGAAATTGCCAGGGTTTTACCTGAAGCAGAAATTTTTGGGGTGGATATTGATCGGGCCGTGATTGCTTATGCCAAAAAAATTCGCCCAAATTTCCATTTTCAGGTAGCGTCTGCAGAAAAACTGCCTTTTCCTGAAAAGAGTTTTGACCTGATAACCTGTCTTGAAGTATTAGAGCATGTGGGAGACCCCAAAAAAGTGTTGGCTGAAATTAAGCGTTGTCTTAAGGATGATGGGTTATTAACCATTTTGGTGCCAACAGAAAGTCCACTTTTTCGCTTAATCTGGTTTTTCTGGACTAAAGGGAAAGGTCGGGTTTGGCAGGGAACACATCTACACAATTTTAATGGCTACAGACTTGATAGCCTACTGGGTGAAGGAGGATTTGAAATTAAGGAAAGGAAATTTTCTCATTTGGGAATGCTTCAAGCAGTTAAGGTAAAGAAGGTGTGATATGTTAATTTATATTTTGTTATACTAGATGAAGCAAATAAAAACAGTATTGCTTGTTCTTTTTTTACTATTAGTCAATCTTGCTTTGGTTTGGCCGCTTTTTTTGGGTGAGTATGATAAAAATATGGCTTCGATTGGCATT
>JAHIFH010000030.1 GCA_018900995.1 Patescibacteria group bacterium | reverse complement strand
GGTTATGTATTTTGGTTTCTATCCCCACCCTCATCAGCTCGTTATTTACTGCCTTTTATTCCCGCTTTAATCTTTGTGTGTATGAAAATTCTGGGGTCAAGCAAAAAAGCAATTCAGAAAATCGCTATTGGCGCTATTGTTCTGGCTTGTGTTTTTAATCTTGGCTCAAGAGCAATTGCGACTCGGAAATTCTTACCCGTGGTTTTTGGCAAGCAAACTAAGGATGAATTTTTAAGCCAAAGATTAAATTTTGACTATGGCGATTTTTATGATGTTGATGGCTTTTTTAGAGAAAATATCAAAGAAAATGATTTGGTTTTGATTTATAATATTCATAATCTTTATTATGTTGATTTTCCTTTTGTTCATGAGTCTTGGGCAAAAGCTGGCACTTATTTTACTCATATCTTAGTTAAAGAAATGGATTTGCCAGAAGAGTTTGGCGAGCTTGAGCTTTTGTATGAAAACGAAAAAACCAAAGTCAAACTTTATTACTACGGAGATTTTTATTAATGAAAAAAGTAATTGAAGGACTGTTTTTTACTTATCTGGTTCTTTTTCCTTTTGGCCAGCTAACAAAAATCCCTCTTAATTTTCTCGGGCCAGAAGTCCATCTTTATATGACAGATATTGTTTTGCTCCTTTTACTGCTTGCCTGGGGAGTATGGCGGTTTGGGCTGAAGAAAAAGAAATATCAATTGCCGCCTTTAGCTCTACCCATTTTTTTATTTTTCGCTATTAGTTTGTTCTCTCTTGGATTAGCCAGTCCCCTACTATCAAATAGGGAAGTTATGGTGGCTGGTCTTTATTTAGTGCGCTGGCTGGTTTATGCCGGACTTTACTTTGTTCTTTTTGATATAAAAGACCGCTGGTTTAAGAGCCTAGATATATTGAAATTTTTAGTGATTATAGGAGTAGCAATTGCTTTTTTTGGTTTTGTTCAGTACTTTCTTTGGCCTAATTTAAAAGCCCTGGAGGTGATTGAGTGGGACCCCCATTATTACCGTCTGGTTTCCACTTTTCTTGATCCCGGTTTTACTGGGCTAATCTTGGTCTTAACCCTGATTATTCTGATTAATCTGCTTTTCAAGAACAGAAATAATCGGTGGTTAATTTTATCTACGGTGGCTGTCTATGCAGCTTTGATTTTAACTCACTCGCGCAGCTCTTATTTGGCATTTTTAGTGGGGATGGGGGTTATCGCCTGGCTAAGAAAAACGGGAAGACTTTTTATTGTTGCCCTGGTTCTGCTTTTGCTCTCCTTGGCTATTCTTCCTCAGCCAAAAGGAGAAGGAGGCAAACTGACGCGAACTTATTCTATTTTTGACCGCTTTGAAAGTTGGCAGAATGCGATTGCTATCATTAAAGACCATCCCTTGATTGGGGTAGGTTTTAACACCTATCGCTATGCTCAAAGGGATTATGGGTTTCTGGAAGAAGAGAAATGGCAAGAAAGCCATGCTGGTGCGGGGACGGATTCCAGTTTATTGTTTGTTTTGGCGACAACCGGGATTTTAGGTTTGATTAGTTATCTTTGGTATTTAGGAGGCGCCGGGTTTTTAGCTTTTTGGCAAAGAAAGAAAATTATTGGCGTTGTTTGTCTTGCTAGTTTAGGAGCAGTGATTGCCCATTCATTCTTTCTCAACTCTTTATTTTATCCTTGGGTCATGGGTTGGCTGGCTATTCTTTTAGCTTGCTTGTGAGGGACTAGGGAGAGTAAGTGACTTTCAGCTCTTTTTGCGTTTGGTTTCCTGCTTTATCTTGGGCAACAATAATAAAGATATTCTCGCCCTCTTCTAAAGAATACTGATAATTAAAATCTCCTTCAGGTCCAACAATCACTAAGCGTCCATTAACACTTATTTTCGCCCCTTCCTCGGTTTTTCCTTCCAGGGTAATTTGACTCTCAATACCAGTGATTGTTTCACCATCCTCTGGGTGAGTAATTTCTAACAAGGGCGGGGTAGTATCATAATCAACAACAGATGACATTGAAGGCTGGCTTTCGTTACCGGCCGCATCTTGAGCCACGGCGGAAATCTCGTTTCTTCCAGAAGTTAACTTAAGGTCTTCAATAGCAAAAGAGCCTTCATTATCAGCTACTGTTTCGCCAAATGAAAACCCGGAATTATAAAGCTTGATGTTAGCTCCTGGTTCAGTATAGCCTTTGAGAGAGAATTGGGCACTATTAGTGGCTTCAAAAGGAATAATGATGCGCGGAGGTGAAGGGGGAATAGTGTCAGTTTGCTCTGGGAGTTTTGAGCTGGTTCTTAGATTACCAAGAAAAATTGCCGTCCTAATTAACAAAGGGATGCCCACAAAAACCAAAACCAAGGCGAGCGCCAAGGTGAGGATAATGTAGATGATTGCCTGACGGATATTTCTGGCTTCTTGTTTTCTCGCTAACCTTGTTTTTCGAACCATGAGCTGGCGGTGGGAATCGAACTCACAACCTACGGTTTACGATACCGTTGCTCTTCCTTTGAGCTACGCCAGCACTTCAATTTGTTCAGTGTAAACTAGCAGAGCGGTGGGGGGGAGTTGAACCCCCGACCTTCTGCTTGGGAAGCAGACGTTCTACCAGCTGAACTACCACCGCACCTTATTCTGTTCAGTGTAAATTGTTTGTTTCCTTCTGAACAAACTATCTCGGAATTGTTAAAACATCACCCGGATTAATAATATCAGGGCTGGTAATCTTGTTTGCTTGAGCTAATCTGGTCCACTGGTATCCATCACCATAGGCTCTAACCGCAATTCCCCAAAGATGATCCCCTTTTTCGACCACATACTCACTGCCATCAATCACTGGACCAAAAGCAGTCATCTCAGCCGCTAGTGGTTTAATGACCGCTGTTCGGGGGATGGTCAACATTTGGTCGACATAGATAATATTTGGATTGCTCAAATTATTTGCTTGAGCAATATCAACCCAATTATAGCCGGAACCATAGAAGTTTTCGGCTATTTTCCAAAGATCATCACCTTTTTTGACCTGATATTCAACTGGTAGCCCTTCGGGAACAAGTTCACCTGCTTCTTCGACCAATCTAATTTCCTCTGGTTTCAATTCTTCTTCTTTAGGAGGCTTAACTCCTCGGAAGTAATTGAAAATTAAAGCACCAACAACAACAATTACCAGGGCTCCCAAAATCATGCTAATAGTGGACTCGTTGAGCTTAAGGTTTTTCAGAAGTCTTTTTAATAAGGTTTTTTCCATTACTCTTAGACAAAAACCTCCTTTCTAGGCAGGACGTAAAATCACTTCGTGATCACGTCCTAAAGAAAAGTGATCTTACAGGACAGGCAGTCTGCTTTTACGGGGCTGACCCGCCTAAGCTTGGCGGGGTTGACGAGACTCGAACTCGCGACCTTCTGCGTGACAGGCAGACGCTCTAACCAACTGAGCTACAACCCCACAATGCCTATAGTAGCAGATTATTGTTACCTAGTCAACGCATATGATATCATACTGCGCCTAGCGGCTAGTATAATCTCTATGATATTATAAATACATCATGAAGATGAGTAGAAAAATGAGCAATCAGGAGATTGCTCGCTTACTTAAAGGAATGGCAGCTGCTTATCAAATAAAAAGTGACCAACAATTTAGAGTTAAGGCTTATGAAGAAGCAGCTGTATCAGTGGAACACGCAACGAGCAGTGTTAAAGACCTTTGGGATGACGGTAAATTAGAAACTCTTTCTGGGGTGGGAAAGTCAATTGCTTCTTATCTGGACGAGTTGTTTCGAACAGGTAAGGTGAAACATTTTGAAAAGGTCATGGGCGAATTTCCCCCGGCTATGTTTGAGTATTTAAAAATTCCTGGCGTTGGCGCAAAAACAGCTTATAAATTGACTAAAGAATTAAAAATAACCTCTTCGAAAGGGGCGATAAATAGGCTAAAAAAAGCTGCCAAGGTTGGAGCAATTAGTCAGATCAAAGGTTTTGCTGAGGAGTCGGAGAAAGCCATTCTTGAGGGTTTAGGTGAGATTGGTAAGAGAGGTAAGGAAGGACAAAGAATGAATTTACCTTTTGCTGGCGAATTAGCTAAAGAGATGATTAACTATATGAAGCAGTGTCCTCATGTTAAGCGGATAGACCCTCTTGGTAGTATGAGAAGACGGGTTGCCACTGTAGGTGATTTAGATTTTGGGGTGGCGACTAAAAAATCCAAAGAAGTCATTGAACATTTTTGTCGCTATCCAAAGATAAAAGAAGTAGCTGCTGCTGGAGGCAATACTGCCAGGATTGTTACTAGGGATAATCGTCAGATTGATTTAAAAACTATGTCACCTAATGCCTATGGAGCTTTATTACAACATTATACCGGCTCAAAGCAGCATAATATTCATTTAAGAGAAATTGCCCAGAAAAAGGGTTTAAGCCTATCTGAATACGGAATAAAGATGGGTAAAAAGAGCGTGAAAAAATATGATACAGAAGAGAAATTCTACCAAGAACTAGGCATGGACTGGATTCCACCTGAGTTAAGGGAGGATACAGGCGAGATTGAAGCAGCCCAAGAGCATCAGCTACCAAAGCTAGTTAAGTTCAAAGAAATAAAAGGCGACTTTCATATTCACTCAAATTATCCCATAGAGCCCAGCCATGATTTGGGTACAGCCTCAATTAAAGAAATTGTCACCAAAGCAAGAAAAATGGGGTACCAGTATGTAGGTATTGCAGAACATAATCCAAGTATCAGCCAACACTCAGATAAACAAATTATTGCCATTTTAAAGAGGAAAAAAGATGTTGTTGAACAATTTAAATCCTCGAACAAAAAACTTGTTCGTTCAACTTATTTATTCAATGGTTTAGAAATTGATATTAGACCTGATGGTAGTTTAGCCATACCTGAGGAAGGCTTTGATTATTTAGATTTCGCTGTTGTTTCTATTCACAGTAGTTTTCGTCAACCTCGCCCAAAAGCGACAAAAAGAGTTTTATCAGGCTTGAATCATCCTAAAGCACGTATTTTAGGTCATCCAACAGGGAGGATGATTTATCAAAGAGAAGGAATGGAGTTTGACTGGGACCAGATTTTCGATTTTTGTCAAAAAAACAACAAATGGTTGGAAATTAGTGCCTGGCCCACCCGATTAGATTTACCTGACCATCTTGTTCGTGAGGCTGTGAAAAGTGGGGTGAAAATGGTAGTAAATTCCGATGCTCATCAACTAGAAGAAATGGATTTAATGGAATATGGAGTATCTGTCGCTAGGCGCGGCTGGGCACAAAAAAAGGATATAATTAACACCTTAAGCTATAATCAGATAAAGAAGCTTTTATGTTAAGCAAAGACCAGGTTAAACACATAGCTAAACTGGCTAACTTAAAGCTCACTTCAGCTGAGATTAATAAGTTCCAAAAACAACTCTCAGAGGTATTAGAGTATGTTGAGCAATTAAACAAATTAGATACTAAAAAAGTTGAGCCCACAAGCCAGGTAACAGGCTTAGAAAATGTTTTTCGAGAGGATGAGCCAAAGCCTTCTCTTTCCCAAGAGGAAGTTCTTTCTGGAGCCAAAAACACTGAAAAAGGCATGTTTAAAGTTAAAGCTATATTTGAATGAAAAAACTGAATCAATTAACCACTAAAGAGGCCCAAGAAGGTTTAAAAAAGAAGAAATTTTCTTCAGTCGAGCTAACAAAGGCTTGTTTGCAACAAATTAAAAAACACAATAAAAAGATAAACGCTTTCATTACCGTTTGTGAAAAACAAGCAATTGCTCAAGCAGAGAAGGCTGATGAAATCATTAATAAACAATCTACGCTTAGTGAAAAACCTCTATTGGGCATTCCTATTGGCATAAAAGATATTTACAGCACCAAGGGTATCAAAACCACTGCTGGGGCAAAAGTTTTAGACGATTATATTCCTGTTTATGATGCGACTGCTGTGAAAAGATTAAAACAAGCAGGAGTAGTGATTTTGGGTAAGCTTAACATGGACGCTTGGGCTCATGGTTCGTCTGGAGAAAATTCAGATTATGGTCCAACAAAAAACCCTTGGAATTTAAAGTTTGTTCCCGGCGGGTCAAGTAGTGGCTCAAGCGCGGCAATGGCGGCTAATATGTGTTTAGCGGCTACGGGGACAGATACAGGAGGCTCAATCAGGCTACCGGCCTCTTTTTGTAGTGTTGTAGGGCTAAAGCCAACTTATGGGCGAGTTTCTCGTTATGGAGTAATTGCCATGGCTTCTTCTCTTGATTCAATCGGGCATCTCACTCAAGATATCACCGATGCCGCTTTAGTTTTAAATATTACTGCTGGAAAAGACCCTCTTGATGCAACAACACCCGAAGTTGAGGCGCCTAATTATCTAAAAAATCTTAAAAAAGGAATAAGGGGTTTAAAAATAGGAATTCCTAAAGAATATTTTCAGAAAGGCATGGATAAGAAGATTAAAGAAG
>JAHIFH010000029.1 GCA_018900995.1 Patescibacteria group bacterium | reverse complement strand
CCCTGAAGAAGTAACACCGCCAGAGGAAGAAGAAGTGTCTGTCTTAACTGAGCCCTCACCTTTACCCTCACCAGTAATTAAGCCACCAATTAAATTACCAGAGGAAGAAGCAGCCCCAGAAATACCAGAAGAAGAAGCTGAAGAAGCCTCCCCCACCCCAAAAGCCACACCAACCCCCTAAAAAATGGTGGACCCACCGAGAATCGAACTCGGGATTCAGTCATGCGAAGACTGCGGTATACCACTTACCTATGGGCCCAAGTTTTGTGGAGAGAAGCCCTGTGGAGATAGGGGGATTCGAACCCCCGACCTTCGCAGTGCCACTGCGACGCTCTAGCCAGCTGAGCTATATCCCCTAATAAGAGATTCGCCTAGTAATTGTAGTTCAAGCTGAATACTAGTGTCAAAATAATCAATTACACAAACTCCTTTATAATCTTTCTTTTTAGTCCTTTTACCGATTGTCCGCTTATCGATACGTGGTTTATAAATAAGTCTTCTTTTTATATTGGTTACTTTTTGCCAATAATTAACAAGAGTGTTTAAATCTTGATCTGCTCTACACAAAATCTCTATCCGAAATTTTGATTCATCAATGTTAAAACTCTTTCTTAAAAGAAGCAAAAAGAATCTAATCATTCCGGGATCTATGCTTGCAAATTTCAAATATTGAGTAACAGGATATTTAGCTCCTTCAGCTAAATAAAGGCTTGTTAATAAAAGCTTTCTATCTCTCTGATTGAGCTCCTTAATTAAAGGCAAGTTTTTATTCTTCAACCCCTCAAGAAATTTCTTCCGTTTTAATCTGTTGACTGTTAAAGCAACCTGCCTGCCTTTTTCTCTATTATCAGCATTAATCTTTGCTAATTTTCGTTTATAAAAACTCGGCAATTTTACTTCGCGACACCAATAAGATAAGGTGCTCTTAGGAACCTTTTTCTCTAGACTTTTACAGATTTCAAAATAAGTATAACCTCTCGACCTCAAATCTTTCGCCTTGTCTTTCAATCTCCCTTCCCATTTCATATCTTAATTATACTCCAGAGGTCATATAGGTGCAAGTAACGTTTTGAAAGATTAATTAAAAATAAAGCAGCAGACCTACTTCAAATAGCTCAGCGGGTTAGCTGCTGTTCCGTTGCTTCTTATCTCAAAGTGTAAATGAATGCCAGTGCTTCGCCCGGTGGAACCCATTCTTCCAATGGATTGTCCCCGACTAACGCTTTGTCCTGGGGAAACATAGATGGCAGAAAGATGGGCATATAAAGTACTAAAGCCATTACCGTGGTCAATTAAAACTCGATTGCCATAAGCCCAGGGCGCGGGCCAACCAGCAATAACCACTGTTCCCCCATCGGCGGCTAGAACATTGGGGGCGCTGTTATTGGAGATATCAATTCCGGGGTGATACCAGACAAAGTTTTGACTAATATTACCCCCGACTGGCCAAACAAATTGACCGGTCCCGGTAACTGTTCCTGCGGCCGGCACCTCCGCATAATAAGGTCTTGGAGCGGTGGGAACAGCCTTTGGCATAATCCCATCAGGGACAATCAACGGCTGCCCTACTGCCAAAGCAAAAGTTTCGTCATTAGCAAAGGAGTTATAAGGCCAGTTAACAATTACCTGGGCATCAACTTGATATTTCTTGGCAATAGAATAAATCGTCTCTCCATGTGTGACTTTATGAGAAATACCACTTACAGGCAAAATTCTCAATTTATCGCCAACTTTAATGGATTTGATAGTTTTAAGATTGTTCTCCCAGCGAATGGTGTCAATAGAGACACCAAATTTTTCGGCAATGGTGGAAACCGTGTCCCCTTCTTTAACTGTATATTCAATAATTTCTGAACGAGGTTTAATTGATTCCAAGGTCGAGGTCTCAACTTCTCCTTTAGTGGCGGAAAGAATAACCGTTGCCTCAGCTTGTTGCCAAGAAGTATCTGATAAGCCGGGAAAATTCTCCTTAATCAAAACCGGACCCAAAGTCACTCCGATGACAATAAGAAGCATCATTCCTGAATGAACAAATGGACGACTGTAACGCCCCCGCTGGCGATAAAGAACAACCGCCATCCTAGACTTGCCGGTTTCAAAAAAATGAAAACTTCTAAGAGATTTTTTTTGGAAGTAACGACCCAAACAACAAAGAAAATGCCAAAAATCCTCTTTCAAGGAGGGTTTATCCATGAGTAAAGCCAGAGTAGCATAAGCAGGCAGAGAAGTCAATTCAAAAGGCTTAGCCTTTATTAAGGGTTTTCAAAAATTCGGCGTTGGATTTGGTTTTATTTAACCGCTCCAAAATCAATTCCGTCCTCTCATTAGCCCCCAACATGTCCACCATCTTCCTCATGGTAATAATCTTGGGGTAAATTGTTTTGCCATAAAGAAGCTCTTCTTGTCTTGTACCAGAGCGCTGAATATCAATCGCCGGATAAACACGCCGCTCAGCCAAATCCCGGACTAAATGAAGCTCCATATTACCCGTGCCCTTAAATTCTTCATAAATCAAGTCATCCATTTTAGAGCCGGTTTCAATCAAGCAAGTACCAATAATGGTCAAAGAGCCACCTTTTTCCATATTTCTGGCAGCACCAAAAAATTTCTTGGGTGGCCAAAGCGCCGCCGGATCAAAGCCACCGGTTAAGGTCCGCCCAGAAGTAGGAATACAAAGATTATAAGCACGAGCAAGACGGGTAATTGAATCTAAAAGGATTACTACATCTTTACCAAACTCAACTAGCCTTTTGGCTCGCTCTAAAGCCACCTCAGCGATGCTGGTTTGCTGTTCTGGTGGTTCATCAAAGTTAGAGGCAATCACTTCGCCTTTAACTGAGCGGGCAATATCAGTCACCTCCTCTGGTCTTTCTCCTACCAAAACCGCCATTAAATGAATATCCTTGAAATTATCAGTAATTCCATTAGCAATATCTTTGAGAAGCCAGGTCTTGCCGGCTTTGGGTGGAGAAACAATCAAGCCTCGTTGTCCCTTGCCAATTGGAGCAATGAGATCAATTACCCTGGTAGAGACCGGGGTTTTGCCAGTTTCTAATTTGATTTGCTCATCAGGATAAATGGGCGTCAAGTTCTCGAAAACAGGTCGTTCGCCGATTTTGGTTAAAGGCTGACCATTAACTTTTTCTACTTTCAATAAGCCATAATAACGCTCGTTTTCCTTTGGCTCTCGGGCTTGACCACCAATCATATCACCGAAACGGAGATTAAAACGCCGAATTTGAGAGGAAGAAATATAAACGTCTTTATCAGAAGGCGAAAATTTGGGACGAAGATAGCCATGACCCTCGGAGGCAATCTCTAAAACACCTTCCATGTAGTGAGTAGGCACGCCGGCATCAGGTATCCGCCGATTGTCCACCACCCCATCAAACTCTCTTTGTCTCTTTTCTCCCACGACCTCATCAACCGTCAATCGCGTTGAACGCGACAATGGCTTTTCTCCGCCTTTAACAACGGCTTTCTTTTTCTCAGAAGCAATAGATTTAATTTTTGGCATTAGGAAATCATTACTAATTTTATGGAGGAACTCAATCTACAGTTTTATTAAAACAAAGATTCAACTCAAATGTCAAGCCCCAAATAGAACCTCGTTCGGTTTTCGAAAAGAAGGTAGAGTACCTATCCTGTTTCGAGCACTTCTCTCACTCCTAATGGGAGAACGCACGCCTGCCCTACATACGTTCCCCCACGAGAAGTGCGAGAAAGAAAGTTCTTAAAAATATCCTCTAATTTAAACCTAGAGTCTTGACAATCTCTTGACAGCTATGTTATTGTCAACTTGGTGTTGATGTCACCTGTCCTGATTCAACACCAACATGCGAAGGGCATTGCTATTCGTGGTGACTCTGTCAATCCAGCGATAGTAATGCTCTTTGTTTTATAAAGGACGCTTCCCTTTTATCACATTTTGTCAAACCTGTCAAGCCTATAAGAAAACCTTCTGGAAAAATTGCCAATCCCATAGTTTATACTATTATTAATATAGCTTTATCTTAACCCATTTTTAAACTATTTTCAAGTATTGTGGATAAATTAGGGAAAAGTGGCTATTTAAAAAGTCTTTTGGATACTTGGCTAATGGAAGCAAACTCCTCTGGAGAGATAATTGTAGTAAAACCAAGCTTTCTTGCTTCTTTTTTTCTTTTAGCGGTTTGGCTGACCTCTCTTATCTCCCCTAATAAGCCGATTTCGCCAAAACAAACTATTTTTGGGTTAAGAGGAATGCCTTTAAATGAAGAAATAACCGCTAGGGCAACGCCTAAATCGCTTGCAGGCTCCTCTATTCTGATTCCTCCAGCGACATTAACATAAATATCAAAAGTGGCTAAAGGGAGTTTTAATTGTTTAGCGAGAACAGCGCTAATTAATTGGAGGCGACGGTAATCAACTCCTTGGCTGATTCTCCGAGGCACTGCTAAAGTCGTCGGCACAACTAAAGCCTGGATTTCTACTAGAACTGGTCTTGTTCCTTCTAAAGTCGCCACTACCACTGAACCAGGCACTTTCTTCACTCGCTGCTTAAGGAAAAGTTTGGAAGGATTGGTGACTTCAACTAAACCTTGATCTGTCATCTCAAAAACCCCTACTTCATCAGTGGCTCCAAAGCGGTTTTTGGTGGCTCTAAGTAATCGGGCGGCGCCAAATCTCTCTCCTTCTAAGTAAACAACTGTATCCACCATATGTTCCAAAACCTTAGGTCCAGCAATGGCCCCGGCTTTGGTCACGTGACCAACAAGAAAAAGAGGCATTTCTTCTTGTTTAGCTAGTTTAAGGAGTTGGGCGGTTGATTCTCTTACTTGCCCAACAGAGCCAGCTGTGCCTGATAAACTGTTTGTCCAGCAAGTTTGAATGGAATCAATCACTATTAATTTCGGCTTTAATTCATCAATTTGAGTACATATTGTCTCCGTGTTAGTCTCCATAAAAAACAAAACTTGCTGAGTTTTTAGTCCCAATCTTTGAGCTCTTATTTTAATTTGTTGAAGAGACTCTTCACCAGAAACATAAAGAACTGGCGTATAGTTTTTGGTTTTTGACTTGCGTCCGATGCTATCTACTAACTGCAACATTAAAGTGCTCTTACCAATCCCTGGTTCTCCGGCAATCAAAGTAACTGAACCAGGAACCGCGCCTCCTCCAAGAACTAGATCAAATTCCCCAATCCCTATCTTTATTCTTGCTTGAGCAATTGATTTTACTTGGGAAAGTTTTTGGGGTTTAGTCCGAGAAATCATTTTCTCAGCCACTTCACTTGGGGCAGGCAATCTCGTCTCCACCAGACTATTCCACTCACCACACTGAGGGCAACGCCCCATCCACTTAGGCGATTCTGCCCCGCATTGCTGGCAGACAAATTTGGTGATTGCCTTTGCCATTACTTGTATCCCACTGGCTTCTCTTTCAGCACCAACCCCAAACTCATCCTCCTCCCCTCTTGATTAATAGATTCAACGTAGCAATCGACTTTATCCCCGACTTTGAGTGATTTTTCCGCTGGAATTTTGGAGATATGAATTAAGCCCTCAATCCCCTCTTCTAAATCAACAAAAGCACCAAAAGGAGCTAAACGAACAACTTTACCCTTAACTTTAGCATCAGCTGGATATTTTTTCTCAATTTTTTCCCAAGGATCACTTTTTAGTTGCTTAATAGAAAGATTAAGTTTACCTGTTGTCTTATCTTTCGCCAAAACTTTAACTTTGACTTTATCGCCAACTTTGTAAAACTCCTTCGGCTCTTCCACTCTTTGCCAAGAAATCTCAGAAATATGGACTAAACCTTCCAATTTAATTCCATCAGTCTTGATTTTGACAAAAAAACCAAAAGGCATCGCCCCGGTAATCTCACCTTTAAAAGTGTCGCCCACCTTAATTTTTTTCAGGGCTCCATCCTGGGCTTGAAGGAGAGCGGCTTCAGAAATCTCTCTTTCGGAAAAGATTAACCGGTTTTTCTCCCGGTTGACCTCAATTGGCTTAACCTCAATTTGGCGGCTAATTAATTCTTCTATCCTGTTTGCCCACTGACTCCCAAATTGAGAAGCAGGAATAAATCCTTGCAAACCCTTGGCTTCAACCACTAACCCACCCCGATTAACCTCTCTGCCTACAACCCTAATTACCCCGCCGGTTTTTAATTTCTCTTCAAATTGGTTCCAAAGATAATCTCCGGCTGCCTTTTTCAAAGAAAGTAAAGTCTGACCCTTATCGTTCTCTGGTTGGGTAATGATTACCTCAACTTTATCCCCTACCTCTAATTCCTTAACAAAGTCTTTAGCCGCTTTCATCTCTCGGTCAATCACCATCCCCTCGCTTTTACCGCCAATGTCTAAATAAAGCACTCCTTTGGTCTTTTCAACCACAATCCCCTCAACAGAATCTCCCCGTTTCCAGCCACGGAGCTGATATTTGGATTGTTTGAGCAGGTCCTCCATCGTGGTGGGCTGGGAACGCTTTACAGAAGCCTTTGGAGAAGACTTTTTAGTTCGAGTTTTTGCCTTTGGAGCTGATTTCTTTTTGATCAAACTTCATTTACCTCACTTTCTTAAGAAGAGTGCTACTATTCTACCTTAAAAGGGCTGTTTTGCCAAGATTTAAATTTCAGTCTTCTCCCTTCATCTTTTCAATCTTCTCTCTTACTTCATCGGCTCGAGGATAATAAGGATTGGCATCAACAAATTTTTGCCAGTATTCAATTGCTTTTTCTCTGTCACCCCGGGTAGCATAAATATCGCCTAAATCAGCGTAGGTATAGTAATTATTGGGAGCCACTTCCAAGGCTTTCCAATAAAGCCGCTCGGCATCATTCAT
>JAHIFH010000028.1 GCA_018900995.1 Patescibacteria group bacterium | reverse complement strand
TGCTGAACTATTGCCCATTTACCCTCTTTAGTAAAGAAGAAGCTATGATGGTAAAGCTGGTAGCCATCTTGAAGGGCGTTGTTATCTACTTTAGCAGAGATTCTTGAAGCATAAACAAGGGGTTGACTATTAAATGAGTATTGTTGACCATAAGTTTCTATCTCTCCGGGTGTTTTCCGGGAGGTTCTCCCCTTACCCCCACAAACAAAGAGACCTAACTCTTTTTCGGTCCCTTTTAGGCCTTCCTTAAGAGCGCCACAGACAGTAGTAGTGACTCCACTACTGTGCCAATCAAATGAAAGCACACAAGCTAAAGATTGAAAGAAATATGGGTCAGAGAGTCGACAAAGAAACGCCTCGGTTCCATGTTCATAAACGAAAGCTTCCGTAATTGCCCTGCCCAGCTTGACCATATTCTCAAACAACCATCGTGGGCAACTTCCGTAATGTAAGGGTAAATTAGCAACGCCAGTTTTCATGGTTTGGGTTTTATTCGGAACAATTTTTAGTATAATGGATCTGGTAAAGGTCGTCAAGATGAAACCTGGTTATCTCAAGTTATCCAAAAAAGAGTTAGAAAAACGAGCGAAGGAAGCGTGGAAATTGCTTAATCCTTGTCGAGTATGCCCAAGAAAATGTGGGGTTAATCGGCAGAAGGATGCCCTTCGACGAGCTCAGGGTAAAATTGGTTTTTGTCAAATGGGAGCTAAACTAAGAATCAGCTCGGCACATGCTCATTTCGGCGAAGAAGCACCTTTGGTGGGGACCCGAGGCTCAGGAACGATTTTCTTTTCCTCTTGTAATCTTGCCTGTGTTTATTGCCAAAATTTTGAAATCAGCCAATTGCGCTTGGGCAACGAGGTGGAAATTAAAGATTTAGCCAAAATGATGCTTTCCCTTCAAAATCAGGGATGTCATAATATCAATCTTGTTTCCCCCACTATTTGGGTACCCCAGATTTTGAAAGCCTTAGTGATTGCCGCTGAAAAAGGCTTAAAACTACCTTTGGTTTATAACACCGGTGGTTATGACTCAGTGAAAACATTAAAACTTCTTGATGGCATTGTTGATATTTATATGCCAGATATGAAATATTCGGATTCAAAAATTGCTTTGAAATATTCCCTGGTGCCTAATTATTGGGAAGTGAATAAAAAAGCGGTTAAAGAAATGTTTCGACAAGTTGGTGATTTAGTGATTGATGAAAATGGCATTGCCCAAAAAGGACTTTTGATTCGTCATTTGGTTTTGCCAGAGGGCTTGGCAGGAACCAAAAAAGTGATGAAATTTATTGCTTCCCTTTCCAAAGATTCTTATGTCAATATCATGGACCAATATTACCCCACTAATAAGAACCTTGCCTTCAGCAAGAATCTTCTTTCTCGCTTCACTCAAAATAAAGCCGACCAGTATCCAGAAATTAATCGAAGAATTTTGCCTGAAGAATTTGAAAAAGCAATTGAGATAGCGAAAAAGGAAGGTTTACATCGGTTTGATAAACGGGAACCTAGACTTTTCTTGAGATTTCCGTAATCGAGCGCCGGGACGGAGGCGAGGGCGATTCCGCTGGATAACCAATAGGAAGGATAGCAATGGGACGCAAATGAGAGGGTAGGTTTAGAATTCGCGAAACCTCATTTTCATCAAAAGCTCCGACCCAGACTGCTCCTAGTCCCATTTCTGTTGCTGCTAACCAAATATTTTGGTTAGCAATCGTTGCATCTTGAAAAGCATAAAGTTTTTCACCCCGCCCGCCATAGCGAGAGGCGCTTCTTTCCAAATCAGCACAAGAAACAATTACCACTGGCGCCTGGGCAACAAAATCTTGACCCAAAGTAGCTTTCGCTAATTCTTGTTTAGTCTTTTTATTTTTAACAACCACAAAAAACCAGCTTTGGAGATTACCAGCTGAAGGCGCCCAGCGAGCAGCTTCAAGAAATTTTTCAATTTGTTTATCAGTGACCTCTTTGGTGGGATCAAATCTTCTAATCGACCGTCGCTTTTTAATGGCTTCAAAAACTTCCATTAGCCTTTAATAAGCTTAATAACTACTCTCCTTGTTCTTGGACCATCGAGTTCCACTAAGAAGATTTCTTGCCAAGTTCCTCGTACCAGTTGACCACCTTCGATAGGTATCACTTTTCCCTGCCCTAAAAGCCCACTTAGAATATGGGAATCGGCATTATCATCAATCCGATTATGTTCAAATTCTTCGTCTTCAACTAATTTTTTCAGAACCTTGAGCCAGTCGTTTTTTAAACCTGGCTCGTTTTCTGTGAGAATGATGGCGGCGGTTGAATGAGGGACAAAAACAAGACAAAGACAATCTTTAATTTTGCTTTTAGCAATAACTGATTCCACTTGACTGGTGATGTCAATTAGTTGGCATCTTTGTTCAGTTTTTATAGTAATTTCCATATGTCTCTAAAAAGCCCTCTATTTCGCTCCAGGACAGGGTCCGACCCTGTCAAGGCCAAAGATATCCTTTCAGAAAACTAAGCCATAGGTCCGGGGTTTTCCGGGAATAGCCACCGGCGCACATCACTGCTAGTTTAGCAAATTTTTTAAAGCGTTGACCAATTTTTTGATAAGTTTCTTCTTTGAGTTTAATACTGGCTAGCGGATCTTCTTCAAAGGTATCTACTCCCAAAACCAGGACAACAACATCATGAGGGAATTTTTTCGCTAAAGGTAAAACCGAATCTAGGGCTTGAAGATATTCTTTTTCGCCTGTGCCCGGTGGCAATGGCATATTTAAATTGTATCCTTCTCCTGCTCCCTCACCTTTTTGGGAGGCAAAGCCAGTGCCCGGATAAAGGGTAGTTGGGTCTTGATGAAGGGAGATGGTAAAAACTTTCGGGTCGGAATAAAAAATTTCTTGAGTCCCCTGCCCTGCATGAACATCAATATCATAAATCATCGCCTTTTTGATTTTGCCATCTTTTTGTAATTTTCTAATGGCAATAGCATGGTCATTAAAAATACAAAAACCAGAGGAGTCTGAAATTCCGGCGTGATGCAGTCCACCCAAAAGATTCATCACCCGCTCTCCTTTTAGGGTATGTTCGAGAGCCATAATTGAGCCGCCAACAGAATAATAAGAGGCTTCCAGGATATCAGGATTGACCGGGGTGTCAATTGATAAAGCTCCACACTCACGGGCTAATCTTTTGACTCGATTAAGATAATCTTTAGTATGGACAAGGAGAATGTCTTCATCACTTGCCTTTTCAGGAACAAGAATTTCATGAGGGATTTTATATTTTTTCAGTTTTTCTAAAAAAGGAGCCGCTCGTCCTGCCCAAAAAGGATGCCCAGGACCGAAATCATACTTGAGGTATTTTTGGTGGAAGACAATTTTTATCTCTTCCAAGGTAGTTTTGCCAGGATTCTATCCCAAAGCCTTTTCTTTTTGGCAAACCACTGGAGATAAATAATCTCCAGGATTCCGAGTGTATTAATTATTAGAATGGCGATAAACCAATTCCTTTGGTCATTCTTGGCTGCTCGCCAAAGAGCCCAGCCTTTCCAGAAAAAAGACCAGGCAACAAGTAATAAAAGAAGAATGGGATTGTTTAAAATTTGCTCCATAGTTCTATCATAGCATAGCTATTTTTTCTTTGAAAGAAAATACTTCTTTCCCTTCAATTTCTTGGGCAATAAATCTTTTTTAGTATAAGGTTCATAGCCTTTGCCGTAGCCTAAATTTTTCATCAACTTGGTAGGAGCATTAAGGATTTCTAAAGGAATGGGTAAATTGCCGTGTTGTTTGACATCCTTTTGGGCTTCAACTAAGCCATTATGAGCACTTCTGTCTTTCGGTGCTTTAGCTAAATAAACCGTGCCGTGGGCTAGGTTTATCGCACACTCAGGGTAACCAATCGTCTCACAAACCCTAAACACCTCGTTAGCGACCACTAGAGCCGTTGGCTGAGCCATCCCAATGTCTTCGCTAGCAAAGATGACCATTCGGCGGGCAATGAACAGGGGGTCTTCGCCTGCTTCAATCATTCGGGCTAGATAATATAAAGCAGCATCAACATTACTTGCTCTCATGCTTTTAATAAAGGCGCTGATAGTGTTGTAGTGTTCATCCCCCATCCGGTCATAAAGCAAAGATTGTTTCTGAAAGACCTCTTTAATTAATTGAAGTGAAATCTTCTGACCACTTTTAATGAGTGAAGTGGCAATTTCTACGGCATTAAGAGCAATTCTGGCGTCTCCATTTGAAGCTTGAATAGCAAAATCAAGAGCTTTGGGTTCGATTTTGGCTTTCAGCTCCTTTAATCCCCTTTTAACAATTATTTTTAACTCCTCAGGAGAAAGCTGATTTAAAACAAAAACTCGACTTCGAGATAAAAGCGGTCCAATCACTTCAAAAGAGGGATTCTCAGTTGTGGCGCCAATTAAAATAATCGTCCCCTTTTCAACATGGGGCAAAAAAGAATCTTGTTGAGCCTTGTTAAAGCGATGAATTTCGTCTAAAAAGAAGATGGTTCTTTGATGATAAGCTTCTAGCCGTTCTTTAGCTTCTTTGACTGCTTTTCTGACTTCTTCAAGAGTCGTGGTTACTGCAGATTTATGAATAAAGTGTGATTTGGTGGTGTTAGCGATGATATAAGCCAAAGTAGTTTTCCCTGAACCAGGCGGTCCCCAGAAAATCATTGAAGGCAGCTGGTCTGATTCAATCAGCTTGCGAATAATCTCTTTCTTGCCTACTAGATGTTCTTGACCAACAAATTCAGAAAGAGTTTTAGGACGGATGCGATTGGCTAAAGGTGTTTGTGTCATAGAACTAGTTTATACCGAAGAAATCCCGAAGTCAAGGAATTTACTCCTCAAAATTCACTTCTAAATCCAAAACAGGAGGATTAAGACCAGTTTCTTTAAGGTCGGTTTGGTCAATTCCACCTTCAATTTCTTTCAGCTTTTCTCCAATTTCCAAAACCGCGGAATCAGTGGCATAAGCAGAAGGATTAGTGATTTCTTCTTCATAGGGACTCGGCGATGGCGAGGGAAAAACAGGTGGCTTGAAGCGACTAATGTGCAGACTAGAGCGAGCAATGATAAGAATTAAAACCAGAAAGACAAAGACCCCAGCGCCTATATAGATATGTTTTTTATTAAGGGTTTTAATTTTCGCTTTAAATCTTTGCCAAAGGTTGAGCTTTTCTTCCTCTGCAGGAACTTGAGCTTCAAAATCTTGGTTAATAATTTCTTCCTTTTCTTTAGTCATTTTAGTCTGCTGTCTTGACCTCACGAATTAATTCTTTTAAGTAGGAATTAGCTTCTTTAAGATAGAGATGAGATTCCTGAATTAGTTCCCGAGATTCGTTATGCTCGCCCTCTTTATTACGGTCACTTGATTTTAACGCATTCAAAATAGTCATTGCTTCATCTAATTTCTCTTGACTTCGAGTTAACTTATTTTCCGCTTCCAATAACCAACGTTCAGTGGTGGTGGTATCTTTATCTCCCTTATCGCGGATTTGACTAATTTTGTCTTTGATTAATTCAACTTGTTCGTCAATTTGGTTTCTAATATTATTTTCCTTTCCCCCAAGAATAACTCCTAAGGCTTGATAAATTAATACCAGGGTTTTATCATATCGGCTTTCAGCTTCCTCTGAAGTAGCAACTAAATCGTCAAGAGTAGCGGCGCTGGTGAGTTCTTCACGATGTTCAGTATACCAGCTTACTTCTGCATCAAGCTTAAGATAAAGCGTGTTTTGTTTGTAATCGGAAATACCAGTAGTTTCTGCCATTTTCATTCGTAAGGCAGTTAAATAAGTCCGAACGGCTTCGTCTCTTTTCTGAAGCATGTCCAGTGTTTGTTCAAGGGCTAGGGTTTTAGCGGTTAAAGTTTTATAAGTTAAATATTGTTCTCTGGCGGTAATATATTGATTATGAGCTTCGCGATATTGCCCATAAATGTAAAGGTAATCTTGGTAAGCCCGATTGAAGTCAAGTTCAGGCGCATCTTGGGCAGAGACGCAAGCCAGGGAAAATAAAAGGAGGAGAGCCGAAATAAAAATTATTAGCAGGCGCTTCATGTTTTCATTATACATTGTACATTATTCATTATACATTTCATCAGATTTCAAGCTCTAAGCCGTCGTAGGCAATATGAAAATTTCTCCCGCCTTCTTTTTGAACAAAAGCTTCTAGTTGTTTATGAGTTCCGGTAATATGACCAATGTGAGTAAAGTAGCAAAGCTTAGGTTTGAGTTCTTTAGCTAACTTAATCCCCTCTTCAATTGATTGATGAATTCTAGTTTGTCCCTTTTTGCTTAACGAAGAGCCGTCAAGGACTAAAAGATGAACATCACGAACTGGTTTCCTTTCTGACCTAGGTAGTCTTACTATGTCAGGGAGGTAAACAAAGATTTTATCTGCCTTCATTTTAATGCCATAGCAAGGAATACGACTGTGTTCAACCGGGAAATAGGAGATTTTAATTTTTTGATGTTCAATCACGGTTCTCGGTTGAACCACTTCTGGTTTAAAAGGCTTCAGAGGCAAAGAATGAAATTGGCGTAGACCATTAAGAACATCAAGGGGGATAATCAATTTAGGTTCTTTTATTTGCCGGTTGTAGAGATGAGTGAGGTCATAAAAGCCATGAATGTGGTCGGGATGAGCATGAGTAATTAATAAAGCATTAATTTTAGTAGTATCAACTTTTAAATTTACAAGCTGATGATAGATATCAGGCGGGGCGTCAATTAGAATTGAGTCATTAATCAAGACCGCTGGTCGAAGTCTTTTATCTCGGGGGTCTTTAGATTGACAGATTTGACAATCACAGCCCAAGCGAGGGAGAGGCCAGCCAGCGGAAGTACCGAGGAATAAAATTTTCATCCAGTAATTAGTTTAACTGCCCTAATAAAGAGATTGATTATCGGATCAGCTGTAGCTTCTGTTTTGGTAATAAAAAGGATTCCTAAAGCAAAGACAATCAACCCGCCAATAATCTGTAAATAAGTCACCTCTTCTTTAGGTTTAAACAAGAGACTAATACCATAAATTCCATTAACAATCATTGAGGCGTAATAAACAAGAGCTTTTTCGATTAAACTTTCATAAAGAAGGATACCCGATTCTCCGACACTAGATTTAAGATGAGGATAAACAAAAATAATTAAGACAGAAGAATAAATTACTTGATAAACACCAGAGCCAATCAAGAGAATTGAAGTTAATCTTGATAATCTATGTTTCCAATCCACTCTTTTATTTTATACTATTCATACCTCAGGGCGTCAATGGGGTTAAGTTTTGAGGCTTTGAAAGCAGGGGCAACGCCAAAGATGACTCCGACTAAACTGGAAACTCCAAAAGCTAAAGCAATTGCCCAGGGAGTAATCGTCGTAGTAAAAAAACGCCCGACGAGAACTGCCCCGCCAACACCCAAAATAATACCCGTTAAGCCCCCCAAAAAAGATAGAACTAGCGCTTCAATTAAAAACTGAATAAGGATGTTATTAGGAGTAGCTCCGACTGCTTTTCTTAAGCCAATTTCTCGGGTTCGCTCAGTCACAGAAACAAGCATAATGTTCATAATCCCAATTCCACCCACAATTAAAGAAATAGCGGCGATTCCTGCTAAGGCAGCGGTTAAGACACCGAGAATACTGGAAATAGTGCTAAGAATGCTTTTGGTATCTAAAACAGAGAACTCGTCATCATCAAGAGTTTTAAGGAGGATGGTTTCAATCTCCTCTTTTGTCTGAGTGACTGTTTCCGAGCTTTGAGATTGAATCCAAAGAGACTGAATATATTCCATGTCGAATTGACTCATGGCGGTGGTTGCCGGAATAAAGACCTGATTGTCCATATCAATACCGCCAAGGCTCCCCTTTTCTTCTAGAATGCCTAAAATCGTATATCTCTGGTCAGAAATGGTGAATTTCTTTCCCACCGGGTCTTCATTACCAAAAAGCTCATCAGCCACGGTTTGTCCTAAAACCGCCACTTTTTTGGCTGTATTATATTGAGAAAGAGTGAAAAATGAGCCGGAGGCAACTTTTTGGTTTCTCACCTCTTGATAATTAGGACCAACTCCCGATACTTGAGTGATATGGCTTTTGCCTTTATATCTCATGGTGCCATTGTTTTCGGTATAAGCCATCACCGCCTTGATTGTTTTGCCTTCTCTTTCTAATTGTTTGATATGGTTAAAGGTAAATTTAGAAGCCGCCGCCCCGGCGCCGGGAATGCCTCCACCCCCGCCTCCGCCAGGCTCGATTTCAAATTCACCGGGAATGGCAAAAAGAGCATTGGCGCCCATGCCTTCCAGCTGTTCAGTAATGTAAGTTTTTAAGCCACTACCAATAGAGATAAGCAAAATCACAGAGGTGACGCCAATAACGATCCCCAGCATGGTCAAACCAGCGCGGGTTTTATTGGCTTTTAATGCTTCAAGCGCGACTTTAACAGTTTCAGTTAAATCCATCAAACTATCTCACCATCAATAATTTTAATTTTTCTTTTAGCAAATTTAGCGATGTGGGATTCGTGGGTTACCACCACAATGGTGTTACCCGCCTGATTGAGCTTTTGTAAGACCTTCATAATCTCTGCTCCAGCCTTAGTATCTAAATTTCCTGTCGGTTCATCAGCAAAGATGATTGAAGGCTGATTAATTAGAGCCCTGGCAATGGCTGCTCTTTGTTGTTCCCCACCAGAGAGCTGGTTGGGAAAATGGTCCGCCCGATCGGCTAGGTTGACTTTCTTGAGGGTCTGAAGAGCTAAACTTCTTCTTTTTTTCAAACCAGCCCCTGTATAAATTAAGGGTAAAGCCACATTATCTAGGGTCGTTGTCCTGGGAATTAAATTAAAGGTTTGAAAAACAAAGCCAATTTTTTGACTGCGAATTTTAGCCAGCTCTTCTTCAGAAAGCTGAGAGATATTTTTGTTTTCAAAAACAACTTTGCCAGTGGTCGGCGTGTCCAAACAACCAGCAATATGCATGAGAGTTGATTTTCCTGAGCCCGAAGGACCCATAATAGCCACAAACTCACCTTTTTTGATTTCAAGATTTACATTTTTTAAAGCATGAACCGGATGGGTATCAGGACGATAAGTTTTGGAGACGTTGACTAATTTAAGAAGGGAGTTCATCTTTCTTTCTCACCCGTGATGACCAGTTGTCCTTCACTAACGCCAGAGATAATTTCCACTTGAGTGTCCGATTCCAGACCCTTTTCTACTTTGATATCTTTGACAGCTCTGCCTTCAATGACTTGAAGATAAGTTTCACCTTTTTTAGTACTAATTGCCTCTGGAGTAACAGTTAAAACCTCTGATTTCTCTGCTATAATAAGCTCTGTATCGCCATTCATGCCTACTTTAAAACGCTGGTCAATATTTTCTGGAAGAATAATATCAACTGGAAAAGCGGTTCCGCCACCTCTAGTTGTAATCGCGGCAAAAGCAATGTTGGTCACCTCGCCTTCAAATATCTCATCAGGATAAGCATCAAGAGAAACTAGCACCCTTTGTCCAATTGTCACTTTGCCAATGTCTGATTCGTCAACATTGGCTACGAATTTCATATTGCCGGGATTAGCAATGGTAAACCGAGCCGTGGCAGGAGTGATATTAACGCCTGCTACTGGAGAGTCAATATCAGTAACAATGCCATCAATCGGCGTCACAATTGTTGCCAACTTAATCGCCAAATCAACAATCTCCACATCAATGACAGCATTGTTTAAATCGAATTGAGCTTTTTCTAATATTCTTTTTATAGCGTCGGTAACAAGCCACTGTTCTTTTGTTTTCCCGCTTGTCTCATAGTCTTCATGCTCTTGTTCAAAATCCCAGCGCTCGTTCATATAATCATTGAGCTCTTTTTTAAGGTCTTGTTCAAGCTCTCTTTTGTCAAGTGAAGCAATTGCTTGCCATTTATTGACCTGGTCACCTGCCTTTACCCCTACCCAGGCTAATTTGCCTGAGGTTTGGAATTGAAGAGTAACCTGTTCTTGGGATTCAACCTCTCCAGAAGCAGAAACCGCTTGGATAATGTCTTCCTTTTTTACTTTAGTAGTTTCGTATTGGGCTTGGGGTCCGGCAATGATTTTTTGGATTCTTTGGGGAAGAACGGCAAGAGCAATGATAAAAATAGCTATTCCTACAGAAACAGGAACTTTGTGTTTTTTGATTAAAGTGATGATTTTTTGGATACCTGCCTTCATGTGGACGAGGAGAGACTCGAACTCTCACGGGTTTTACCCCACTGGATCCTAAATCCAGCGCGTCTGCCAATTCCGCCACCCGTCCGGGCAGAATAATTTTACCAAATTTGGATTAAATAGTGAAATCTAGAGCCTCAAAACACCCAAACTCGGCAAAACAATCAAGCTTGTTCATAAAAGAGGTAACTTTCCAAGCCCAGGTTTTAGAAGGCGGTGCGTAAACAGGACCCATTTTATAAGGGGTGTTTAAACCACGGTTAATATATTTCTCTTTAAGAGTTTGAGAAACAAGGTCAATTGATTGCTCCCAAGATTGAAAATAAAAAGCACCGTTAGCCCAGCCATAGGCGTTGTAAGAACCAGCCGGAATTTGCTTACCAAAAGTTGACTCAACTCCGGTAATGGCTGGTACAAGCTTCCAGTCCAAGCCATATTTATCAGCTGTTTCAACAAACTCATCAGCATATTCTGCTAAAGGAGAATCGTAGTTTTCTAAGAATTTCTTAAGCTTGATAACACGTTTATCGACTAGAGGAAGACTATTTTCAAGCACAGCCGAACTACCCGCTATCTTCTCTTGAGCTAAAACGGGTTGGGAAAGAAAAAAGATTGCTACGAGAGCAATCATGATCATGAAGAGTATCTTTTTCATGATAAGCGGGACATTTTGTCCCATAAAAAAATCCTAAAGTGTTCGCGTTAGGCAAACACCTCAGGATCTAGTGTGCATTATATCAAACTATTATAGGTTTGTCAAGTTTGGCTCTAAAACGAGAGAATCACTCCTTAACAAACCCTATAGTGAAAAATCAAGTTTTTTGAGCGAGAATGAAGACCGAAGGACCTGAAGTATAGGCAGGGAAAATCGTTTGGGTAATGTTTTCTAAAAAAAGCAGCATTTTTAAAGGTAAAATCTTTTTTAGGAAAGTTGAGCGGAAATTAGAAACAGAAACTGCTTTAACTATCTGAAAACCATTTTTTCTTAATAAGCTTATGATCGCCGTTGGGTGAAGGTTGAAAAAAACGATTTCTTCACTCTTCTCTACTGGTGTGTGGTCAGTAAAGTAATAGAAATTTAAGGTAAAGACCGCCCTGATAATAGCTTTAAAATGGAGTTTATTAGCAAATTCAAGAATGAAATAGCCATTCGTTTTAAGCACCCGATTGGCTTCTTTAAAAGCGTCATCAGGCGAAGCGAGATGATGGACGGTTCTCACCATGAGAGCGACATCGAATAAGTTATTTTTAAATGGAAGTTTAAGAGCCGCTCCCTTGATGGTTTTGAGGTTTGGATATTTTTTAGTTAGTTTTTTAGCTGCTTTTAATAGTCTTTTTGAAGGGTCAACCAAGACACATTTTTTGAATAAAGGCGTGTAAAAAGGAGTGAGCCTGCCAAATCCCCCGCCAATATCAATTAATGATTCTTTTTTGGGAATTAAGTTGAAGAATTTTTTTAAAACTAATTCTTCAGAGAAATGCTCATATTGGCGCTCTTGCCAATATTTTTTGTAGTTAAAGGAGGGATCGTCGTAGTCAGCGGCAGGCTTACTAGAATTCACCATACTCAAGCTCTTCAATAAATTGCTCAACACACTTTGCCCAAGGACCGCCTTTTTCTACTGATGGAGGAGCATATTTAGGCATGATTTCCTCAGGCGTCTCCATGCCTTCATCAAGGTATTCTTCTCGGAGGGTTTTAGCCACTTGATTGATTGCTTGCTCCCAGGATAAAAACTGAGTAGTGCCATTTTCAAAACCCCAGCAATTATAGGAATCTGGTGGAGATTTTTTGCATAAATTAGATTCACATTGAGCAATAGCTACTATTAAACGGTAATCAACGTCGTATTCTTCTGAAGCGGCTAGAAGCACATCTGCATAAGGCAGGAGCGGTGAATTATGTTTTTCTAAATACTTTTCAATAATTACTGGGCGGGCATCACCGGTTTGGATGGCAGCGGACATTTCTCCTAAGACTTCTGGGATGGCAGCATAAAGGCGGGAAGGTGTCTGAGAAGCAAGTTGGTTAACAGATTGTTTTGCTAGAACCGCAAACTCTTTTGTTTGGCCAATTTTAGCCAAAGTAAAAAGACTTATAGCTAAAGTAGTCGGTGCCACTAGAAAAAAAATAAGAAGAAAAGCAAACTTCCCTATCGGCAGTTTTGACATTATAAATATCGTGTCATAACAGGAATAAGTTGTCAAGCGGGAGGATTCGAACCTCCGACCAATCCCGCACTATATCTGTGAGCCGCCAGAGTCTCGAACTCTGAACCTACTCCTTAAGAGGGAGTTGCTCTACCAATTGAGCTAGCGGCCCCATTGAGCTACGCTCCCAGAGCCTACCTTACTTCTCATTATTTTATCATAAAAAGCTATGACTTTCTCTTTTGCCAAGCTTTAAACTGGGCGTCAAGCTCTTTCTGAGTCTTTTTATCAACGTAGCCTCTAGCGGAAAGCTCTAATATAGAAAGGTATCTTTCAAATCCCCACAGTAAACCAGAGAGAAAAACACCTAAAGTCGGATTTCGGGACATTACTGAAGAGTTAAGATTTGCCCTGGCTGTTTTGGCAATTTTTTCAGGATTGTTAAATTGTCTGATAATCCAATAAGTTCCCTGCTGAAGTTGTTCTTTAGTCATTTGTTTGGGAGTAGCCACTGGCTGGTTGTGATTAAAATGAGTAGTTTCGGTTTCAAAAACTCTGCCTTCTCTATAAACCGAGTTCCCCCAAGGAGTACCCAGATAGGGAGTGGCAATTTGGAAAAAAATATTAGACGCGTTTGCTTCTTCTAAGATTAAAGCAGTTTGGAAAAAAGTTTCGGGGTATTGATGGTGATCAAGACCGAGCACGATTGAAAAATTAAGAGGGATGCTAAATTCTCTAAAAACTTGAACTGCTTTTTTAAGAAGTGCTACCTTCTTATCAAGTGATCCTGCCACTCTTTCTTTGACTAAATCATCAGCTCCATAAAGAAAAGAATAACAACCACCAATTTCCTTTTGGGCAGACATCAATCTTAAGAGATTACCTCCATTTTCTAAATCCTCAAGCAAGGGGGCAACCGTACCTTCAGTAAACCAACGAATTCCCCTATCTTTCAGATGCCTAAAAAGCTCGCCCAGTTCCTCACTAGGAACTGCGGTTGTATTAAGGTCAGTAGAAAAAACGTAGTCCCCTTTTTTAAGTTTCAAATGTTCAATTTCAGCGATTATATCAGGAATCTTTCTTACCCTCACTCCTCTTTTTTGAAGCCGGACCGGTGAACAAAAGGAACACCAATTTTTACAGCCGCGTTGCCATTCTTGGGGATACCTTTTAAAACGGTTTCCCCCTGGCAGAAGAGAAGAAGGAAAGATATTTCTATCAGGCCAGATGTAATCTTTGAGATCAAAAGGAGGCAATTTAGTAGCATCATAAATTTCTTCTGGCTTACCCGATAAAAGATCATCCATTAGTTGTTTGAATACTGGTTCTGCCTCACCACGAACTCTCACTGTTGCTTTCTCAAAAGCAGAAGGGTTAAAAGTAGGACCATAGCCGCCAACAATTGTTGTTTTTCCATGCTTATTAGCCATTTTTATGACCTTTTGGGCAAGAGAGGTGTCGAAATGTCTGGCAGAAATAAAAATAAACCCCACTTCTTCAATATACTTTTCAAGCTTATCTACTTTCTTTGGTGTTATTGGCAACCATTTTCTTTCAAAACCGTGTTTTTCTAGAACAGTACTGACGATGGCTATTCCCAAAGGATCGATATGCTCGTAAGACCTACTAATTTGAGCGGTAATGGGCTTTCTTTCGTTGTGATACTGAGGGCCGCTTAATAAAAGGGCTTTTCTCTCGCAAATACTCATTTAATAAAGAGGCAGATGTTTTAGTTTTAGTATCTCAAAAAACTAATAAAGGCATTTTGGCGCGCCTGGAGGGATTCGAACCCCCAACCCTCTGTTCCGAAGACAGATGCTCTATCCATTGAGCTACAGGCGCTCAATGATATTATATCTGATATAGGGAGTTATCTCAATTTTTTCTCTTTCTTTTCTTAGGTCTCTGAAGCATTCTGCGGAAGATTTTAGAGTCGGCAATCAGCTCGCTGATGATGGCAAAAGGAAGAGCAACGAGAAAGGCAACTTTAAAAACATGCCAGGTGATTTTCGCCTCGGTAGCAAAATGAATGGCAATGAGGTCTTCACTAATTCCTATCACCACCCCAAGAACAAAAAACTCGATTAGGCGAGCGTAAATTCTCCGTTTTGTTTTCGGACCCACGATAGAATCATTATAAAAGACAAATGATTGTTTTGGCAAGAAAAAAGGCTCTCTCGAGCCCATTTGGGGTGACTGACGGGATTCGAACCCGCAACATCCAACTCCACAGGTTGGCGCTCTACCATTGAGCTACAGCCACCAAAGTGCCCCAGGGAGGATCCCCTTCAACTTCGTTCAGGGTAAACTTCTCATCCTCCCTTCACCTCGCCAACCTCAATGGTTTACACTGAGCTTGTCGAAGTGTGCCCCAGGGAGGATTCGAACCCCCAACCTTGAGTTTAGAACACTCCTGCTCTATCCGTTGAGCTACTGGGGCTCAATATACCCTTATAATTTTACCAAAAAAATGAGGGTAAAACAACCGAAGAGGAGAAATATTAAAAAGCCAAAATATTCTAAATATTGAGGTAAAAAGATAATGACAATTTTATCTTGATTATCCAATAACCAACCATTTTCCCAATTATTGACAAGGACATGTAAATTAATTCTCTTTCCAAAAATTGGTATCAGCAAAGAAGGAATGCTCTCATTAGTTTCATAAGCTTGCCAACCAGGATGGAAGGCTTGAGAAAGGACAAGAATTTGGTTACCAGCAGGGCTCCTTTCAATACGATAGTTGCTGGGGTTAGGGTGTAATACACTTAACGGAGCCGATAGCACCTGGGTGATGTTCGTCATTTTCTTGTTGATTAATTTT
>JAHIFH010000027.1 GCA_018900995.1 Patescibacteria group bacterium | reverse complement strand
GTGCCTTCATGAATAATTCTCAAGTACCTCATAATTCCAAAGATAACCACGGGAATGGTAATCATCAGCCATTTGTTGATACCAGCAAAAGTTAAGGGCAAATCCCTTAAAAGGGCAATTCTTTGTCCAATCGGTGGCGGTGGAGCGAAAAAAGTATAAAGAGCATAAGCCATCCAAGCAGAATTGGCAAAGATGGAGAGATAGGAGTCTAAAAGGGGTGGCGAGTAATGAGTGAGGGTTTTTCGGTGACGGGCGGCTTTTTGCTCAAGAATTGCCAGTTCGGTTCTTCTTTTTCCTGCTGCTAAAAACAGAGACAAGGAGATAACGCAGAGTAAGAACCAGACATTCATATGGACATTGATAGCTAGGGCGCCGGCATAAACCCGCAGAATAAAACCACCGGCAATGGCGAGAATATCAATAACTACAATCTTCTTGAGCATTAGAGAATAGCTAATTTGGAGAATAAAATAAGCGAGGCAAGCGAGGAAAAAGAAAAAGTTTATTAAATAAGCTAAGTAAAGACTAATGAAGCTTCCGGTGACAAAAGCAAAGATGGCGGTGGGGATGGAAATTTTACCACTGGCGATGGGTCGTTTTCTTTTAACCGGGTGGAGCTTGTCCCGAGGAATATCAAGGACATCATTGAAAAAATAAATTGCCGAGGTAAGAATAGTGAAAATAACAATACATTTGGCTGTCAGCCAAAAAGGCTCAGCCAGTAAGAGTTTACCGGAAAAGATTAAAGGAGCTGCCAAGGCAAGATTTTTTAGCGTCTGTCTCGGCCGAATGGAGCGAAAAAGGTTGAAAGGAAGTTGAACCACAAAAGTAACCCTCCGATAAACACCACTAACATAATAATTGTATAAAATTTGCCTTGACTATTCAAGTTTAAAGCGATAATCCCTAAAAAGGCGGTAATCCCCCAATAGAAAATGGCGGTTCGTCGCTTGCCCCAGCGCCACTCGTCAAGGAGCTTGTGATGGAGATGACCGCGATCTCCCCAAACAGGGGAGCGCCCTGCCAAAAGACGACGGGCAATTGAATAAAAGGCATCGACAATGGGTACTCCCAGAACAACAATAGCAGTGCCAATTTTTGTGGTAGATAGAATTGCTAAAACGGCTAACATAAAGCCAGCTAAAGTCCCGCCAGCGAAACCAGGCATAATTTTTTGAGGATAAAAATTAAAAGGGAGAAAGCCAAGATAGGCGCCGGCGGTAATTGAGGCTAGAATAGCCACGGGCCATTGAGTAATATCGGCAGAGAATTTCATCGCTAGAAGAGCAATAGCTAAACCGGCAACAACGACAATGCCTGGTAACTGACCGTCAAAACCTTTGGACCAATTGACAATATTGCTTAAACCAACAATCCAGAGAAGAGCAAGAATATCAGCGATAATCCAAATACTGCGGGCTTCTCCTAAGAGCTGAAATTGAATTTGCGGCTGGTCAAGGCGAATGATGCCATTAAAAGGATTGGTAATAAAGGCAATGCCGATCCCAGCGCCCACGACCGCGCCGGCGGCGAAAAAACAGAAAATCAAGCGTAGATAAGGATTAAGATCAAAGCGGTCATCAAGTAGCCCCATAATAGTCATAATCGTTACCCCAATCAAAATTCCTTTCAAGTGTTTGTCAAGTGGCAAGAAGATGAGTGAGCTAATCAGTAAAGCCAAAAAGATAGGAATCCCTCCTCCTCGGGGAACAGGTTCATGATGGGTATCTTGCTTTCTTTTTCTTTTTTTTGGATCATCAACCCAACCCAAGCGCCGGTAGATAAAAATGGTTAATGGAGTCGCGAACAAAGAGATAAGAAAAGCAAATAAAAGAGGGAGGGCGATTAAGTTTTTGATTAAAAGACTGTTCACTAGATAATGAGGCGAATAATTTGGACTAAACTAATAAGGATTAAAAAGCCAAAGGTCAGATTGGCTACTGCCAGCATTTTCTTAACCAAAGTTTCCTCCTTGGTGGCTAATTGGGCAACCACCGCGTTGGCGAAAAAGACAACTAAACAGATGATGGGGAGAATGACTATCCCTGGATAGTTAACTAACTGGTCTTTTCCCCAAGGACGGGAATAAAAAAAAGGAATCTCAGGAGGTAAAAATCGCCAAACCGAAACAATAATCAAGATTTGGGCGGCTAAAAAGAAAAGGCTAATTTGGGCGAGGGTCTTGGTTAATTTTTCTCTCACGCTATATACATTCTAACACGGAATGGCTAGAGAAGGCGGTGGAAGATTTGAAAGTCACCGATTTGCTTGGCAAGAAAATATCTTTGCTCCAGCCAAAGAAAGAATTTTGGAAAAGGACGCTTCTCTTGAGGATCAACGATAATATAGCGGGGATTTAATTCTTGAAGTTCAGCGATTGTTTCATTATGGCCGTTGAAGTCAATGATATGATAAGCAACGGTATAGCGTCCGGTTGGGAGACGCCGGGCAAGAGGGTAGATAGAAGGAATATTGCCCCAGATAAAAATTCTCTCATAAGGAATGGTATGGACTTGAAGATAATCAGCTACTTGATAAATTGAGTTGGCGCGCCCATCAAAATCATTAAAATATTCTTGTTGACTTTTACCCCTAAGAGCGAATTGATAGAAGTTGAAATAGTAAGGGAGACTAGGATAGCTCCAAAATTGGAAGCTATAAAAGGTAGCCACAAAAACAACCAGTAGGGTAGCAGGCACGGCTTTTTCTATAAGAAAGCCTTTTCCTTTAACAAATAATAGACCAAAAGAAAGAGAGAGCGCCGGCAGAACTTGAATTAAATAATGGGGATAGGGTCTTGAAGAAAGTAAAGCAGCAAACCAGGAAAAGCCAAACCAAGCGAAAATAAGCTGGGTTCTAAAAGAGATTTTCTTCCTGAAAAGAAAGAGAAGCATGATTAGTAAAGCCACTACCCAAACTCGGAGCACAATTAGCAAGGGAAAGCCTCCTGCTTGAGATTGACCACCGGCCCAAGAAGATAAATAAGGGAGGTTTTGAAAGAAAGCAGCAACTAGATACTGACTCAGCGCTCCCTGAGAAGTGTAGTAAATGAGAGTAAGGAGAATTGGGAGAAAAAAACCTATTAATAGGAGCGTATAGCGTACAGCGTATCGGGTGTAGTTTTTCTTCCTTTCTTTAAAAAACGCTATAAAAAGAAGAGCGCCAATGGCAATGAAATCAAAAGCAGCCGGAACTTTGAAAAGAGTTGCCAACCCCAAAAGAATTCCTGCCAAGAGCCAGATTTTAGCGTTTTTAAGTAAGTGTGTTTTTTTGTCAAAACCTTTCTTAGCAATAAGATAAAAGGCAGCGATTGTGGGCAAAAGCATAAAGTTTTCCGCATTAGCTACATTGCCCTCAAAAGTGTGAATACTAGTGAGAAAAGCAAAGATTGTTGTGGCGGTAATGATAGCGGGTAAATTTTTCTTAAAAAGAAGTTTGCTTAATTGGTAAAAAACAAAGATAGTGGCTAAGCTCCAGAAAAAGGCGGTAAGACGATAGCTGGAAAAATCGCCGGCTAAGCCAGCGAGAAGATAAAGCATAGGTGGTTTGTTATCATGAATATCGCGATAAAAGACTAAGCCTTTTCTCGCGGCTTGACCCAAAGCAAGATAGATGCCTTCATCGCCGTAAGTAAAAGGCTCAAATAAAGAAGGTAAACGCAGGAAAATAACTAAAATAAAAACCAGAACTAACCAATATTTTTTTAGGTATTTTTTCAGATTTTTCTTAGCCATAGGAAGTAGAGACTATCAAACTGTTTACTTTTTTCAGTCGTGTAGCCAGGCACGACTACATCCTGAGGACTGGCACTTGTAATTAAACCAATTTTTTCTTCGTCAGGCAACTGGTTGATAACATCATTTTTTTCCATTAAAGCGGTGCCAGTATAAAAAGGCAAAGGCTCAGGGGCATAAATAGGCGCTTCTAAGCCATAATATTTGGATTCAAAAAGGTGATGGGCGGCGGCATTGTAGTTAATGAGAGTTAAATCTGTTGCTTCTGCTTTGACATAATTAGCTAATTCTCTGAAAGGTCTTTTGAAGGGGTGGGTGAGATAATGATAGTTAAGAGTGGCTAAGAAGAAGATAATTACTAGGATAAACACCAAAGAAGGCTTTCTTCTTAGTGAGGCAATTAACAAAGAACTGGCAGGAATGACCATCAACATATAGCGGTCAAAAAAGATTGATTGAAAGACCTGAGAAATAAGATAGGTGAGGATTAAGGGGACGAAGAACCAACCCAGGAGAAAGAAGGTGTGTTTTTTGTCTTTAAGCCAGTTTCTAAGGAGTAAGGTAATGATAATCGCCAGTAAAGCCAGCTGTCGGGTTAGTTCAAAACCATCACCCACAAGGAATTTCAGCACCGTTGCCAAAAAAACCTCTGGATTGGGTTTGCCTAGCCAAAAACCACTGCCAACTAAAGAAGTTTGATAATAAAGTGGATAAAACCAAGGAAGGTAAAGCAAGCCAATAATAAAGAAATCAGTAAAGCTTTTGATGATTTTTTTAATTGGTTGTCGCCAATTTTCTACTAAGTGCCAAAGACCCTCAAAAAAAATGACAAAAATGAAAAAATGATGAGTGTAAAGAGCCGCAGCACTGGCAAGAATAAAACCAGGGCGATTTTTTTTCAAAAAGAAATAAACTGATAGAGTCGAGGTGAGTGCCAAAAGGGCATACATTCTCCCTTCAAAAGCGTAATTAAAAAGAAAGGGATTAGTGAAGGCTAGAAGAGCTGCTAATGCTCCTGTTTTTTTATCCCAAAGATGTTTGCCGATGAAAAAAACAGTGATGACTGTGCCTAGGAAAAAGAGAAAAGAAAGAGCACGAATAGACACTTCCGAGATACCAAAAAACTGGATCCAGGTGTGATAGAGAAGATAGTAAAGCGGTGGAGAGGTATCACGGGCGACAATTTGAATAATTTTTAAATAAGGCTTAACCGCTAGGGTGGCTGCCCAGGCTTCATCACCCCAAAGACTAACAGAAAATTGGGTCATCAACCATCATTATACCTTCTCAGTGACCCGATATTCTAGTCTCTTTCCTGCCATTAATTGGGTTTGAGAGTGGAGTCCAGGTAAAACTGACATAAAAAGAGCGGCAACAGGCATAAAGACCCATGTGAGATGTTCTAAGACCAAGCGTGGACGAGAAACCTTGACTGGTCTTTTAGGCCGAAGGGCACTGTCAAGAACAATGATGATAAAAAGAAAGAAAAGACAAATAGTTAAGATGATTCTTGAAATCCGGGGCAGATTGTAACCTAAAGCAGTTTGTTTAAAGACGGGGTTGACCAAGGTTGGTATCCAGGCACCTAAGGTTAAAATAAACCAGTTAGTTGACCAAATAAGGTGAGTTTCCATAATTTTGTAAATTCTAAAGAATTTTGTCCAAATAGGAATCTCCGGATGCTTAAAAGCTTGTTTAATAGCATAAGGAAAGTCGGTACATCCCCAGGCGTGGCGTCGGCATTGCTCATAACGATTTCTCAAGGAACCAAAATAGCTTGTTCCTTCAGGGGCGTCAATGCTCGTGGGCGAGAAGAGGGGTTCAACTTCAACCTGGCCTTTATTGTGGAAAAAGCATTGAAGAAAAATATGCCAGTCTTCAGGGATGATATCAGTGTGCCAATAACCAACATCGTCAAGCATCTTTAAAGAAGCGGAGTAGGTGGAGTAGTTGAAAAGCAGATTATCTGGCTCTTGGAGATTGGCGATATGGATAATATTACCCATTGTGCCCACAATCCTTACAAAAGCAGGGACACGCCAGAAGTTGTTGTGCCAAAAGATAGGTGATTGCCAAAAGCGAAGATGGCGATTAGGGTTTAAGGCAAACTGATAAGTTAAATTTGAAAAATATTTAGGATGGAAACAAGCATCAGCATCACAACTAGTAATTGTCATTTTATTGATGTCATAGCCCTTTTTATCAATGAGAGTTTTCTTAGCTTGTTTGGCACCCCAGGATTCGTTAGAGGCTTTGCCGCGAACTTCTCCTGGCAAACCATCAGGATGGAAAGTGGTGATTAATTCTCCAAATTGTCCTTTAAAATTTTTAGCTAGTATTTTTGCTCTTTTACGAGAGTCTTCCGCCCTTTCTTCCATTGCTAAAACCACGAGAAGTTGATTTTTATCAATATTTTTTTGTTTAGCAATACAGTTAAGGGTTGTGGATAACTTTTCCACTGATTCGTTGTAATTGGGGATAATAATTAGATGTTTAATTTCTTCCCATTTAAGAGAATTTTCATCTTTGTCCTTTTTGTACTGTTGATGCCAATTAGTTTTTTCTGCCTGCCTAATCTTAATGTAGCCCGCTAGTCCTAAGAAAGCTGCCTGGAAAGAGCGATAGAACCAGAAGACCAAGAAGGCAATAGTAAAATAAGCCACAGTTTTAGGAATAAAAAAAGCACCCCAAAGGGGGAAAATAATGATTGTCCACGCCAAAGTCCCGGGCAGAATTTCTAAAAATCTTTGGACTCGGGGATCATAACGCTCGATTATTCTTTTCATCGAGGCTGATTATACCTTACTTTTTAGTTTTAGTCGAGTGTAAGATTCTCTGGGGCGCTTGCGCTTGTTAATTTTAGAGATAAGAAGCTTCCAACGCTTTTTTCGAGCAAACCAATTGATTCTTTGTCCTAAATATAGATGAGAATGGAAAATATTAAATCGTGGATCTTTGACAACATTATAACCTCGAGCTAACATCTCGCATGCCCAATCATAATCTTCACATTCAGGTAATTTTTCGTCAAAAGGATATTTTTCCCATAGGTCTTTTCTAATAATTGAACAAGTATTGGTCATACCGGGATTGAAATTCAATCTTTTTTTATCGCTGGGTCGAAAGAAGAGTTTTCCTATTTTGGGAAAGATATAGCTAATGGGAATTTCGTTGTAGTAAGCACTAATGCCAGCTATTTTAGGATCTTTGAAATTAGATAAGCCATCAGCGAGCCAGGTTTTTGAAAAAGGCAGACTGTGGCCCACTAGGGAGCAAAGATATTTGCCCTTAGCTTTTGATGCTCCGAGATTTAAAACGTAGGAATAGCTGAACTCACCTGGCTTAATTTTTAAAATTTTAATTGGCAGTTTTTTAGAGAAAATATTAACAATTTCTAAAGTTTTGTCAGTGGAATTATCGTCAACTACGACAATCTCAAAGTTTTTAAAAGTCTGTTCAGTAAGGACTTTAAGTAATTTACCAATTGTTCTTTGCTCGTTTTTAGTTTGGATAATAATTGAAACTAATGGTTTTTTAGATTTTAAAGAGGTTTTTGGCATTTTTAGTTGTTATTTTAGCTACTTCTTCTAAGCTTACTCCTTTTAATTTAGCCAAGCATTCAGCAATAATTTTAACATGGGCAGGCTCGCTACGGGTACCTCGGTGGGGTTCAGGGGCAAGGAAAGGACAGTCGGTTTCCACTAAAAGGCGATTAAGAGGGGTTAATTTGGCTAATTCTTGAAGCTTGGGGGCATTTTTAAAAGTGACATTGCCATCAAAGCCAACATAAAAGCCTAGAGCTAAAACTTTCTCTAAAAAGTTATTATCTCCTGAAAAACAATGGAAAACACCACTTAACTTTAATGGTTTGATTATTTGAAGCGTATCTTGGAAAGCCTCTCGGCAGTGGATAATCACTGGAAGTTTTAATTCCTGAACTAGCCTGAGTTGAGTTTGGAAAAGCTCTTTTTGTTTTTCGTTATTAACATTAGCGCTTTCATGATAATCTAAACCACACTCGCCAATCCCAACCACTTTCGGATTTTTAGCTAATTTTTTAAGTAGTTGAGCTAGTTTTTCCTGATTTTTAATCTCCTCAGCATAGTGAGGGTGAACGCCAACTGCCGCCCAAATTCCCTCATATTTTTGGGCGAGGTTAATCGCTTTTTGGCAAGTATCAAGATGGGAGCTAACATTAATTACTTTAATACCCGCTTTTTGAGTTCGCTGAATTACCTTTTCGCGGTCTTTATTGAACTGGGGAAAATCTAAATGGGCGTGGGTATCAATTAGCATTACTTTAGCCTAGGGAAAAGAGGTTTTTCGGATTTAATTTTCGGTCCTTTAACTTGTTTTTCGATTTTTTCCGCGGTTTCGGGGAGGAAGGGTTGAAGATTATAGCTGATTTGACGAATTTCTTTAACTAATTTTTCCAAAACCGTTTTTAACTTCTTATTTGAAAGTTCCCAAGGCTTCTCGCGATCAATAACTCTGTCACAAACACTAATTTCCTTCCAGACGAAACTAAGAGCTTCGTCGAATAAGAATTTATTAAGAGATTGCTTGACTTGAGGGTAAATCTGACTTTTTGTGGCTTTGAAATTAGAGCTAGATTTCTCGCATAATTTTGCTACTCGAGCAACTAAATTGCCCAAGCCATTAGCTAAATTAGCATTATAGACCTCTTTAAATCGCTGAATTGAAAAATCGCCATCGCCATAAGCAGGAATTTCTCGCAAAAGATAGTAGCGGATAGGGTCAGTGCCGTATTTTTTAACCAAATCAAAGGGGTCAATAACATTGCCAAGAGATTTGCTGATTTTTTCTCCTTCGACGGTAATGTAGCCGTGGACGAATTCTGTTTTTGGCAAAGGAATGCCTGCGCTTTTTAGCATCGCTGGCCAATAAATCGCATGGAAGCGAGTAATGCCTTTACCAATCACATGAACATCAGCGGGCCAGTATTTCTGATAAAGCTTGCCCTTGTGCTGCCAATCAAGAGCGGTAATATAGTTGGCTAAAGCGTCGAACCAGACATAAATTATCTGATTTGGATCTCCAGGAACAGGAATTCCCCAACCATGGGCTCGTTCTCTGGTTCGAGAAATACTTAAATCCTCTAATCCCTGACGAATAAAAGCTAAAACTTCGTTTTTTCTTGTTCTGGGAATAATTTTGAGCTCATTGGTGGTGATTAATTTTTCTAACCAATCTTGGTATTTAGAGAGCCTAAAAAAATAGTTTTCTTCTTCAACCACTTCTGGCTTATTTTTATGCTCTGGACATTTACCATCAACCAAATCCTTTTCCGTAAGAAACACCTCACAGCCGACACAATAAAGTCCTTTATATTTTTTCTTGTAAATATCTTCTTTTTTACAAGCCTTCCATAAAGCTTGAGCGCCTTCAATATGGCGCTTTTCCGTGGTCCGAATGAAGTCGTCAAAAGAGAGATTAAGAGCATCTTTAAGCTGATAAAATTTGTCTGAGTTCTTGTCAACCAATTTTTTAACCAGAATTCCTTGCTCTTCAGCTGCCTGGACATTTTTCAGGGCGTTCTCATCACTACCAGTTAAAAAATAAACATCTTCGCCCAAGAAGCGATGATAGCGAGCAATTGTATCGGTTTGAACAATTTCCAAGCTAAAGCCAATATGCGGTTCGGCATTAACATAAGGAATAGCGGTCGTAATATAGAATTTCTTGGTCATAGTGAGATAATTTTACTAAATTTAGCCTTGAACTAAAAGGGGAGTTATTTTGAGGCTGTAGGACTGAGTTCTCTGGAGAAGAGACAAATAATTTCTTGACACCCAGCAGTAAATCTTTCTTCTTGGTCTTTAGGAACGAAGGTCCAGGGAAGATTGGTCGCTTTGCCTATATCTTCAAAAGCATTCCATAAAGCTATACTTGTTGTAGACTTTTCTGATACGAAAACCAGTCGGTTTTCCTCAGGTTTTTCTTGAACAAGTAGAACTTTTAACAAATCTGGATCATTTTTAAGTTGTTGAGCATTCTCCTCAGAAATACCAGGAATTTCGCCAATTTCTTTTGGGGCTTCTGGGGTTGGCATTACCTTTTTCCCTTAAACCTTTTGCTAATCTTTTTTGCCCATTTATTTGCCCATTCTTCAGCCCGAATTTTACTTAGAGCAGTCTCAAACCCTTTGCCTTTTCTCATCTGCTCAGCGACACTGGAGATGGTGGCACTGGAAAGTCGAAGATTAGTTTTAATATTTGAGTAACTTCTGCCCTTATCAAGATAATAAGCCACTCCTAAGCGCTTAGCCAACATCTCTAGCTCGGTTTCCGTTAAAACCTCATTAAGAAATATTTCTGCTTCTTTTTGGGAACGAATGTCAGCCAAAACTTGATAAAGAAGTTGATAAATCTGTTTTTTTAAATTGGGGTTGACCTGTTTTTTAGAAACTTGCATCTTAAAGTAAATTACCCACTTTAAATCACTAAAGTGGGCAGGACATACTAGTTTAACCAATTAAACTAATAACAGAACTCAGATTAAAAGTCAACCCTGACGCTGGGAAAGATGGAGTTCTAAGGCAATAAAGATAGCTAATAACAAAAGTAAATTAAGCAAATTGCCAACCTGATAATAGCGGAAAAGAAGAAGTAGAATTACAAACAAAGCCGTCATTAAGCCCCTTCTGGAATTGGCGAAGATTAGAGCGGATGTAAGAAATATAGCCAGGAAGAGCAGTAGGTAAAAAGCCATCAGTAATAAGCTATTAGTAGGTGCGGTGTAATAAACTAGCCATCCCCATCCAAGCCAGAATAAAATAGCCAAAAATAAAGTCGGAAAAAAGTTTTTTCTCCTTTTGATCACAGTTTAATTGTAGCTAAATTTATGCTAAAATTAAAGCTATGTCCAGAGAGTTTTCTCTTTTTGCCGCTTTAATCATTAGCTCTGTTGCCTTGGCTGTTTTTCTAATTAACAGAAAGCTTTCTCAAATCGCCGAAAAAAGCAAGCCCGATGAAACTTTGGTTGAATGGCTGCGAGCTAATCAAGACTTACTTCAAAAAAGCAATAAGAATATTACTGACACTTTACAAAAGAATACTGAAGCTATTTCCACTCGACTTGATCGAGCCGCCCGGGTGATTGGCGATTTACAAAAGGAAGCAGGTCAATTCAGTGAGATTGGTCGGTCAATGCGGGATTTACAAGAATTTTTAAAGAGTCCAAAGTTAAGAGGAAATATTGGCGAGGAAGTTTTGAAGGACTTAATTTCCCAGATATTTCCCAAGAATGCTTTTCATCTTCAATACAGTTTCAAATCAGGTGATAAAGTTGATGCCGCCCTAAGAACAGACGCTGGTCTTTTACCAATTGATTCTAAATTTCCGATGGAGAATTTTCAGCGAATTGTTAAAGCCGAAGCCGAAGCGGAAAAGAAAAGAGCGAGAGCGGCTTTTGTGAGTGATGTTAAAAAACATATCAAAGTGATCTCTCAAAAATATATTCTGCCTGAAGAGGGGACCATGGACTTTGCTTTGATGTATATTCCCTCGGAAGCGGTTTTCTATGAGGTGGCTAATATTCCTGATTTAACTGATTTTGCTCGCAGCTACCGGGTTTATCCTGTTTCACCCTCAACTCTTTATGCCCACCTCCAGACGATTCTTTTGTCTTTTGAGGGTAAAAAGATTGAAGCTCGCTCCCGGGAGGTTTTTCGGCTCTTAAGAGCGATTAAAAAGGATTATAAGAAAACCGAAAGCTCTCTTTCCGTTCTCGGAAGACATCTTCAGAATGCCTATAACCAAATGAGTAATGTTCTTTCTGGTTTTACTTTGCTGGGCCAAAAATTGTCTTCTACTGAGGCAATCGGTGAAGGAAAAAAAGAAGAAGTAAAGCAGCTAGAGATTAAAGAAAAGTAAATCTTCGAGATGGCTAATTCCGAAGAAAAAAAGTTAAACAAACAACAAAAAGAAGCCGTTAAGCATGGCGAAGGACCGCTTTTGATTATTGCCGGTGCTGGAACCGGGAAAACCACGGTTATCACCGAGCGGATTAAGTGGCTGGTTTCTTCTGAAAAAGCTAAACCTGCTGAGATTCTTGCTCTTACTTTTACTGACAAAGCGGCTCGGGAAATGGAGGAGCGGGTGGATATTGCTATGCCTTATGGCTACACCGATATGTGGATTTCCACTTTTCACTCCTTCTGTGACCGAGTTCTTCGCCAAGAAGTCCTTCAAATTGGGCTTGACCCGGGATATAAATTAATGGCGCAAGCGGAGACAACCCAATTTCTGATTGACAATCTTTTTAAATTTAAACTCAAATACTTTCGTCCCTTGGGTAATCCCAACAAATTTGTTGATGGCATACTTCAGCATTTTTCTCGGCTGAAAGATGAAGATGTCACTCCTGAAGAATATTTAAAATATGCTCGAAAAATTAAGAAAAAAGCCAAATCAAAAGAAGAAAAAGATGAAGCGGCGAAGACATTAGAGTTAGCTAATGCCTATCGTCAATATGAAGAATTAAAAGTTAAGGAAGGAGTAATGGACTTTGGGGATTTGATTTCCAACACTATCAAGCTTTTCCGCACTCGAAAAAACATTCTTCGCCAATATCAGAAGCAATTTAAATATATTTTAGTGGATGAATTCCAAGATACTAATTATGCCCAAAATGAATTAGCCATGCTTTTGGTGGGGAAAAAAGCTAATTTGACGGTCACCGGCGATGATGACCAGTCAATTTATCGCTTTCGGGGCGCCGCGGTTTCTAACATTATCCAATTCCGAAAAAATTATCCTAAAGCAAAAATTGTGGTTCTTTCCAAAAATTATCGCTCCACCCAGTTAATCCTTGACCACGCTTATCAGTTAATTCAAAACAATAATCCAGATAGGTTAGAAGTCAAGGAAAAAATAAATAAACAACTTGAGGCAGTTAAAAAAACTCGAGGGAAAATGATTGGGCTTATTCATACTGATCGGGTGGAAAATGAAGCCGAAGCCGTTGCTAAAACAATTACAAGCCTAACCGATGGCTCGGCTGGTAGCTATGCTTACAAAGACATTGCTATCTTAGTGAGAGCCAACAATCATGCCGACCCTTTTGTTCGGGCTCTGGCTCGTCATGGTTTGCCTTATCAGTTTTTAGGTCCGGGACAGCTTTTCCGTCAAGCTGAAGTTAAAGATTTGATTGCCTATCTTAAAATCCTTTATAACTTTGAGGATGATATTGCCTTGTACCGAGTGCTTTCCATGGATTTGTTTGATATTAATGCTCGGGATTTGGCGGCGATTAATAATTATGCCAAAAGGAAAAATTTATCTTTATTTGAAGCTTGTGAACAAGCAGGGAAATTGCGAATTGCCAAAAAAACCAAAGCCCAAATTGAAAGATTTGTTAAAATGGTTTATCGCCACTTAAAGCTTCTCCCCAAAGAAACAGCGGGTCAGATTCTTTATTATTTTCTTGAAGACACGGGCTTACTGAAAAATCTCACCGACTATAAATCGCCCACTGAAGAGAAGCAAGCCCAAAACATTTCCCGACTTTTTGATCGATTAAAAACCTATGAGGTTGACCATGAAGATGCTTCGGTAAGAGCCGTGGTTGACTGGATAAATCTTTCCATGGTTTTAGGTGAATCGCCTTTAGCAAGCAATATTGATTGGATTGAGGAAAATCGAGTTAATTTATTAACCGTTCACTCAGCCAAAGGCTTGGAATTTCCTGTGGTTTTCTTGGTTAATTTAGTGGCCGCCCGTTTCCCGACTCGCGAAAGGCGAGAGCAAATTCCTATTCCGGAAAAAGTAATCAAAGAAATTTTGCCGGTTGGGGATTATCACGAGCAAGAAGAGAGACGGTTGTTTTACGTGGGCATGACTCGGGCTTGTGACCGCTTGTTTTTAACCGCTGCCAATTACTACGGTGAAGCCAAAAGAGAGAAAAAAGTTTCACCTTTTGTGATTGAAGCCTTGGGAGAGGGGGCAGTGAAAAAGCCAACAAAAACCAGTGACCAACTAGCCATTTTTGATTTTCAACCCACGCCAGAGAAAGAGCGAAAAGAAACTCGCCCGCCAATTACCTATTTATCTTTTTCGCAGGTAGATGTGTTTGATAAATGTC
>JAHIFH010000026.1 GCA_018900995.1 Patescibacteria group bacterium | reverse complement strand
TGTTGAGAGCAAACCGGATTTTATTGCTTATGAACCCCTGGAATTTATTGGTAGCCGAACCGATTCTGTTTCTTCTGCCAAGCCAGGGGTGATTAGGGATTTTGTTAAAAAAATTAAAAAAATTCCAGTTTTGGTGGGCGCCGGGGTTCATTCCCAAAAAGATGTTAAAACAGCTCTAAAATTAGGGGCGAAAGGTATTTTAGTAGCAACAGATGTGGTTTTAGCAGAAAAACCAGAAAAAGAATTATTAGATTTAGCCGGAGGATTCAAGTGAAAAGACAATTTAAAATCTGTATTTCTGGAGGAGCTGAAGGGAAGCATGTCCAAAAAGCCTATCCTTTAGCTCGGAAAGTGGGTGAGGAAATTGCCAAAAGAGGCCATATTCTTATTACCGGTGCCACCTCCGGTGTTCCTTATGAAGCCGCTAAGGTAGCTAAAGAAGCCGGCGGTTCTAATATTGGCTTCTCCCCTGCTGGAACCGAGATTGAGCACAAAAAGAAATTTCGTTTGCCAATGAGTCCAAAAGTTTTTGACCACATTATTTATACAGAAGCAGGTTATGCCGGGAGGAATCTTTTGATGGTTCGCAGTGCTGATGCCACTATCATGATTGACGGTCGGATAGGAACGCTCAATGAATTCACGGTTGCTTTCGAGGAGAATGAAATTGTTGGTGTTTTGGAAGGTTCAGGCGGGACCGCCGATGAGGTCAGACGGATTTTGGATGTGGCTAAGAAAGGCAAAAGAAAAGTTATTTTTGACCGCGACCCAGTGAAGTTGGTAGATAGAGTGGTTGAGATGATAAAGAAGGAGAAAAAATAGATTACTGATGAAACTGCCCAGCATTAAAGACCTTGATTTAACCAATAAAACCGTTCTTTTACGAGCTGATTATGATGTTCCTCTTGACCAGGATGGACGAGTGGCTGATGCCACTCGAATTGAAGATTCTCTGCCTACAATCAAGCATTTAATTTCCCAAAAAGCCAAAATTATTATTATTGCCCATCTTGATCGACCCGGTGGAAAAGTGGTTAAAGGCTTAAGCCTCAAGCCAGTGGCGGAAAAATTAAGTTTGCTTTTAGACAGAGATGTGAGTCTTTCTGCTGAAGTTTTAGGAAAAAAGACTGAACAGGCGGTTAAAGAGCTTAAACAGGGAAGAATTTTGCTTTTAGAGAACCTAAGATTTGATCCTCGCGAAGAAAGGAATGACAAAGGCTTTGCCCAAAAATTAGCTTCCCTTGTCAACTTTTATATTAATGATGCTTTTGCTGTTTCTCATCGTCGCCATGCTTCAATAGTGGGTGTGCCTCGCTACTTACCCTCAGTCGCGGGATTAGATTTACTTAAAGAAGTGGACACTTTGTCTAACATATTGCAAAAACCCCGACGACCGGTGGTAGTTATCCTTGGTGGAATTAAGCGGAGTAAGGTTGAAGCAGTAAGAAAAATGGTTGGCTGGGCTGATGATATTTTAGTTGGCGGCAAGTTAGTACTTTATGATGGCATTCCTCAGCTTATTGATCACGAAAAGGTAAGCGGTCACTTGAAGCGGGATGGTGAAGATATTACCATGAAGTCAGTTAAGGAATTTGAAAAAATAATCGCCAAAGCAGGGACGATTATCTGGAGTGGACCAATGGGGGCTTATGAGAAAGAGGAGTTTAGCCGAGGAACGAGAAGAGTTGCCCAGGCAGTAGTTGATAGTGGGGCTTATACGGTAATTGGCGGTGGCGATACCGAAGCAGCTTTAACTAAGTTTGGTTTAGTAGATAAGATTGATTATATTTCTTCTGGCGGTGGAGCCATGCTTTTCTTTTTAGCGGAAAAAACTCTGCCAGGAATAGAAGCAATAAAAGGAGGATTATAGGAATGTAAGATTGTAGTGGAAAGTCAAAAAAAGGACTAATCACTAAATTCCTAAAATCCTAAATTCTTATGATCAAAGTTGCTATTAATGGTTTTGGTCGGATTGGCCGAATTGCTTTCCGGGTCGCCAGAACTCATTACAAGAAGAAAGTCAAAATTGTTGCCGTTAATACTTCCGGAAGCATGGATGCTCAGGGTTGGGCTCATATGCTGAAATATGATTCGGTCTATGGTCGTTTTAAGGAGAGTTTCAAAGTCGAGACTAAAAAAACAAAAGGAAACGAAATCAGCGCTTTTGTTTTTGCTAAAGAAAGAATTCCTGTTTTAGCTCAACGCGATCCCGCCAAAATTCCCTGGGAGAAATATAAAGTAGATGTCGTAATTGAAGCCACTGGCGTTTTTACCAAAGGTATCGATGCCAAAAAGCATGTGCTTGCTGGGGCTCAAAAAGTGGTTATTTCTGCGCCTTCAGAAGATACGCCCTCTTTTGTGATTGGGGTTAATGAAGATAAGTATCGGGGGACGGTGATTAATAATGCTTCTTGTACTACTAACTGTGTTGCTCCTGTGACCAAAATTATCTGGGAAAATTTTGGGATTGAAAAAGCGATGATGAGCACCATTCATGCCTACACTTCTAGCCAGGAATTAGTTGATGGCTCAAGCAAGAGCTTGCGGCGAGCCAGGGCGGCAGCCATTAATATTGTGCCCACCACCACTGGCGCTGCCCGAGCTACAGTTCGGGTGATACCCGAAATCGCTGGGCTTTTTGATGGTTTGGCTTATCGGGTGCCGGTGGCTTCTGGCTCAATTGCGGATTTTGTTTTTTTGGTTACCAAAAGAACAACGGTTGAGGAGGTTAATCAGGTTTTTAGGAAAGCCGCTAAAGGGAAATATAAGGGGATTGTGGAAGTGACCGAGGAACCCTTAGTCTCGACTGATATCTTGGGAACAACCGCTTCCGCCATTGTTGACCTTAACCTCACCGCGGTGGTTGATCATGATTTGGTTAAGATAGTGGCTTGGTATGACAATGAGTGGGGTTATTGTTGCCGGTTAATTGAAGAAGCGATTTTGGTAGGTGGAGGGAAAAGATGAAAAAAAAGGATTTAGCTAAATATCTTGACCTCGCCAATCACCATCCTGATGCTACGCCTGAAGATATCAAAGAGCTTTGTCAAAAGGTAAAAAAACATAAACTTCACTCTGCTTTTGTTAATCCTTACTATATTCCTCTGGCAAGGGAATTAATGGCTGATGGGATTGTGGGCACTGTCATCGGTTTCCCTCTTGGTCAAGATACCCAGAATACCAAGACTTTAGCGGCAATAGATGCCGCTAAAAAGGGAGCTGATGAACTGGATATTTGCATGAATGTAGGTTTGTTTAAGGGTGGGGAGAAGGATCAAGTTCTGGCGGAAATGGAAGCCATTCTTAGTGCCGCCAAAAATATTAAAGGCAGCGTGGTGGTGAAATTTATTATTGAAACGAGCTTGTTGACTGATGAGGAAATTAAAAAAGCCGCCCAGTTAGTTTTAAAATCAGGTGCCGATTTTGTTAAAACTAATACTGGCTTGGGACCAAGAGGGGCGAGCTTAAAAGATGTTGAATTAATTAGGGAAGCAATTGGGGATAAAATTAAAATAAAGGTCGCTGGCGGGATTCACACTTATAAAGAAGCGGTTGCTTTTATTGAAAAAGGCGCGGACCGGATTGGTACCTCCAGAGCAGTGGAGATTATTAAAGGAGCAAAAGAATGACTGCCCAAGAAATTTTAAATAAAGCCAAGAGTGAAGGCTATGCCCTGGGCGCTTTTAATGCCGGTGATTTAGAGATTGTTAAAGGTGTGGTTCAGGCAGGGGTTGAGCTTAAATCCCCTTTAATTGTTGAGGCCTCACCGGGTGAGATTAAATTCTTTGGACACAAAAACTTTGACTGTGTCATCGAGAATTTCAAAAAAGAAATGGGCTTTCCGATTCTGACTAATCTTGATCACTCTTTAGGCTTAGAGGAAGCTCAGGAAGGCATTGAATCAGGCTTTGATTTAATCCACTTTGATGGCTCCAGTTTGCCTTATGAGGAGAATGTTAAAATCACTAAAGTTATAGTCGAACAGGCTCATGAGAAAGGGATTTTGGTTGAAGGAGAGGTTGATAAGATTTTAGGAGAGTCCATTCCTCATCGAGAAGAAGCGGAATCAATTCAAGCCAGTGGTAGTTATACGGACCCGGAAAAAGCGGCTGATTTTGTTAATCAAACCGGGGTGGATATTTTGGCGGTTTTTATTGGCAACCTTCATGGCACCTACCCTCAACCACCCAAGCTTGATTTGGAACGCCTGAAATTGATTGCGGAAAAATTACCTTGTTTCCTCTCACTTCACGGTGGTTCTGGTTTACTGGAAGAGGATATTAAGCAGGCGATTGCCATTGGTAAGGTAGTGAAGATTAATGTTAATACCGAATTACGAGTTGCCTATAGAGAAACTTTAGAAAATGTTCTCAAAGGCTCTGAAGAGGTAGCCATCTATAGAATCATGCCACCGGTCATTGCCGCTGTCCAAAAAGTGGTTGAAGGAAAAATTCAGCTTTTTGGAAGCGCAGGTAAAGCAGTTATTCCCTCAGAAGAAAGCACAACGACTCAACTATGAAATTCGACACCATCTCTTTTGGTTCAGCTGTTCTTGATGCGTTTGTTATAGCACCGGATTTAAAAGTAATTAAATCTGACCAATTTTTTACTGGTAAAGCTATTGCTGTTCCTTATGGGGTGAAAGCAGAAGTGGAGCGTTTAGAAATTTGTTCCGGTGGAGGAGGGACGAACACAGCCGCGGGTTTTTCTCGACTGGGTTTAAAAGCAGCAGTTGTTGCTCGTTGTGGTTGGGATTTTGCCGGCAAAATTGTTCGCCAAGAAATTAAAAAAGAAGGGGTTGATGATCGGTTTTTGGTTCAAGTTGAAGGCGAGCAGACTGATTATTCCACCATTCTTGTTGCCCCTGATGGCAACCGGACGATTTTAGTTTATCGTGGCGGGACACGGCTGGAAAAGCCAATGATTGATTTCAAAAATCTTAATGCTTTTTGGTTTTATCTTTCTTCATTAGAGGGAAACTTGGATTTAGTGGAGGCATTGACAGAGCACGCCAAGAAAAATCACATTAAAATTGCTGTCAATCCAGGAAAAAAAGAACTCGCTCAAAAGAAAAAACTTTTAGAAATTGCCCAAAATTTTGATGTTTTTATTGTTAATCGAGAAGAAGCGGCTCAGCTCTTGGGAATGACGATTGTTGATGAAAAAGTTTTTGACAAGATGTGTTTGGCTTTACCAAAAGTAATAACAGTTGTTACCGAGGGAGTCAAAGGCGCTCATGTTTGCGTTCCCAAAAAAGGGAAATTGATTATTGATGGTTTAAAAATGAAAATGGTGGAAGCCACAGGGGCGGGTGATGGTTTTAGTGCCGGTCTTATTGCTGGTTTGGCAAAAGGTTGGCAGCTGGAGAAAGCGCTAAGATTAGGGGTTGCTAATGGCGCCTCAGCTGTGACCCAGATCGGGGCAAAAGCAGGTTTAATTAAGGAAAAAGAGATTGATTTTTGGCTCAGTAAAAAGCTTGCCTATCATTGGGAAAAGTGATAGTTTTTGTATACTTCTATTACTCAACATTTCTCCAAACCAATCATTAAAACTGCCCCTGAACAAAACCCGAAAATTTTGCTAAGATATTATTAATGGTCAAAATCAAGGAAAGACTTTGTCGAACAATTTTGTCACCCAGTAAACTACCGGGCTGTGATTATGTTATTAATCCTTATGTTGGTTGCCAGCACGCTTGCTGTTGGTGTTACGCAAAATTCATCCGAGGTTACACCGGACATGATAATGAAGAATGGGGTTTTTTTGTTGATGCCAAAATTAATGCCCCAGAAGTTTTAATCAAAGACATTAGGAGATTAAAAGATAAACCAACGATTTTTCTTTCTTCGGTTTGTGATCCTTATCAACCAATTGAAGCAAAATATAAATTAACCCGGCGCTGTTTGGAAATTCTCTCTCAGTTTGCTTTCCCAGTTGGGATTTTAACTCAGTCAAAATTAGTCACTCGGGATATTGATTTGTTTAAGCAGTTTAAAGATATTGAAGTAGGGATGAGTTTTATTACTATGGACGAAAAAGCGACTCAGATTTTCCAGCCTGGAGCGGCTTTACCCAAAGAAAAAGTAGTTGCTTTGAAAAAACTCCACCAGGCAGGCATAAAAACTTACATTCATCTTGGTCCGATTTTGCCGAATTTTACTAATTTTGATGAGGTTTTCAGAGCGACACATAAATATATTGATGCGGCTATGGGAGAAACCTTAAATACTCGAGGAGAGAACTGGACAAATCTGATAAAAGTCATATCAAAACATTATCCTGAGTTTTTGCCCCAACTCAAGAAAGAAAAATTTAAAAATCTTGACTACCTTGGGCAAGTTGGGGTTGATTTTGAGAAAGTGGCGAAGAAATATAAAATACCAGTAAGCGGAGTCTATCATCATCAATAAAATGGCAAAAATAATTGCGATTGTAGGTATGACTGGTTCAGGTAAGTCTGAAGTGGCAGATAAATTTGTTAAAAAGGGGTTTGAATATCTAAGATTTGGACAAATCACCTTAGATGAAGTTAAAAAAAGGGGACTTGAACCAAAAGAGGAGAATGAAAGACCGATTAGAGAAGAATTTAGAAAAAAATACGGTCAGGTTGCTTATGCAATTCTTAATATGCCAAAGATAGAGGAGATGTTATTAAAAGGTAAAAATGTTTTAATTGATGGACTTTATAGTTGGGCAGAGTATAAGGAATTAAAAAATAAATATAGCGATCAATTAATAGTAATTGCTGTTTATGCCCCACCAAAGACGCGCTATCAAAGATTAGAAGATAGAAGGTCACGCTATAAAGATGATCCTAAAATGAAATATCGTTCATTTTCCAAAAAAGAAGCTAAATCAAGAGATTTTGCTGAAATAGAGAATCTAGATAAAGGTGGTCCAATTGCCATGGCTGATTTTACGATTGAAAATACGAGAACGCTTAAAGAACTTGAGAAAAGAGTTGATGAAGTTTTAGACAAAATTGGAGGAGAAAAAAATGCCTAAAGTTAATAAAGTTTCCTGGGGAAAAGTGAAAGTTGATGGTCAGGAATATCATCAGGTTTTGATTATTGGTAATGAGGTTTTGGAAAGGGAGAGTGATAAATTACACCGCCTTTTTGGCACCACTCATGTAATTGGCGATTGGGAGAAAAAGAAACTCTTCTCTAGCAATCCAGAAATTATTCTCATTGCTGCGGGTTGGAGTGGTCTTGTCAAAATAGACGAGGAGTTTAGAAATAAGCTAAAAGAAAAAGAAATTGAGTTGCAAACTGTCCTTACTCCTAAAGTGATAAAACGCTATAATCAACTGGTTCAAGAAGGCAAACGAGTTAACGCTTTAATTCACACTACTTGCTGACATGGTTTTTAAAGCTGAGCAACAGCATTTTCCCGGAGTCAAACCCATTAAAAAAAGAGATAAGAAGGATAGACGTGGTGATGGTCGAAAAGCGATTGTCGCTTTGTTTACAATCACTGTTTTGGCTAGCGCCCTTTTCTATCTCCAAGCAGAAGCCCCTAGGATTTGGGAGAAAATCACGGCTCCAAGAGTTATTTCTCGTCTGCCTAAAGAACATTTTGACCCTAGTCCGGTTTTGGACCAGATCAGGGATTTGACTCAAGATTTGTCAGGTACTTATGGGGTTTATGTTTATCGTTTTCAAGATAGGGAGGATTATGGTTTAGATGAAAGAAAAGTTTTTCCCGCTGCGTCGTTAAATAAATTACCAGTGATGATTGCCGCTTATCAACTAGCGGAACAAGGCAAAATAAATTTGGAAACAGAATATGTTCTTAAGGAAACCGATAAAGTTCAAGGAGCAGGCGTTCTCCAGTCAAAACCAGCGGGGACTAAATATACCTATCACCAGCTAATTGAATACATGGCTCAATATTCTGATAACACTGCTTTTAAGGTGATGCGCCAGGTAACAGAGGAAACCACTCTCGATCAAGCCACACCTGAAGAAATCGGAATTCTATTTAAAAAACTTTATGAAGGCGAATCGATTAACCAAGAACATCGCGATGAACTACTTCAATTTTTAACAAACACCGGCTTTGAGGACCGGATACCAAAAGGCGTGCCCGAAGGCGCGCGCGTTGCCCACAAGATTGGGACTTTGCCAGGGGTTTATTCAGATGCGGGGATTATTTTTGCTGAGAAACCTTTTGTCTTGGTAATTATGACTAAAGACACCCGAGAAGTAGAAGCTTTAGAAGTTCTCCCCAAAATTACTCGGGCTGTGTGGGAGTTTGAGACTGCTTCTCCTTGATTTCTTTTATTTTCTCTGGATCACAATGAGTTTTGGGCTCAGTGCCTGGTAAAAATAATTCCTGTTTGCCCCCACAACCTTCACAAGGCAAAGTACCAGTTAAAGGACAAATTTCCACTTGTAGCAAATCGCCAGGCTTTGAAAACTCTTTATCCGGAATGTCTTTGATTAAATAACTCATTATCTGATTCCAAATCGGTGAGGCGCCGGTGATTCCTGAGGCAACATAGCTCATCGGTGTATTATCATTATTTCCCACCCAAACCGCGACTAAATAGTCAGGGGTATAGCCAATTGTCCAGTTATCCCTCATGTTTTGGGTTGTGCCGGTTTTTACTGCCACATGGGGATGGTCGGGAATATTTAAAATTGAGTTAGCCCCAAAAGCCGGAGTACGAGCGATGTTATCAGAGAGGATGTCAGTAAGCAAATAAGCAATATTGGGTGATAAAACTCTTTCTTTCTCACTCTCACAACCCATTTTTGACTCACTGCCCAGAGCCCATCCACACCCATTTTTCTTTAGCACTTCACCCTTGTAATTTTTGACTCCAAGGATTGGCTGGAGATCAGCTCTCATTCCCATATTAGCCAAAGTGCCATAAACCACGGCCATATCAATCATCTTTACCTCTCCGCCTCCAAGAGTTAAAGAGAGACCAAATCTTGAAGGGTCATCCCAGGTAGTAATTCCCATTTCTTGTCCTCGCTCCACCATTCTCTCGACGCCAAAAGCTGAGAGGACTTTGACCGCTGGAACATTATAAGAAGAAGCGAGGGCAATTCGGAGAGGAATATTGCCGTGGAAGCGATTATCGTAGTTTTTGGGAGAATAAGGAGGTTGGCCTGGAATTTGATAAGTAATCGGAGTATCGGAAATAATTGTGGCTGGGGTGAAGCCATTTTCTAAGGCAATGGAGTAGTTGACTGGCTTAATGGCTGAGCCTGGTTGCCGAGAGCTGAGAGTAACATTGACGTTGCCATCATTTTCAATGTCAAAGTAATCACGGGAGCCAACCATAGCTAGGATTTCTCCGGTTTGGGGATTGGTCACCATCGCCGCGCCGTTTGTAATATGGAGCCGCCAAAGCTTTTCCACTTCATTCCTAACAATTTCTTGGACTTCATTTTGAATCCCTAAATCAAGGGAAGTGGTTACCTCTAAGCCGCCTTCTTCAACCTGCCTTAAGCCATATTGCTCAACCAATAATTCTTTAACATACATGACAAAATGAGGGGCTTTGATATCCGTTCTTTGGGGAGCAAATTTTAGTTCTTGTTCCCGGGCTTGCTCAAATTCATCTTCGGTGATAAAACCCTCTTGTCTCATCCTTTTAAGAACAGTTAACTGGCGAGACTTAGCTAATTCTGGGTGAGCTCCAAAAGGAGAAGAAGTCGTGGGTGAGGCAGGTAAACCAGCGAGTAAGGCTGACTCGGCTAAGTCAAGCTCTTTCACTGATTTACCAAAATACATCTGAGCTGCTTCTTCAGCCCCATAAGCGGCTCCACCATAACCAACATCATTAAAATACATTTGGAGAATTTCGTCTTTGGAAAATTGAGCCTCTACCCAAAGCGAGAGAATGATCTCTTTTATCTTTCGCCTTAGGGTTCTTTCTGGAGTGAGAAGGGCGTTTTTGACTAATTGCTGGGTGATGGTTGAGCCACCGTAAAGTTTTTTTGAGTGGAGATTAGCCCAAAAAGAGCGAATTATGCCTTTAAAAGAAAAGCCATAATGACGATAGAATTCAGCGTCTTCGATAGCAATTGTCGCTTGAATTAAAGAAAGAGGGATGTCATTCAGGGGGACTAAGGTTCGGTTTTGGTTTCGGTAGATTTTGTAAAGAAGCTCGCCATGACGGTCATAGATTTTGGTTGAGACAATCTGCTCTCGAGTGATTAATCGGTCAGGATGGGGAAGGTCCTTAATAACATACCAGTAAAACAGTAACCCAGTAAAGACAATAAAGCCAGTAACACCAATAGGAACGAGCCATTTTTTTGAAGGTTTTGGTAAGTAAAGACGGGGAATCCTGATTTTCGGTAAACGGATTTTAGGTGGTTTTAAGATCGCTTTTAGCCTAAGAAAATACTGGGCAAGCTTTTTAGCTAAAGGCTTGATTAGGCGGGGTAGTTTGATAACCTGTTTGATTAATAGGAGAATAAGGCGCCCAATTAAGGAAAGGAGGGGGAGAAGAAGATAGGAGAGAAACAAGAGCAGCCAGAAAAAAGGACGACCAATGATTTCAAGGATAAGACGGAGCCAACCAAAGAGACTTTTTGGTTTTTTGATTTTGCCAAAAAAACCCGGGGCAGTCGTCTGCTTGGATCGAAGTTTCTTGGCGGTAAAAATAACGCCTGTCCTCGCCACCGCCATAGTTTTTATTTCGAGCTCGCGAGAAACAAGGTTCTGAGCGAAGCTCAGGTTCTTATTTTACACTTTTTTAAGGCTGAGGTGAAGGGGGAGTTTGAATAACCGGAGCTGGGGCGTAAGGGCTAATAATTGCCCGCTCAGTAGGAAAAGGGCAGTCAAGACAATAAGGAGTGCCGAGGGGATCATAAATGACTTGGTGCTCTTGCATTTCTTTATTCTCTGGTGGGGTTTTATCAGTGGCAATCTGGCCAGTGGTTTTATCAATTTCAATAAAGGTTTTTAAGTTTTCCACCTCACTGGGAACTGTGCCTTGAATGAAATATTCAAACCGGGTTTCGCAAGGGGCTTCAGGATTAGGAGCTTTTCCTGACAAGACGCAGACCTGAGCGCCAACTACTCCTTCTGGCTTCATGGGCCATTCTTGTTCTACATCTTTTAAAACATAACTCATAATTTCATTCCAAATGGGTGAAGCACCAGTGATTCCTGAAGCAACATAACTCATAGGCTCATTGTCATTATTTCCCACCCAAACCGCCACTAATCTTGAAGGAGTGAAGCCAATCGTCCAATTATCTCTTTTGTCATTGGTTGTTCCGGTTTTAACAGAAACCTCGGGATGGTTTTTAACTACTAAATAAGAGCTAGAACCAAAAGCCGCCGAACGGGCATTATTATCTAATAGTATATGAGAGATTAAATAAGCTACCTCCATCGGCAAAACTCGCTCACCTTCTTGCTCTTCTTTTTGATAAAGGACTTTACCATGGCGGTCTTCAACTTTTTTAATCGCATAAATATCTTGACGGATACCAAGATTAGCAAAGGCAGAAAAAGCGGTTGCCATGTCAACCATTCTCACTTCCCCGCCTCCCAGGGTAATGGATAAGCCATATTGAGAGGGGTCTTTAAAAGTTGAGATGCCCATGGCTGAAGCGGTGGCGACAAAGTCTTCGAGACCATTCATAGCTAGAACTTTAACCGCGGGTAAATTATAAGAGCTACCTAAAGCAAAGCGAGCTTGGGTTGGACCATGAAATTGGTAATCATAATTAATAGGGCAATAGAGTTTCTGTCCGGGAACAGCAAAACAAGTAGGAACGTCATTAATGACTGTTGCCAGAGTAAGCGTGCCTTTCATTAAACCAAGAGCATAGTTGATTGGTTTAATGGCTGAGCCTGGTTGACGATGACTGAGAGTAACATTGACTTTGCCGTCGTGTTCATCATCAAAATAGTCATGGGAGCCAATCATGGCTAAAATTTCTCCGGTTTGAGGATTGGTAACTAAGGCGGCGCCATTATGAATATTAAGTTTTCTTTCTTCTAATTTAGCCACCTCAGTGGCAACTACTTCTTGGGCAAAGTCTTGAATTTCTAAATCAAGAGTAGTGGTCACTTTCAATCCCCCTTGTTCGACTAAGGGCTCGCCATATTGTTCGACTAAGAGTTCCTTAACATAGAGAACAAAATGAGGCGCCTTAATGCCCACGGTTGGTGGAGCATATTCCAATTCTTGCTCTCCTGCTCTTTCACTCTCCTGCTCTGTTATATAGTCATCCTCAATCATTCTTTTTAAAACTAGTTTTTGCCTGTTTTTGGCTGCCTCGGGATGGGCGCCAAAGGGGGAATAGCGGGTCGGAGCAGCAGGCAAGCCAGCTAAAAGTGTTGATTCCGCTAAGGTGAGGTCCTTGGCATGTTTATTGAAGTAAGTTTGGGCGGCCGCTTCTACTCCATATGCCGTTCCACCATAAGGGACTTGATTAAGATACATTTCCAAAATTTGATTTTTGGAATAAATTGTTTCTGTCACCATTGCCAGCAAGGCTTCTCTAATTTTTCTCCGGATAGTTCGCTCAGGGGTTAAGAGAGCGGTCTTAACAAGCTGTTGGGTGATAGTAGAACCGCCTTGAAGCTGGTGTTTAAAAACAATTTTACCGGCGGCTCTGATAATTCCCTCAAGAGCAAAGCCCCGATGTTGATAAAAATTTTTATCTTCAATAGCAATCGTTGCCTGCTTAAGATGCTCGGGTAATTCTTCTAGTTTGACCGGGACGCGATTTTTTTCAGTATAAATTTCATATAAGAGGTTGCCTTGGCGATCATAAATGAGGGTGGAAGCAGGAAAGGTTTCTGATCCAAGCTTAGTAGGAAAAGGAAGATCTTTGAAAATAAAAAAATAAAAAAACAGACCTACAAAAAGAAAAAGCAACAGTAGAAGCCAATTGGCTAAGAGAAATTGCTGATAACGTTTTCTGATTGGCAGCTTTTTGATTCTTCGATCAATCGCTTTTTTGAAGCTTAAAATTCGTGATTTGACCCATTTCATGACTTTTCTCATAACTTTACATTATATCACCAAGAGAAGTATAATTTGACTAAAGGGAAAATTATAAGAACCTGCTCTTCGAGCAGGACCTTGTTTCTCGCAAGCTCGAAATACAAGGTTGAAAACCGAAGTTTAATTTGAACAAATGATATTCCAGAAACTTTTTGATAAAATTTTTCATCACGAGCAGCTTTCCATTAAACATGTTTTTTCTCTTTTTTGTTTCATTTTTGCTTTTTGGTCCCTTTACCGCTATTTTCCGGAAATTCTTCCTTTATGGATGGAAGAATTAATTTTAAAACCCCTCATCTGGTTGGTGCCTACTTTTTGGCTTGTCCGTAAGGTCGAAAAGGAAAAGCTGGCTTCTTTGGGTCTAACCAAAAAGAATCTTTTTCCAGCTCTTTATTGGGGAATTGGCCTGGGTATTGTTTTTGCTGCCGAAGGGCTAGTAACTAACATTTTGAAATATCAAGGACTTCATTTACCTGAAGTTGGTTATTCTCCTTTAAGTTTAATTGGCTTGGTGTTACTTTCCTTTGTGACTGCTTTTTCTGAGGAAACAGTTTTCCGCGGTTACATCTTTACTCGCTTATGGCGGATTTGGAAAAACGAATGGTTAGCCAATTTTCTTTCCGCTTTTCTTTTTGCTTTAATTCATTTACCTATTGGCATTTTTGTTCTTAGTTATACACCCCTAGTAATGTTAGCTTATCTTTTCTTTGTTTTTGTTTATGGATTTGGCGCAGCTTTTGTTTTTGCCAGAAGCGAGAATCTTGTTTCTTCAATTTTAATGCATGTCTTTTGGAGTTGGCCAATTATATTATTTAGATAATAGATACTAGATATTAGGGTGGCAGAGTGTAAGATTGAGGAAAACTTAAAAGATTGTCCTTGTACCTATCCTGGGTGTTCCAGAAAAGGGAAGTGTTGTGATTGCTTGAAATACCATTTGGGAAGGAATGAACTGCCGGCTTGTTGTTTTTCGCCTGAAGTAGAAAAGACTTTTGACCGGAGTTTTGAAAGATTTGTTAAAATTAATAGTTAAAGAAAGGGGGTGAAGGATGAGAATATTAAGAAATGTGGCTTTAGTTATGGCTTTATTGGTTTTTGCCGTGGGTATTTTAGGGGCATCAGTTTGGCGGACGGCTGCCCAGTCAATCAGCGAAAGCTATAAATTGGAAGTAGTTACTGAAGAGGAAGCGACTGAGTCAGTTCCAGGGCAGGCAACTGAGCCAGTTGAAGAGGAGTTTGATTATTTCACAGCTTATCCGTCACCACCCACTTATCCGGGAATTCTTCCTGACCACCTCCTTTATCCATTAAAAATGATTCGGGATAGAATTTTACTCTTTTTTACTACTGACCCACTCAAAAAAGGAGAGTTGCTTCTTCAGTTTGCCGACAAAAGGATTAGAGCGACCAATGCATTAATTCTCGAAAAAGGTAAGATTGATTTAGGTATTGCTACTTTGACTAAGGCAGAAAAATATTTAGAAAGGGCTATTGATCAGGAAAGAGTTGCCAATCAAGCTGGTAGGGATACGGCAGCTTTTTTAGAGAAGCTATCTCGTGCGACGCGCGCACACGAAAAAGTAATGTTAGGATTTGAGGAAAAAATCCCCAACACAGCGAGACCAGTTTATGACAGTGCCCTTCAATATGCTCGGACGGGATACCAGAGAGTAATGGAAAGGATCAAAGAGTGATGTGGTTTGATATAGTAGTTAAGGCTTGACAGCTTCGTTTAGATTGGTGTTATATTGAACTACTTCCCAATTTAGGAAGTCACTGCTCGGGCAGGATTTTTGTTTTGTTTTTCTATAGAGATTTTTATGGCGAAGAAGGAATTGACCATCAAAAAAATAAAAAAACGTGACGGACGGATTGTTCCTTTTAATCAAAGAAAGATTACTAATGCTATTTGGAAGGCAGCAGAAGCAGTTGGGGGAAGAGATAGAGATAGAGCTAAATATCTCTCTGATGAAGTAGTGGAAATTTTAGAGAGTCGTTTCAATGGTCATACCATTGCCACTGTAGAGCAAATTCAAGATATCGTCGAGGCGGTTTTGATGCGCCACGGACACTATACCACCGCCAAAGCTTACATCCTTTATCGAGATCTCCACAATAAAATCCGAGATGTTAAATCCTTAATCGATTCAGATGAGTTGATGGGAAACTACATTAATGGTGTTGACTGGCGAATTAAAGAGAATAGCAATATGGCTTATTCGCTCCAGGGGCTAAATAACCACGTGGCTTCGGCTATCTCTTCTCGTTATTGGCTAAACAAGCTTTACACCAAAGGAGTCCGCGATACTCATAATAATGGTGACCTTCACATTCACAATCTCCAGCTTTTAGCCCCTTATTGTGTTGGTTGGGATCTTCAAGATCTCTTAATGAAGGGTTTTAGAGGGGTACCCGGTAAAGTTGCCTCTACACCAGCCAAGCATCTTCGGACAGCCCTGGGGCAATTGGCTAATTTTCTTTATACGATGCAAGGCGAGTCAGCCGGAGCGAATGCGGTTTCCAATTTTGATACCCTTTTGGCTCCTTTTGTTTGGAAAGATAGACTTTCTTATAAAAAAGTTAGGCAGGCGATTCAGGAGTTTATCTTTAACCTCAATGTTCCTACTCGGGTTGGCTTTCAGGCTCCCTTTACTAATATTACTTTAGATCTTACGGTCCCAAGAACTTTTGCTGACGAAGCCGCTATTGTTGGCGGCAAACCTCTCAATAAACAATACAAAGATTTTCAGAAAGAGATGGACTTAATTAATCAAGCCTTTGCCGAGGTGATGTTAGAGGGAGACGCCCAAGGAAGAGTTTTTACCTGGCCTATTCCTACTTACAACATTACCCGAGATTTTGAATGGGGCAATGGGGTTTTACAATCAGTTTGGGAGATGACGGCTAAATATGGGGTGCCTTACTTTTCTAATTTTGTTAATTCTGATATGAAGCCAGAGGACGCCCGCTCAATGTGCTGCCGCTTACGGCTTGATAAACGAGAGCTAAAAAAGCGAGGTGGGGGTTATTTTGGCTCTAATCCTTTGACCGGCAGTATTGGGGTGGTGACCATCAATATGGCCCGAATTGGTTATTTAGCCAAAAATGAAAAAGACTATTTTGAAAAACTAGACCGCTTAATGAAGATTGCTCGGGACTCTCTGTTGACCAAACGACAGACCTTGGAGCGTTTCACTGAACGGGGTCTTTATCCCTATTCTCGCTTTTATCTTAGTGGGATTAAGCAACGCTTTGGTGGTTATTGGCGCAATCACTTCAATACCATTGGCATTCACGGTATGAACGAGAGTCTTTTGAATTTTCTTGGTGTGGACATCGGTAACAAAAAAGGAAGAAGGTTTGCCCTAAAGGTTTTGGATTTTATGAGAAAGAAATTAGGAGAATATCAGGGAGAGACCAATGAGCTTTTTAATCTTGAAGCCACTCCGGCCGAGGGAACAACTTATCGTTTTGCCACCCTTGACAAGAAGCTTTATCCGAAGATTATTGTTGCCAACGAGAAGAACATCCAGGAAAACGGAGCCGAGCCATATTATACTAACTCAACTCAGTTACCTGTTGGTTATACTGACGATATCTTTGAAGCCCTAGAGCTACAAGATGAGTTGCAGACAAAATACACTGGCGGGACAGTCCTTCACGGATACTTAGGAGAGTCGCTTCAAAACGGAGAAATGGCGAAGCTTTTAGTGAGAAGGATTGCCGAAAATTATCGCCTGCCTTACTATACTTTAACCCCAAGTTTCAGCGTCTGTCATTCGCATGGCTATCTTAAGGGAGAGCAAGAGACTTGTCCTGATTGTGGGAGTAGTACTGAAATTTTTTCTCGGGTAGTGGGTTATCTTCGCCCGATCCAACAGTGGAATCCGGGTAAGCAAGCGGAGTTTTGGGACCGCAAGGGTTTTACCGTTCAATGAAAATTGGTGGACTTCAGAAAGTCACTTTAATCGACTTTCCTGCCTCAATTGCTGCTATTGTGTTTGTTAATGGTTGTAATTTTGTCTGTCCTTTCTGTTTCAATCGGGATTTGGTTTTAGACAACTTGCCAACAATTTCTCAGCGAAGCGTTTTGAGTTTTTTAAAAAAAAGAAAAAAAATTCTTGATGGGGTGGTCATTACTGGTGGTGAACCAATCTTACAGCCGGATCTGGAGCAGTTTATCAGGAAAGCCAAAAGATTGGGTTACAAAGTTAAGCTTGATACTAATGGTGCTCTACCGGCAATCATTCAAAAGTTATTAAAGAAAAACCTACTTGATTATGTCGCTTTGGATATTAAAGCGCCGCTGGATGAAAAATATGCTCCCGCAATTGGTTTGGAAGAATTTGAACCTAAAATAATCATTGAGTCTCTCAAATTGCTTCTAAGATCTAAAGTTCCGTTTGAACTTCGAACAACTGTTGTTCCTGGGATTCATGATAAAAAAATTTTGGCTAAAATGGCAAAACAACTTAGAAAAGCAGTAGGGAGAAGAAAAATACCCTGGTTTTGGCAAAATTTCCAGCCCAAAAACTGCCTTGACCCTGGGTTTGAGAAGAGAAAGCCTTATAAAAAAGAAAAATTAGAGAAATTTTTGAAAACAGCAAAAAGATATTATTCTAATATAGAATTGAGAAAAGACTAGTATGGAGAAAATTAGACTAGGAAAATATCAACATTATGGAGGGAAGATGTATGAAGTAATGGGCGTTGCTAGACACAGTGAAACGCTTGAGGAAATGGTGATTTATCGCCAACTTTATAAAAGCAGATTTCCTAAAGGGACTTTGTGGGTTAGACCAAAAAAGATGTTCCTGGAAGAAGTAGAGATTAAGGGAGGGAAGGTTCCAAGATTTAGATATATCGGGAAATAATTACTTTCTGTTTTTGTTCATTCCTCTTTGCTATAATAACCTCAGTATGGCACTGCCCGAACCAAAAGAAACTTTAATCTCCGAACGAGAAAAAATTCCCATTGTTGAGAGAAAAGAAGGGGAAGTTGCTCCTGAGATTAAGGATTATATTACTAAAGTAGAAACCGCGGCGGAAATATCTCTTCCTCAGCCAGTAACGGATGACACCGGTCAGGTAATTGTTGATGATGTTGCCCCGACAAAAGTGAAAATTACATTGCCTTTAACCGAGGAGGAGATGCATCGAGGTTTACATTATAAAATTGCTGATTCAATTCGCTGGTTAGCGGAATGGTGTCAGCGCTTAATTAAAATTGCTCACGGAAAATTTATTTATCGAGGAGCGAAAGTATGACTAGTCCCTTAACTGAGCTAGCATCGCAAGTTAGTTATCTTCTTTTCATTCTCGTTGTTATTGGCTTCATATTATTGGCTTTGCTAGGTCTTGTTTATGGTTTAATTCTTTTTCTTCGTCACTCTCGTCGGGAGGAGCAGTCATTATCCTATGTTCTTCTCCAGGTAACTTTACCGGCTGATAATGAGATTAAGATTGATGCGGCTGAGCAGATGTTTGCCGCCCTTCATTCAATTAGGAAAGGTGGCTGGTTTAAGTTTTTTAAGGTTCAACCCCATTTGTCTTTTGAGATTGTCGCCAAGAATGAAGATATCCGTTTTTACGTTTCTGTGCCTGAGAAATTTCAAGACATGGTCGAAAAACAAATCAATGGCGCTTACCCTGATGCGGAAATTACCCAGGTGCAGGAATATAATGTTTTTTCTGAAGAGGGAAAAGTCGCTTTTGCTGAATTAGCAATGAGAAGCTCGTCTTATTTCCCGATTAAAGTCTATAAAGATTTGCCGACGGATCCTTTATCAGCTACCACCGCTGCTTTAGCTAAAATGGGTAAGAACGAAGGGGCGGCAATTCAGATTTTGATGTCTCCAGCAGACAACAAATGGCGGAGCCAAGGTAAAGGCTATATCAGTGCTACCAAAAAAACCGAGGCTGACCCGGAAAAAGCTAAATTTAGAGTTGACCCCAAGACCTTAGAGGCGGTTGAGAATAAATGCTCTAAACCAGGCTTTGTTACCACCATCCGGATTGTTGTCTCTGCTCCAACCCAAGAAGAAGCCAATTCCCATTTAAACAATATCAAATCAGCTTTTTCCCAGTTTAATTCCGACCTCAACGGCTTGAAGACAAAGAAGATTTGGTTTAAGAAGGGCTTCATGATTGATTTTATTTATCGTTATCAGCCGATTTTCCGCCTTTTTGCTAAGCCAACCATTCTTAACTCTGAAGAAATCGCTACCATTTACCACTTTCCCAATAAGACAGTCGAGACCCCCCATATTTACTGGCTTTATGCCAAGCGGGCGCCAGCTCCAGCAGGGGTACCTAAGAAAGGACTTTATCTGGGTAAGAGTGCTTATCGGGGAATTAGTCGACCGGTTTATATCAGCGATGATGACCGTCGCCGCCACATTTATATTATTGGTAAAACCGGTACCGGTAAAAGTGAGCTTTTACGAGACTTGATTCTTCAAGATATTCGGGCGGGCAGAGGTGTTTGTTTAATTGACCCTCATGACTTAGCCGAAGACCTTCTTGCTTATATTCCTCCTGAGCGAGCAGAAGAGGTGATTTATTTTGACCCTTCAGATACAAAACGCCCTATGGGTTTGAACATGCTTGAGGCTCAGACCGAAGAGCAGCAGCATTTTATTACCTCATCTATTATCAATCTGATGTATAAACTCTATGATCCGTACAAAACCGGGATTATTGGTCCCCGCTTTGAGCATGGAATTAGGAATGCCATGCTAACAGTCATGGCTGAACCGGGCAATACTTTTGTTGAAGTGGTGAGAGCAATGACTGACTCTAAGTTTGTTCAGGAGCTTTTGCCTAAAGTTAAAGACCCAATTGTTCGACGCTATTGGACCGATCAAATTGCCAAAACAGCCGATTTCCATAAAAGTGAGGTTCTTGATTACACTGTTTCCAAGTTTGGTCGTTTTGTCACTAACAAAATGATACGGAATATTATTGGTCAGTCAGAATCTTCTTTTGATTTCCGAAAAATTATGGACGAGGGCAAGATTTTAATCATTAACTTAGCCAAAGGGAAGATAGGAGAGGAGAATTCAAATTTCTTGGGTTTGGTTTTGATTCCTCGGATTTTGATTGCCGCTATGTCTCGTCAGGATATTCCCGCGGAAAAGAGACGCGACTTTTATCTTTATGTTGATGAATTTCAAAACTTTGCCACCCCGGATTTTGCCCAGATTCTTTCAGAAGCAAGAAAGTTCAAACTCAATTTGACTGTTGCTAACCAGTTTATTGGTCAGATGGAAGATGAGGTGAAAAACGCTATTTTTGGTAATGTGGGGACGATTATTACTTTTCGGGTGGGAGTGACTGATGCTAATTATTTGCAGCGTGAATTCCAACCTACTTTTGCTGAAGATGACTTGTTGAATATTGATCGTTTCCATGTTTATATCAAGACGATTGTTAATAATGAACCCGTGCCTGCTTTTTCTATGGATGTGACTAAGAATATTGAAACCCAGCAAAAGCAAGCTAATCCTAAGGTGGCGGAGATGATTAAACAACTTTCGCGCTTAAAATACGGGAAAGATAAGGAAATTATTGAATCAACAATTATTCAGCGGGCTCGACTTTAGCTTCAAAATTTGGTAAAATATCTTCTGGACGCGTAGCTCAGTGGTTAGAGCATCACACTTATAATGTGAGGGTCCCAGGTTCAAATCCTGGCGCGTCCACTAAAAAAACCGCCCTTTGGCGGTTTCCTAATATCTAAAATCTATAACCTAATATCTATTAGAGTTCTTCTAATTTCATTTTCTCTTCTGCTTTTTCCTCAATCAAATCTAAATATTTTTCCGTGGTTGAGAGGCGCTTGTGACCAACTAAGCGCTGAACCGTGGTAACTGAAGTTCCAGAAGAAAGCTGATGGACAATGAAAGTATGCCTGAGGTCATTGACAGTTGCCTTTTTAATGCCGCCGATTCGGAAATAACGACTAATAGAAGCCCGGATGTTTCTGACGAGTACGGGGCGACCGGTTTTGGTAACAAAAACCGCGCGACTTTTAGTTTTTGGACGGACCTCAAAGTAACGGTCAAGAGCTTTTTTAGCCGGCTGATTAAGGGGAACATTTCTTTCTGAATGAGATTCATAAGCCCGAACATGGGTTTCTTTTTCCCCAATGTCATCAAGTTCTAATCTGGCTAATTCGCCAATCCGTAGCCCGGTTTGGAGAAAAATTTCAATAATCGCTGCCATTCTCGAGTCATCCCGGCAAGCATCTCGTAGAGCTCGATATTCCATTTTAGAAAGAACTCGGGGTGGTTGAATTTCATATTTAGGGTGTTCAACTGAAGCAGCAGGGTCTTGGTCAATTAATCCCTTTTCCTTGAAGTGACGGAAGAAGGTTTTTAATGAGTTAAGTTTTCGGGAAATTGACTTCTTAGTATATTTTTCTCCTTCAAGGTAGCTCTTAAATTCTTCAACATGATTTTGGGAGACAGAGGTGACTTGAGTAATTTTTCTTTTATCGAGAAAATCAACAAACTGCTCGATATCAGCCCCATATGCTAAAATAGTGGACGTAGCTTTGCCATTTTTTTTGAGGAAGTCTATAAAATTTTTGTGGGCAGTGGTTAGTGATTTGTCGTCAGTCATAATCGTAAGATTATAAGCAAGCTTGTTTCTCGCAAGCTCGAAATAAAAGCCGTCAGGCGCAGTATTTTAGGGGACAGTAGCCTTATAATAACAGCTATAGGAGGGGCTGTCAACCAGGAAAATGAGGCAAAACCGGCTGATAAAAATAATTATTATTATTGTTGGCGTTGGGCTTATAATTAGCCTTTCTAGGAATATTTATCGCTTGCTAAAAGCTGGTGACCAGGTAAAATTGGCTCAACAGCGCCTAGAAGAGCTGGAAAAAGAGCATCAGGAGTTATTGGGAAAGAAAGAATATTATCAATCTGAAGAATTTGTTGAACAAGAAGCAAGGAATAGATTGAGTTTGGGTAAGCCAGGAGAAACAGTGGTGATTTTGCCCCCTAATGTTGGTGAAACAGGAGAAGTTCCTTCGACTCCTGCTCCAGAATTGCCTAATTGGAAAAAGTGGCTGAAATTATTTTTCTAGACTTTTTTCCAATAAAAGTAATCCCGGTGCATAATAAGATTAGCTAGCCAGAAAGGGATTCCCATTTCCGGGCGAAACAGAGCAAATTGTGATTTATGGCAAGTAAAAGCGCGGTATCTTTTGTGTAAAGCCTTTAGTCCGTCAAGTCCCAGACCAAAAAAAGAAAGACAAAATTCAGGCTCAGGAGTATCAAGCTTTTCTCTAATTGCTCCCTCAATTATCTTAGTGATCTTTCTTGGCATCACCACCCAGTAAAGTCTGATTGGCCACTGACCTTTAATTTCTTTAATTACCTCTGTTGTTGCCTGGGAAACGGAAATGTGGTCTTGGTGTCCAGTAATTCCTGATTTTCCTTCGTAAGTTAAAACCAGATTGGGTTTTTCTTTTTTGAGATATTTTAAGATTATTTTCTTTAGCTTTTCTTTTTCTATTTTATGGAGTGTCGTATCTGGGTAGTCAAGAATAATAAGCTTATCGATTTTTAATCTTTTCGCCGCTTTTCTTAACTCTTCTTCTCTTATCTCTTTAAGTTTACTTTTAGCAAATTTTTGTTTTCCCCAATAGCCTTCACCGCCTCGAGTTAGGGTCAACAAAACAGTGACAGTATTGGGAAGAGGGGAAAGGTAGGCTAGAGTAGTGGCAACACAAGTTTCGTCATCAGGATGAGGAAATATAGCCATAATTTTTTTTCTTTTTTTCTCAGATTTAGGAAAGAAATCGCGCCGCATCGGGATAGTAAGATCATGGAGCCAGAAATGAAGAGTGAAATAAAAAATAATGAGGAAAGAAAATAAAAAAACAAGGGGCAGCCAGATAATCATCTATTAAAGAATAACAGATTTTCGAGATAAGGGGAAAATTAGAGTCAGCCGAGATCCTTGTAGCAGGGGTGGGATTCGAACCCACGACCTAAGCCTTATGAAGACTCCGCTCTACCACTGAGCTACCCTGCCTGGTTGCCCTTCGACAAACTCAGGACAACACTGAGCGAGCCCGAAAGGGCGAGTCAAATGTGTTGCGGGGCTGGGAGTTGAACCCAGTCTGTGAGATTATGAGCCTCACGTGCCACCGTACACTACCCCGCTCGTTGCTTAAATTGTATCATACTTGACACTGATTCTCAACTAAGCTAAAATACCCTCAATGCTAGGAAAAATCAAGAAAATTGTTCTTAATTGGTGGGGCAAACTGACCGGTAAATAACCGCCGGAGAGTTTGCGTGGATGAAAAGTTGACTCGCCGAGCGGCGGCGAGTTTTTTGATGGAGAGAATTAATTTGACAACCAGGCTCTTTTAAAATAAAATAGTAGTTGTATAACTTAATAGATTAGTTCGAATGAGACATCCTGTTGAGTTAAAAGAAAAAGCTATAAAATTACGTCAAAAAGGCTATTCTCTTAAGGAAATTTCTGCCAAAGTTGGCATTGCTAAAAGCACTGCCTCATTATGGGCTAGAGACATTAGGCTTGATAAAAAAGCTCGAAATAGATTGAAAAAAAGAGGGATTTTGGGACAATATAAAGCAATTCTTTCAAGACAGAAAAAGAGAAGAAGGATTTTGGGGCGGTTACGAAAGACAGCACGCAGAGAATTGATTGGAAAAAGCAATAAAAAGACTTATAGATTGCTTTGCTCAATACTTTTTTGGTGCGAAGGGAACAAAAACGATCTTTCCTATGTGAGATTTACTAATTCTGAACCCGAGATGATTAAATGTTTTTTGCATTGTTTAAGAGAGGGATTTGGGATTGATGAGAATAAATTGAGGGGGTTGATCCATCTTCATGATTATCATAATGAGGAGAGACAGATAGAATATTGGTCAAAAATTTCTAAGATACCTAAAGAGAGATTTTATAAAAGTTACAGAAAGCCAAATACAGGCAAGCGAATAAAAAAAGATTATCCTGGCTGTTTAGCGATTACTTATTATGATGCGAAGCTTGCCAAAAAACTTTGGTCTTATTACAAAGAAGTTTCAAATATTTTTTCTTAGGCCCGTTCGTTAATTGGTAAGCGGCGAGACTCCAAATCTCGTGCTGGGGGTTCGAGTCCTCCCGGGCCTGCCACAAATTTGACTTTTAATAACAAGCTTAGTAAAATAAGACCTATGCACTATTGCGATGGGAGCCACTAGAAGTGGATCCTCGATAGGCAGATAAAAAATTTGCAAAAGCGTTAAGATCGAGTATGGTTGGAGCTCGAGAGCTGTCCGCCGGATAATGGCGGACCGGCAGCGATCCGTAATCAAATCGCCGACTGAGATCGACCGAGAGGTACGAGCCAGTCAGTAAGGTTCCGACGGTGACGTCGGAATAAATAAAGGTGGCACCACGGCGCAGACACCGTCCTTTAAAAGGACGGATTTTTTATTTTAAAGGAGAAAACATGAGAATATTTAAGAAAAATAGAATTATAGGAATTTTAGGTGGAATGGGACCAGAAGCTACCGCTAAGCTCTATGATTTGTTAATCAAAATTTCCCAAGAGGAATACAAGGCCTTGAGTAATGAGTCTTTTCCGGAAATAATTCTATATTCGGTCCCAGTGCCTGATTTTATCAGCAGCCTTAAATCCAAAGAGATTGCTAAGAGAATGTTAATTTCAAGGATAAAAATGTTATCTAATGTGCCAACTAGCTTTTTCTGTATAGGAAGCAATACCGCTCATTTGCTCATCGACGATTTAAGAAAATCAACTAAGATTCCTTTTGTTTCCTTAATTGAAGAGACAGCGAACGAAGTTAAGGGATTAAAGATTAAAAAGGTTGGTTTATTAGCTTCACCAGTAGCTATAAAAACTGGGATCTACCAAAAAGTTTTAGAAAAGCAAGGGGTGGAGATTATTCTTCCGCAAGAAAAGGAAATTCAGAAATTGGGTTGTATCATTAAAGATACGGTTGCAGGGAGAAGAAATAAAAAAAATTCTCTTATTTTAGAAAAAATTGCCAATGGTTTAGTGTCTAGGGGGGCTGGGACAATTATTTTAGGGTGCACAGAGTTACCTTTATTGTTTCCGAAAAAATTTCAGGTTCCTGTTTTGGACACTTTAGAGATATTAGCTAAAGCTTGTTTAAAAAAATACTATGGTAGAATGAAGGGAGGTGAGAAGTATGGGTGAGAAAAAACGAGTTTTTTCTGGTTCTAGACCCACGGGTAGGCTCCATTTGGGTAACTACCTTGGTGGCCTTAAGGGTTACATTGCCCTTCAAGAGAGGGGTGATTTAGATTGTATTTATGGAATCGTTGACCTTCACGCCATTACCTCTCCTTATAAGTCAAAATCTCTTCAACAAAATATTCGGGAGGTAGCTTTAGACTACTTAGGAGCTGGCTTGGACCCAAAGAAGTGTCATTTAATAGTCCAATCCCAGGTGCCTGAACATGTCGAGCTCGCTTATCTTTTGGGCACTATTTATCCTGTTTCTCGAGTGGAACAACTACCTACTTATAAAGAGAAAAAGCTAGAGCAGCCAGATTATATCAATGTCGGGCTTTTCTATTATCCGATTTTAATGGCAGCTGACATTTTGATTTATAAAGCCGACCTTGTGCCTGTAGGAAAAGACCAACTACCTCACATTGAACTGACACGCGAGGTCGCGAGGAAATTTAATCGGATGTTCCCCGCAAAATCCCTTCGGGATCGCAGGACAGGTGGTAAAGTATTTACTGAACCTCAACGTTTTGCCACCGAAGGAGAATATGTTCCTAGTCTCTTAGGCTCTGGGAAAATGAGCAAGACAATTAAAGGAAGCTACATTGAATTAACCGACGACTTAAAAACCATTAAAGGGAGGCTGGCTAAAACACCAACCGACATTGGTCATGGAAAGAAAATTCCTAAAGAAGGGGGAGTAGCCAATTTACTGAAGTTTGTAGAATTGTTCATGGGCAAAAAAACTCGTCAGGCATACGAGAAACAATATTTAGGCAAAGGCATCAAATACGCCGAACTAAAAGAAAAACTGGCTGAAGCGATTTACAAGGAATTAAAGCCAATTCAGAAAAGAAGAAAATATTTTGAAGAACATCCCAAAGAAGTCGATAAAATTTTAGAAGAAGGCAGAAAATATTGCTCCAAGATTGCTCGTCAAACTCTTCACGAAGCTAAAAAGGCAATGGGCTTGATTTGAGCCACCCCTAGAAAATAAGCATAATTTTTGGTAAAATTAGGCTGTGGAAATAAAAATTGTTGATATTAACACTAAAAACTTCGATTTAATTCCTCGCCCTGCTGACCGCCGTTATAATTGTCAAGAATGCTTTTTTTGGATGGGGAAGTGGGATGGCAAACTGGACTTAGTTAAACAAAAGAAAAAGTGGTTTGTAAAAAAAGCGGGGAAATATGGTAGCTTAGGCAAACTTCTACTTTGGGGTAAACGACAAAAACCAGTAGGTTATATTCAGTTTGGACCCATCAGTGAGTTTGAGACGGTGAGAATTTTTTATCAAGACATGGCCCCAATTCCTCGTAATGGTTGGTGTATCACTTGCGTGGCGGTGGACACTAATTATCGAGGCAAGGGATTGGCGAAGCGTTTAATCAGGAATGTTCTTCGTGATCTTAAACGCCGGGGAGTGAGAACCGTCGACGCCTATCCAGTCAAAAAGCCAAAATCGCTCAATCAGGTTCCTTGCGGTCCCACAACCCTTTTTAAAGAATTGAGTTTTGAGTCTGTTTTTAAAGTAAACACTAATAGAAAGATTATTCGTGATGATAATCTAGTAGTGCGTAAGAAATTAAAGCAGTGATGCAAAGAAAAATACCAATAAGACCAGGTAAAAAATTTGAATTCAAACTTAGGCTAAATCTAAAAAATCTGCTTCTTTGGAGCTTGGTTATTGTTATTATTGCCTCCTTCTTCTTTTCCTTTCGCAGTGAAACCATTAAGAGTGAAGAAATTCCCCTTTCCCAGGCAATTAGCGATATTAGACAAGGCAAAATTAAAGAAGTGGAAGTCGTTGATGACCAACTTAATCTAAAGTATGAGGAAGATAAAATCTTGACTTCCCGTAAAGAACCTGGAGCTAGTCTAACTGAAATTCTTCAACGGGAGGGAATTAAACCAGAGGAGGTGGAAATTAAGATTAGAGACACCAGTCTTTCTAAGGCTTGGGTTGAGATTTTAGCCACTCTTTTGCCCTTAGGATTAATGGTTCTGTTTTTCTTCTTCATCTTTCGTCAAGCCCGAGGTGCTCAGGATTCAATCTTCTCTTTTGGACAGTCTCGGGCCAAATTGTTTGCCAAAGGTAAACAGCCAGTGAGTTTTGCTGATGTTGCTGGAGTTGAGGAAGCGAAAATGGAATTAGAGGAAATTGTTGATTTCTTAAAACATCCAGGAAAGTATCGTCGTCTTGGCGCCAGGACACCAAAAGGAGTTTTATTGGTGGGCCCTTCAGGGACAGGAAAGACTCTTTTAGCTCGAGCGGTGGCTGGAGAAGCTAAAGTGCCCTTCTTTTCAATGGCTGGTTCAGAGTTTATGGAAATGTTAGTCGGTGTGGGGGCAAGTCGAGCAAGAGATTTATTCGACACCGCCAAAAAAGCAGCCCCATCGATTATATTTATCGATGAACTTGACGCTATTGGTCGGCAGCGAGGGCTGGGTGTGACCGGCGGTCATGATGAGCGGGAACAGACTTTAAATCAAATTTTGGTGGAGATGGACGGTTTTACGCCTAATGATAACGTCATCGTGCTTGCCGCGACGAATAGGCCAGATATTCTAGATCCGGCTCTTCTTCGCCCTGGACGGTTTGACCGTCGAATAGTTTTGGATATGCCCGATCTTGAGGATCGAGAAGGAATAATTAAGATTCACGCCCGAGGGAAACCGTTTATTAAGGGAACTTCTTGGAAAACAGTGGCTAGAAGGACGGTTGGTTTTTCCGGGGCGGATATTGAAAATATGTTAAATGAGGCTGCTATCCTGGCAGCGCGCTATGGTAAAAAAGTAATTAATGCAGACGATATCGAAGAAGCGGCGACTAAAGTCAAATTAGGACCTGAGAAAAAACGACTCCAATCAGATGAAGAAAGGAAAATGACCGCTTATCATGAAGCGGGACATGCTGTTGTTACCCATCGGCTGCCTCATATGGATCCGGTTCACCGAGTTTCCATTGTTTCTCGAGGCTTGGCCATGGGTTTTACTTTAATTCCGCCCAAAAAAGACCGTTATACCGAAACAATGTCGCATTTAATTGAAACGATTACTAGCCTTCTTGGTGGTCGGGCGGCAGAGGGGTTAGTTTTTAATGAGTTTACTGGAGGGGCAGCTTCTGATATTGATAAAGCTACAAGGATTGCCCGAAGAATGGTCGTTGATTTTGGCATGAGTGAACTTGGACCGGTTTATCTTGGCCCCCAAATTGAAGAAACCGAATATGGCCGGACTTGGTTTCAGCCCTCAGAAATTAGTCCTAAGATGCAAGCCAAAGTCGATGAAGAGATAAAGAGGATTGTTGATGAATCTTATAAGAAGGCGATGGAGGTTTTAAAGAAAAGCAGAAAGAAACTTGATTTGGTGGCTAAAAAACTTCTTAAGCAAGAGACAATTGATGAGGATGAATTTAGGAAATTGATGGGAGCGAAGAAAAAAGCCTAAGCTATGAAGCGACTCGTTCTAATTGACGGACACGCCATTCTTCATCGCGCCTATTATGCTTTTCCTGCGACCTTAAGAACTCGTCACGGTGAAATCGTTAACGCCGTTTATGGTTTTACTCGAATGCTTCTTTCGGTTCTTAAAGACCTCCACCCAGAATACGTTGCTGTTGCCTTTGATTTGCCTAAACCCACTTTTAGACATAAAGAGTTTATTGGTTATCAAGCCCAGAGACCAAAAATGGAAGCGGAGTTGAAAGACCAAATTGAGCGGGTATTTGAAGTTGTAAAGACGTTGAATATTCCCATGTTTATGGTTGAGGGTTATGAAGCTGATGATGTCATTGGCACTTTGGCTAATCAGGCAGCCAAGAAAAAAGTAGAAACAGTTATTGTTACCGGCGATAAAGACTTACTCCAGTTGGTTAAACCGAGGGTTAAACTTTATGCCCCCCAAAAAGGGTTTTCTGAGCCAATTATGTATGATCAAAAAAAAGTTAAAAAAGAAATGGGAATTAAGCCTAGGCAAATAGTGGATTACAAAGCCTTAATTGGTGATGCTTCTGATAATTACCCGGGTGTTCCAGGAATCGGACCAAAAACAGCTCCAAAACTTCTGACTAAATATAAAGACCTGGATACTATTTATAAGAACCTCCCGAAATTTCGGGAGAACCTTGTTTCTCGCTCCGCTCGAAATAGAAACATTGACAAGATCGAACCAAGAATTGCTAAGTTGCTAATAGAAGGAAAAGAGAGCGCGTATTTGTCAAGAAAATTAGCGGAGATTGTTACCAATATTTCCATTAAACTCAATTTAAAAGCTTGCCGAATTCATGATTATGACCAAGAAGAAGCAATCAAGCTTTTTCAAGAGTTAGGGTTTAAGAGTTTAATTAGTAAATTACCAGGCGTTGAACTTGAAGAGAAGAAAAAGAAAACCAAAAGTAAAAATAAACAAATGGAACTTCTATGAAAGTCGCCTTAGCTCATGACTATCTTAGAGAATATGGCGGAGCGGAAAGGGTTCTCAAAGCCCTTCATGAGATTTATCCTGAAGCGCCAATTTATACTGCTTTTTGTCTTAAAAATTCTGCAGCAGGGAAGGCTTTTGCTGATGCCAAAGTGGTTGAGTCTTGGCTAGCACCATTGATTAAATATAAAAATTTGTATAGTCCGCTTCGCTTTTTAACCCCTTTAATTTGGAAGAGTTTTAATCTTTCTGATTATGACCTAGTGATTACTTCTGCCTCCTGGTATATTACCCGTGGATTTCGAGTCGGACCAAAAACCAAAGTAATTTGCTACTGCCATACTCCACCCCGCTATTTATATGGTTATCCTACTTCAATTGAATGGCAGCGCTATTGGCCAGTCCGAATTTATGCCGCGATTGTTAATCATTTTATGAGACTTTATGACTTTCGCTCAGCTCAGCAAGTAGACGAATTTATTGTTAATTCTAAAAATGTTGCTGGTAGAGTGAAGAAATTTTATCGGCGTGATTCAACTATCATT